>JAJZQS010000016.1 GCA_021806745.1 bacterium
ACGCCAGCGCGGCGACGGCGCCAATCGTCCGTCTCAGTCGAATCATGGGGCTCCTGGACCTCGGTGACACAGTATGGACGAGAGTTCGGATTTTCGCCAGGCCCGAGAGGCCCAGGACGGCCTAGGCTCTTGGGCCCACGAATGCGCCCGCAGGCGTCAAATGCGGTAGGATGTATCATAAGGCCATGGCGATTTCTTCCCGCCGGAGCACGCGGCGCGCCCGCCTCGCGGCGGCCGTTTTCGTTCTTTTCTGCTCGGCGCTCCTGCATCCCGCCCAAGCGCGCGCCCAAGCCGCGCCGCCGCGGCTTGAGCGCGCCCGCAGCCTGCTCAACCAAGGCAAGGCGCAGGAGGCGCTGCCGCTGCTGGAAGCGGCCGTTCTGACCGCGCCGCAAGACCTGGATCTGCGCTGCGATTTGGCTCGCGCCCTGGCCTGGACCGGGCGCTACGACGACGCGCAAAAGCAGTATGCGCTCGTTTTAGCGAAAAATCCGAAGCACCGCGAGGCCCTGCTGGGCCTGCTGCGCCTGCGCGGCTACCAAGGGCGGCCGCAAGACGCGCTCGCGCTGGCCCGGCAGGGCCTGAAGGACTATCCGCAGGATCCGGAGTTTCTTCAGGAACTCGCGCGTCTGCAGGCGCTGATCCGCCGCGCCGACTGCGAGAAGCCGCGGCGCTTCACCGCGCGCACCGGCTACTATCACGAGGACTACAATTTCGTCGGCCCCGGAAACGGGACGGAGCTGTCTTTGGAGGACCGGCAATTCCACGGTTGGAACGTTCTGGGAGGCGCGACCTACCAACATCGCTTCGGCCTGGACGACACGGACTTCGGCGTGGAGGCGGACCACAAGCTGGGCGGACACGGCGCGTGGGCGGGATTTGCCGCCGGCGGGGCCACCTCGGGCACCATCCTGCCCTCCGCGCGCGGCGCGCTCCACGGCGGGCTGCCCCTGGGCGCGGGCTTCTCGGCCGAGGCCGCCGCGTCCTACCAGCACTACGACGCCGCCGACGTCTACGGCTTGGCCCCGACTTTGACCTGGGAGGGCCTGGGTCTGGCGGCCAGCGTGGGCTACTCCACGACGCAAAGCGCCTTCACCTCCGGCGGCGCCAGCGGCTGGCTGGGCGCCTACAACACGCGCCTGGCTTGGGAAGAATGGTGCCGGTTCAAGCCCTGGATTTCCTACACCCACGCCAACGAGGCCTTCCAGCCGGGGCTATCGCTTCCTCCGGGAAATTTCCGCTCCGACAGCTACGGCGCCGGCTTTTCCCTGCGCGTGACGCCGGCCGTGGAGTTGACGCCCTACTACACCTACGAGTCGCGGCCCACCTTGGCCCAGCGCGTGCGCTACGTCGGCGCCGGGATGTCCTACTCGTGGGGCGACATGAAGTAATCCTTCTGAAGTTCCTTGACGGCCTCTTCCGCCTGCTTATGCGAATCATAAACGGCAACGACCGGTTCATTCATGGTCATATGTCCCCTTTCAATGTGCTCGATTTTCTTCGCCGCGTTTCCCTCAGTCTAGGCTTCCGAGCCGTTCGTCTTCTTGAGCTCCCTCGCCTTCTGTTCTCGGTCCTGCAATCCCATCGTGAGCGCCGTCATTCCGGCAAGGCCGCCGAGCTGCATGGTTTCCACGGCCGAGCTTGGCACGATCACGATCGTGGAATTCTCCTTCAAGCCCTCATAAAGCATGTTCATCGCTCGCAGGTGCAGGGCGATGGGATCGTCGGCGTAGGTCCTTGCCGCCTCCCCGAACTTCTCCGCAACTTGCCGCTCTGAATCGCCCAGGATCACCCGGGCCTGACGCTCTCTTTCCGCTTGGGCCTGCATCGACATCGCGTCCTCAAGGGCTGTGGGGATCAGCACGTCTTTGACTTCCACCGAAATGATGCTGATGCCCCAGGGCTCGGCGCGCGCGTCGATGATCTTCTGCAGTTCGCTGCCAATCTTCTCCCGACCTTCCAGCATGTCCGAGAGCATGGTCTTGCCGATGACGTCGCGCAGTGCCGTTTGGGAGGCCCAGCCGATGGCGCCCTGATAATTGGCGACGTCCAGGGCCGCTTTCTTCGGGTCAAAGACCTTCCAAAACAGCACCGCATCGACGTCGACCGGCACGGTGTCCTTGGTCAAGGTCTTTTCCGCCTTGAAAGAAACCGTGATCACGCGGGTATCGATCCAGTAAGGGATCGTGTCGACGATCGGGATGATGAAGAACAGCCCGGGCCCCTCAAGAGAGCGGAACTTGCCGAGGCGCAAGATCACCGCCTTTTCCCACTGATCAGCGACGTTCGTCGCGAGAAAGCCGGCAAAGGCGAAAACAAGGGCAATGGCCCCGATCCATTCGCTGTTCGCGTCGCCCGTGACTCGATACACGACGAACGCCAATGCCCACCCGACGACGATGATTCCGATGAAGATCAATGCCGCAAAAGAGCTTCGAGTTCTCATTTAATGCACCTCCCAATTTAAGCGCCGTTGTCCGTCGTTTCTCGCGCGTCGGATTCATGATCGTTTTGGCGCGGACGACGCCTTCCGGCGTCCCGTGCGCGATGACCACCACGAACCGGTTCGCCTTCAGGGCGATTTCATATCTGATCGCTCATGATGTCTCTCCTATCAATATCCCCGGCATCTCCGGAGTTTCGTCGGACCGCTATTTCCCGATCTCCTGCCACTGCGACTCCTGAGTCGCAAAACCCAGGACCTGTTCCACCTTCGGCCAATCGACGTTCTTGAGAAAAGCATCGATGTAGGCCGGCCGGCCCGCGACCCCCGCATCCACCATGTACGCATGCTCCCAGACGTCCATGACCAGGATCGGAACGAACCCCGACGGATGGCCGCCCTCGTGCAGGCCGATCCAATGGTTGGTCAGCACCTGCGCCCGCGGGTCGTAATACAGGATCACCCAACCCACTCCGCGCATCTTGCCCATGACATAAAACTCCTCCAACCACTTGCCGTACCCGCCGAACGATTTCTTCAGCAGTTTGGTCAGCTTGGCGTTTTCGCCCAACGGCATTTCGCCGGCTTTCAGGATGCCGAAATAGTGCTCATGAAGGATCATCCCGTCGTACTCGAAGCCCAAGTGCCGCTTGAGCTCCGCGAACTCCACGCCGAAGTCGCCCTTCTCCGAGAGCGCCGCGAGCTTCCCGTTGAAAAGATTGACGTTCTTCACATAGCCCTCGTACAACGACCAATGCTGCGTGATCTGCGACTCGCTGATGCCCGACAGCCCTTTCGGCCGCAGTTCCGTACGCACCTGATATTTGTAGTGCATGCAAACCTCCTCTACCGCATTTTGAACGCCGCTCGTCACCCTGGCCGAATCGCTCGCCGGGAAAGATTCCTCGAGAGCCTCGTCGAGCCTCGCCTCGAGCGGTTTCATTTCCTCTTCTTTCTTCGTCATAGCGCTCCTCGAACGAGAAAGACCTCGGTGATTCGATCGTTCATGAGATTTTCCGTTACCGGGGACGCTCCATCCACAAGAAAGAATCATTCAGGGCGTCTCCTGTCGACGCGCGGCGGCTCGCCGAGTCGCTCGCCCCCTCCATAGCGGCAAGGCGAAGGAGAAGCGCGAACCGCCGCCCGGCGAACTCTCGACGCTGAGCCTGCTTCCGTGGTGCGAGAGCAGCTCCTGGCATATCTTAAGGCCGAGGCCGAGACCCGACGCCGTCCGCATCCCGTCTGCGGTGCGTTGTCCCGAGAGAATGAGCGGGATTTCCTTCGTTTTGATTCCGATCCCGCTGTCTTTTACGGAGATTCGCAGCATAGATCCATTGACCGGCCTGACCCCCACCGTGATGTGCCCCCCCGCCGGAGTGTATTTGATCGCGTTGGAAATGAGGTTGGCGATCACCAAGGACACCGCGTCGGCATCGGCCTTGATGGCCCCGGTTTTGGCTGCGGCGAGGGAACTCAACCTCATGCCGATCTTCTTGTGTTGGGCCAACGGACGCAGCATCTTGATGCTTTCCTTGAGCAGCTCGTTGATCGGCGTCTTGCACACGTTGATGATCAAGCTGCCGGACTCGAGCCTCGCGCTGTCGAGCCAGTTGGCGACGTTTTTCTTGAGCCGGTTCAGCGTCCTATCGATGACGTCGTAGGTACACCGGCGGTCTTTGGCGAGCTTCCCGCGTTCCCCCCTTTTTAGAACATGGCTGGAGGTTATCAACATCGTCAAGGAGTTGTTGAATTCATGGCAGATCCAGGTCACCATTTCCGACTTAAACCGCGAGGACTCGGTCTTGTCGCGTTCCGCGATGTCCCGGGCGATCAAGGCCGCTCCAGCCACGCGCCCCGCCCCGTTCCTGATCGGCAAAATGGAGAGGCGGATTTTCAGGCGCCGTCCATCCTTTCCGACGAATTCCGTTTCATGGTGATGGAAGCGGCCTCCTCGCGATATCCTCTTGTTGAATTGAGGCACGGCATCGCTCCTGTCCGGCGGCGCCAGGAGAGACACGGACTTTCCCAGCATCTCGTGCGGAGCGTAGCCGAAGAGGCGCTCGGCGCCCGGATTCCAGGCGGTGAGAGTCTCATCCAGTGTGGCGCTCATGATGGCGTCGTCGGACGCCTCGACGATGGCGGCCAATTGAGAGGCCGCGAGTTCCGGTTCGAGCTGCAGTCGCAACGTGCTTGTTTCGGCACGATGTCGCATATGACTGTTCCCCTTTCGGCACCCGAGCGGGGACGGACAACGCCCTCCCCCGCCCGGCGTGCCGCCGCCGGCGTCGGTTGTCGCGAAAACCGCGCCATCCCGGGTCAATCGAGCCTGACCTCGAATATTCTGGGCTCGGACGACGCGATCGTCCCGTCCGGCCTGCGCAGTCGGGCCAGGGCCCGGTGCTCGCTGGCGTGATAGCCAGTCCAGTCGTACCACCAGAGGCCTATGGATTCCCGGCACGGCTGCCAATCGCCTCCGTCGATGCATATCTCGACGCTCTCCGCCGGTTCGGCGACGGCGACTTGGAACGTATAGTTCGTGTGCGAGACGGTCTCCTTCTCGTCGGGATGAACGACGCTGACCGACGGGTTCTTCCGCCGAGCGCGCGGTTTTTCCGCGACGGCTCCGCTTTTCTTGAATATCGACATTTGTTTCTCCTTTGCGAAGTTTAGATTCCGGCCAAACTCAGACCGGGTGCTGCCGATGCCGCGTCCGTATTCCGGCTCGATCCGGCCGTAATCCGGTTCCGGGCCCGATGCGAAGTGGAACTATTGTAAAACGAAGCCAGGTCTCGTCATGGAAAATGAAATGTAAATGTTTTGTCTACGAAATCGCACCAGTCGCGCGACTCCGTCGTCGGAGGATTCTGTTTTTGGGATGAGACCGGCATCCCACATTCCCGCCCCAATCATCGTCTCCCCGGAGGTTCGGCGGCTCTTTGCTAGAATCGGAGGGTACCCGCATGGCTCATAAATCGATGATTCTTATCGTTGAGGACGAGGGGCCTATGCGGGAGCTCTTGCGGTTCAATCTGCGCGAGGACGGTTATCGCGTGCTCACCGCCGGCTCGGCCGAGCGCGGCTTGTCCCTCGTCCGCAGCCGCAAACCCGACCTGATCGTGCTCGACGTGATGCTTCCAGGCATGGACGGATTGGAGATGTGCCGCCGGGTGCGTCAGCAGAGGGACATCCCCATCCTGTTCCTGACCGCCAAGAAGGGCGAGGTCGACAAGGTGATCGGACTCAAGCTCGGGGGAGACGACTACGTCACCAAGCCGTTCTCCTTGAGGGAGCTCCTCGCGAGGATCGAGGCGCTCGATCGCCGGGCCAAGGGTGCGGCGCGCTCCGCTGGCCGGCTCCGTTCGGCCGGGAAAGTGACCCTCGACGCGGACAGCCGGGAAGCCGCGGTGCGGGGAAAGTCCGTATCGCTGTCCCCCAAGGAGTTCGAGCTCATGAACGCACTCATGGCCGCCGATGGAAGGATTCTTTCGCGCGAACGGCTCATGAAAATTGTTTGGGGCTATGAACCCAGCCTCGAACTCGAGTCCCGGACGGTGGATCAACACATCGCTTTGCTGCGCAAGAAGCTTCGGCCGGAGCAAGACTTGATCGAAACGGTCTCGAAGGGCGGCTACCGCCTCAGGGCCGGGAAGTCGAGGGCACGGACTCGGTGAGGAACGGCTTCCCGATCGTGGGCGTGGGCGCCTCGGCGGGAGGTCTCGAGGCCGTCTCCAGATTGCTGCGAGCCCTGCCGCCTCGCCCGGGCATGTCTTTCGTTCTCATTCAGCACCTGTCCCCGACGGGCGTCAGCAACCTGCCCGCCATCCTCTCCAAGTCCACGGGGATGGCCGTCCGACGGGCCGAGGCCGGCGTGAAGGCCCGTCCCGATTTCCTTTACATCGTGCCGCCGGATAGGGATGTCGTGATCCGCAAGGGCGTCTTGCGCCTGGTCGCCCGCCCGGTCCGGACGAGCCGACATTCCCCGATTGATCTTTTTCTGGCCAGTCTCGCCGCGGATCAGGGACCGCGCGCCATGGGGATCATCCTGTCGGGAGAAGCGTCCGACGGGACGGCGGGCCTGGAAACGCTCAAGGCCGCGGGAGGAATCACCTTCGCCCAAGACCTGGACAGCGCCGCCCATCCCAGCATGCCGCTTTCGGCCGCCTCCTCCGGCTGCGTCGACTTCGTGCTGTCCCCGGAAAGGATCGCCGAAGAGTTGACAAGGATCGGGCGGCATCCGTACCTCAACGGGAGCGCGTCGAAGACGGCTTACGCCGCAAGGCTCGCCGACGAGGCCGCTCTCAATAGAATCTTCATCCTTCTGCGGAAGGCGACGGGAGTCGAGTTCACCCACTACAAACGAACTACCATCCATCGGCGGATTCAGCGGAGGATGGCGCTCCAGAAGCTCGACACCTTCGAGTCTTACGCGGCTCTGCTGGAGGAGCGGCGCGACGAGCTCGACCTCCTGTTCGACGATCTCCTCATCCACGTGACCAGCTTCTTTCGCGACCCCGCCATGTTCAAGGCTCTCGCGCGCCGGGTCTACCCCAAACTGCTGCGCGGCCGCGCCAAGGGACCCGTCCGGATATGGATTCCCGGTTGCTCTACGGGCGAGGAGGCGTACTCGCACGCCATCAATGTCTTGGAGTTCCTCGGCCGGGCGGCCTCTCCGACTGCGGTACAGATATTCGCGACGGACGTCAACGACAGGGTGATCTCCAAAGCTCGCCAAGGCTTTTATTCTGACCGCGCCGTTCTTGGAGTCGACCGCAAGCGCCTGAAGCGCTATTTCGTCCGCAAGGGACGGGGCTATAAGATATCCAGCTCCATCCGGGACATCTGCGTCTTCGCCCGGCACGACCTGACCTGCGACCCGCCTTTCTCCAACATGGACCTGATCAGTTGCCGGAATGTGATGATCTACCTGGACTCCGCCCTGCAGAAAAAGGTGGTTCCTTTCATGCATTACGCGCTCCGACCCGGGGGTTTCCTCGTCTTGGGCGGCTCGGAGATGATCGGCGACGCCTCGCGATTCTTCTTGCTGGATAAGAAGAATCGAATTTACTCCCGCAAGCCGGGAGCGGCGCCGGCGCAGATTCCTCTTGTCGCCGTGTCGACGGACACTCCCATAGCGCCGACCCGGTCTTTCGCGTCCGTCTCGGCTTACAAAGGGCCGGATCTTCAGCAGGAGATCGACCGCGTGCTCTTGGAACGCTACGCCCCGGCGGGCGTGATGATCGACGACCGGCTTGAGATTTTGCAGTTCCGCGGCCAGACCAGTCCCTTCTTGGAGCCGGCCCCCGGCAAAGCCAGCCTCAACCTCCTGAAAATGGCGCGAGAAGGGCTTCTCCTGCAACTCAACTCCGCCGTCCGCGAAGCGAGGGAGACCGCGGCCCCGGTCCGCAGAGAAGGAATCGCGTTCTCATGGAACGGGCAGCAGGAGACGGCGAGCTTCGAGATCATTCCCTTCTCGCCCACGGAAACGGGACGCTGCTTCCTGGTCCTCTTCCAAAAGGGCGCGGCGGCGGGCCCGGACGGTAAACCCGCTCGGCACAACGCGCGCAAACTCGAACACGAGCTCGCCTCGGCCAGGAGCGATCTCCGAACGGCGTTCGACGAGCAGTTGATCGCTGACGAGGAACTCAAATCCGCCAACGAGGAGCTTCAGAGCTCCAACGAAGAACTCGTGACCTCCAAAGAAGAGCTTCAAAGCAGCAACGAGGAGCTTCAGAGCTCCAACGATGAGCTCAACCATGCGGTCCTCGAGCTG
The DNA here is from genome assembly GCA_021806745.1 of bacterium. Lineage (GTDB taxonomy): Bacteria > Elusimicrobiota > Elusimicrobia > UBA1565 > UBA9628 > GWA2-66-18. Next base: position 8,211 of record JAJZQS010000016.1, read on the forward strand.
ACGCGCGCCAACGACGACTGGGCCAACTTCATCGCGAGTACTCGGATTCCGTGCGTCGTATTGAGCGCGGATCTCAACATCCGGCGTTTCACGCCCGCCGCCGCTAAGATTTTCAATCTCCTCCCAGGCGACATCGGCAGGCCGATCTCCCAACTGCGACCGGCTCTGCGAGGCGTCGACGTCAGGAGGATGGCCGTCGAGACGCTCAACGGCGTCAAGTTTCCCCGCCGGGAAATCCGCGACCGGAGCGGCCGCTGGCACTTGCTCATCGTGCGCCCCTACAGGACGGGCGCTAAAAAGACCGACGGCGTGACGATCGTCCTTATCAATATCGACGAGGTCCGACGCGGACAGGAGCGGCTCGAGCATTCTCGAAAGGCCCTGGCGGAGAGCGAGGCCAAACGCCTGCGCGTCTACGTGGAGTCGGCGCCGACCGGCATACTGGCGGCCGACGCGGCAGGCCGGATCGTCCTCGTCAACGCCCGCCTCGAAGCGATCTTCGGTTACAGACGCAAGGAAATTCTCGGCAAGCCGGTGGAACTCCTGGTGCCCAAGAGCCTCCAAGCCGGCCGGCGGAGAAAACGCCGTTCCTCCACGGCGGACGCGTGGGCCCGCGCCATAGGCGGCAACCGCCGGCAGCTCAGCGGGTTGCGAAAGGACGGAAGCAGCATTCCCATCGAGGTGAAGCTAAGCCCGATCCGTGCCGACGCGGACGGCTGGATCGTGGCGACTGTCGAGGACATCGCGAGTCGCGTCCAGATGCAGCAGGACGAGGCCAAGAAGAATCGTGAGCAGATTCGGGGCGAGCTCATCGCCGACCTGGCGCACGAGCTCAAGACCCCCCTCGCCACTCTCCGGGCAAGCGCGGAGACTTTGCTGCATCGGGAACTCGGCGTTTCGAAGCGGGGCGCTCCCTTTCTGAACGCCATCGAAAGCCAGACCGAACGGCTCTCCATGCTGGTCAGCAATCTTCTCCAACTCTCGTCGTTGGATGCGGGATACAGGAAGCCGCAGCGGGAGCGCCTGTCCCTCTCCAAACTGGTCGGTGACAGCGTGCGCGACCACAAGTTCCAAGCCAAGGAGCGGGGTCTCGATCTTCGGGACAGGCTTGAACCCGGCATCGTGGCCCGCGTCGACTGCAACGACATTCATCGGGCCATCGATAATCTCATCGATAACGCGATCCATTACAACTGTCCGGGAGGCAAGATCATCGTTTCGCTGCGGCGAGTCGGGAGCGCGGCCCGCCTGACGGTCCAAGACACCGGGATCGGCATCGTCAAATCGGATATACCCAAGCTGTTCGGGCACTTCCATCGGACGCGCCGGGCTAGGAAGCTCAAGTCCTCCGGGGTCGGCCTCGGCCTAGCGATCGTCAAGCAAGTGGCCGAGAGCCACGGGGGATGGATCAGGGTGTCGAGCCTTGCGGGCCGCGGCTCGACTTTCCGCTTGAGCCTTCCGCTCGCCTGATCTTCAGCGGAAGTCGATCATCTCCGCACGCACGCCGCCCAGGACCGCAGCAATCGCGTCGGCGCGACGGCCTCAAAAGCGGTAACATCCCCGATGAACATCCCACCCGCCGCGAATAAGGCGCCCTCGACGCGCGAGCCCGAGTCGACCGAGGAAGTCCGCATCCGCCAGTCCATGACCCGCTGGACGAAGATGAACGAGACGGCGCGCCTGCTGGGGCGCGGCCTTGGCCGGCGCGAGCTCGTCGAGCGCGTGGCGCTGGAAACCGGCGCCAGCGCGCGAGCGGTGCACGACGCTCTGAAGCGCGCCTAGCCCTCGTTCGTCTTGGTCGCGCGCGTCCGGGACGAATTGACGAGCGTCCTGGACGAAAGACCGCGGCCGGCGCCTGGAACGGGTCTTATCGGACCTTGCGGAGGTAGCGCTCCTTGACGTTGGCGTCGATGAAGGTGCCCAACCCCTTGCCCGCGAGCGCGAGAGACTTCATCTTGCGTATGTTGCCGGGATCGGCGCTCTGATTGGTGTAGCGGTAGACGGAATGGTCCGTGAACCGGATCGTGATGCCGTCTTTCTTCAGCTCATACGCCGCGACTTTTGAATCCTTGCTGAGATTCTGGTAGCGCTTGAACAGTTTGAATCGCGTGGGGGTTTTCATCCCGTCATTATGCGACATTCGCGGCCGTTCCGCCGGTACATTCCGTCGCGAATTCGGGCGATAAAAAACCAGCGGGTGTTGATTCCGCTGGTTCATCGACGAAAAGCGCCCGGCTTTTAAGTCTTGAAATCTGGAGCGGGCGAGCGGAATCGAACCGCCGTCTGATCCTTGGCAAGGACCCGTTCTACCATTGAACCACGCCCGCGGTTCCCGACCATTCTAGCACGAACGCGGGCGGCGCGACAACGGCTGGGCCTCACTCGGCCGCGCGCCGCGCGAAGGCCATCCGGTCCCGTCCCTGGGCGTCCTTCTTGACGCGCGCCTGCGCCAAGCCCGCCGCGCTCAGTATGCTCAGCACCGCCGCGCCTTGGCGCGCGCCGATTTCCAGCGCCAGCGTCCCCCCGGGCTTGAGCGTGCGCGCCGCCGACGGCACGATCGCGCGCACGGCGTCGAGCCCGTCGCGCCCGCCGTCGAGCGCCAACGCCGGTTCGCGGCGCACCTCCGCAGCCAGGTTCGCGAGCTCGCGCGTGGGGATGTAGGGCGGATTGGAGACCACCAGGTCGGCCCAGCCGCGCAGGCCGGGCTTGCCCGAGAACATGTCCTCGCGAATGAGGCGAACCCGATCCTGCACGCGGTGCGCCAGGGCGTTGCGCCGCGCCAGTTCCAGCGCGGCCGCGCTCACGTCGGTGGCGTAGACCGTGGCGCCGGCAAGCAGCCGCGCCAGCGCCACCGCGACGCAGCCGGTGCCGGTGCCGATCTCAACGATTTTCGGCGCCGCCTCGCCCGACTCGCGCAACAGCCGCGCGCACTCGAGCGCGAGTTCCTCGGTTTCCGGACGCGGGATCAGGCAGTCGCGCGAGATTTCCACGCGCAAATCCAGGAACGGCTGCCAGCCCAATATGTAGGCCAGCGGCTCCCGACGGCCGCGCTCCTTGATCCAGCGCCAGAAGCGGTGTCCCACCTTGTCGTCGAGCGGCTGGCCGCCGCGGGCCAGCACCGCGGCGCGGCCCGCGCCCATCGCCTCGGCCAGCAAAAACTCCGCGCTGGCCCGAGCCTCGGGCACGCCGCGCTCGTCCAGGAACGCGACCGCCCGCTCAAGCCACTGCGCGACGGTCATTTGGCGGCGTCCAGCGCCAAGCGCCGGCGCTCGTCGCGCAGGGCCTCGAGCACCGGCCCCAACGCGCCCTCCATGATCTCGGAAAGGTTGTGCCAGGAGCGCTCCAGGCGGTGGTCGGTCACGCGCGACTGCGGGAAGTTGTAGGTGCGGATCTTCTCGGAGCGGTCGCCCGTGCCCACCTGCGCGCGGCGCGCGGAGGCGTTCTGCGCGAACTGCTTCTCGCGCTCGATGTCGGCGAGCTTGGCGTAGAGGCGTCGCATGGCCTTGTCGCGGTTGCGCCCCTGCGAGCGCTCCTCCTGACACTCCACGACGATGCCGGTGGGGATGTGCGTGATGCGCACGGCCGTCTCCACCTTGTTGACGTTCTGGCCGCCGGCGCCGCCGGAGCGGTAAGTGTCGAGCTTGATCTCGTCGGGACGCACGACGATCTCGCCGCCTTCCTCGACTTCAGGCATCACGGCGACGGTCACCGTGGAGGTGTGCACTCGGCCCGCGGCCTCGGTGGCCGGCACGCGCTGGACGCGGTGCACGCCGCCCTCGTGGCGCAGCCACGAGTAGACCTCCTTGCCGGAAATGAACACCACCGCCTGCTTGATGCCCTTCAAGCCCGTCTGCGAATACTCCTCGACCTCCACGCCCCAGCGTCGGGACTCGGCGAAGCGCGTGTAGGCGCGCAGAAGCTCCGCGGCGAACAACGCCGACTCCTCGCCGCCGGCGCCGGCGCGGATTTCCAGGAACGCGTTCTTGGCGTCCAAGGGATCGGGCGGCAGCAAATCCAGCAGAATCTCGCGCTCCAGCGCGAGCAGGCGCGCCTCAAGGCCCGGACGCTCCTCGGCGGCCATCGCGCGCATCTCCGCGTCGGACTCCAGGGCGGCGAGGCCCGCAAGCTCAAGCTCCAGGCGCTTGAGCTCGCGCGCCTTGGCCGCGACCGGGGCCAGGCGCGCGTGGCGCAAAGACAACTCCTGCACCTGCGCGCCCGCCGAGGGCGAGGCGAGCTTGGCTTCGATCTCTTGGAATTGCGCCTCCAAGCGGGCGATCTTGGGGTTCATGGACTTGGCCTAAAAAAGCGGAGCCCCGGCCTCGCGGCCGGGGCTCCGATCGGGAACTGGACCGCTAGGCGTCTTTCTTGGCGGGAGCCTTCTCCTTCTTGGGCCCGGCCTTCTTGGCGGTCTTGTCGTCCTTCTTCACCGCGGTCGAGAGGACCTTGTCGCGCTTGGCCGTATGGCCGACATGGGCGAGGGTCTTGACCGCGGCCTTGGCGGCCTTGCGCGCCACGGTCTTGCCGCCGCTGGCCTCGAAGCGCTTCTTGAAGCGGTCGATGCGGCCCGCAGTGTCGACCAGGCGCTGCTGGCCGGTGTAGAACGGGTGCGAGAACGCGGAGATGTCCATCTTGACGAGAGGGTAGGTCTTGCCGTCTTCCCAGGCGATCGTGTCGCGGGACCTGACGGTGGAGCGGGTGATGAACGACTGGCCGGCCTGGACGTCCTGGAAGACGACCGGGCGGTAGACGGGATGGATGCCTTTCTTCATTGACGCGGGTTCCTCGGAAATAGAGCGACCCGGGCAGTATAGCAAAAAAGGCCGCGCGGCTTGCGTCGGGCGCTACTTCGCCGCGATCCAGCGCATGACGGCGGCGTCCCAAACGCGTTTGGCCTCGGCCGTCCAGGGCAGGCTCTCGGCCGCGGCGACGATGGACATGAAGCGGCGTCCCGGCCCCGGCTCCTCGAACACGCGCCGCATGCCGTCGGGCGCGGACGCGGCCCAGGACAGGATCTCGGCGGCGCGGCCGGCCAGCGCCGGGCTCAGCGCGGCCAGACGAAACAACGCCTCGGATGCGTCAGGCGCGCGGCGCAAAAACGCGGGCACGACGCGCAATCCATCGCCCACATCGACTTCGCGCAGAAGGGCGCGCCGCGCCAGCCACTCGCGTCCGCGCGGACCCGCGGCTTCAAGCGCCCGCGCGCCGGCCGCGCGCGCGTCCGGCGACAACTCCCGCCCGGCGGCGGCCGCCGCCGCCGACTCCAAATCCGAACGCAGGCGCGGGTTCCCCTCGCCGAGGTAGGCGCCCGCGGTCTGCGGCGAGCCCAGGCTGAGCTGGTAAATCGGATCGGCGCGCATCACCGCGGTCATGCGCTCGGCGCGCAGGGACGCCAGGAACGCCGCCATCGCGGCGGCCCCGCCGCGCTCGTGCAGTTCGTGCCAGATCGGCGTGCCCTCGGCGTAGGCGTTGTCCTCCGACTTCAGCCAGCGCAGGCGCGCGTCGAGCAGGCGCCGCGCGTCGGCCGCGTCGCGCTCCGACAGGCCCAGTTCGGCGGCGTCGCGCAGCATCCCGCGCAGCACCAAGCGCTCGCACTGGACCGCGAAGCCCTCGGTCATCGCGTCGTAGGAGGAGTCGCGCGGGCGCGCGGCGTCCCGGCGGCCGATCGCGTCGTCGAAAAGCGCGTGGGCGAACTCATGCACGCTCGTGACGATCTGCTCGATCTTGGGCTGCACGCGCGTCTCGCCCGGCGGCCCGATGGCCGAGAGCACGAGGCCGTCGGGGTCGGGCTCGGCGGGTGTCAGCGTGATCTCGTGTCCGGACTCGGGCGTGAATGTGTGCCCCCCTCCAGGTCCGAGGTTCGATTCCTCGTAGCCGTAGCGCACCGCGATCGGGCGGTAGAGCTCGGGCAGGTAGCGCGCGATCAGCGCGCGCGTGACGGCCTCAAGCCCCTTCAAATCCGGCGCCGCGGGACCGGGCGCGGCCAGAACGGCCGCGGCATGAGCCGTCGTCGGCGCGGCGGACGGGACGAAAGAAACCGCCGAAGCCGGCGGCGGCAGCGCGAGCGGGATGGACGGCGCCGGCAGGGCCGCCGTCGCCGCGGCCCCGGCCGCGGGCGTGAGCGCGTCGACGGCGACCTGCGCGCGAGGCGCCTCGACGGCGACCTGCGCCCGCGCGGCGCAAGACCAGGCGAGCAGGGCCAAGACGAGGGACTTCATCGCCTCATTGTGGCGCGAAGCTCGGTCGAGCGCCTGGGACCGCCGCGGCCGAACGCCGAAACAACCGGCCCAGGCCGATTTGGGACTTATGACGTCCCGCGAATCCCGATTACGCAGCGACGATGCGGATGAGGAGCCGGCCTTTCAGCGCCCGCGCGATCCGATCCAGCGTCTCGACCGTCACGTTTTGAGCTCCCTGCTCGATCCGGGAGATGATTTGCTGCCTGGTCTTGAGCGCGCGCGCCAACTCTCCCTGGGACATCCGCGCCGCGCCGCGCGCCTTGGCGACCTCCAGCGCCACTTTCATCTCGATATCCGCCTCTTCATAAAAACGCCTGAACTCGGGGTCACGCATTTCCCCCGCCAAATACTCCTTGAGCGTCGTCCCTCGTCCCGCCTTTTTCTTCATGTATGGCTCCCAAAGCGCTCCAGCCAATCTTCTCGGCGACGCCGCGCGCGCGCCAGTTCCTCCGCGGGTACCGCAGAGTCTTTTTTCAAAAATGCGCTCTCCTGCCCATGAAAGAAATAGAGCAAGCGATGCTGATGCCCTTCGACCGCAACACGCAATTCGTAGAGCCCCTCTTGCAAATAGTCCGCCAGAGGCCGTCTGGCCAAACATCCCAATTCCTCAAGCGCCGCCAGTGCCCGTCCGATCTTCGCATGGTGCGGCTTCACCTGCGCCCGAACATAATCCAGAGCCGGCTCGTCTCCTCGCCGTGAACGGTAGAACTCCAGCCGATGCGTCATCGGCTCTCCCGGAATACATCTTTTAAGATGTATTTCCCAGGCCCACGATCAAAAACCATCCCTACATACGAATGGCCCGTCCGTTTAGTTCCATGCGGCGGCCGCGGCGGAACGGCCGCGGCTCGATCTACAATCCGCTCAAAAACGAGACCAAGGTCTCATTGAAGGCCGCGGGGTTCTCGGCGCTGGAGAAGTGCCCGGCGCCGGGGATCACGCGCAGGCTCGCGCCGGGGATGCGCGAGCGCAGAAGCTCCGCCGCGGACAGGGGCGTGATCTTGTCGTGCGCGCCGACCAGCACGCAAGTCGCGACCGCGATTTTGGGCAGGAACTCGGTCATGTCCGCTCGCGCGGCGAGGGCGGCCAGCGCGGCCATGACGGACTCGGGCGCGGCGCTCTCGGCCACGCCGCGCAAAAACTCGAAGGCGGACGAGCCCTCGGCGCCCGGCGCCAGGGCGTCCTTGAGAAACGGGCGAACGAAGGAGGCCGTGCCCCGCGCGCGCACGAACTCCACCGCGGCCGCGCGCTTGAGCTTGGCCTCGTTGCCGTCGGCCTCGGCGCGCGTGTCGCAAAGCGCCAGCGCGAGCACGCGCTCCGGCGCCTTCTGCGCCGCGCGCAGGGCCACGTAGCCGCCCATCGACAGGCCGACCAAGGCCGCGCGCTCCACACCCGCCGCCGACAGCGTCTCCAGGAGATCGTCGACCGCGTTCTCGATGAACCACGGCGCGACGAGCGGCGTGCCCCCGAAGCCGCGCAGATCGGGCGTCAGCACGCGAAAGCGCTTCAGCGCGGCCAACTGCGGCTCCCACATCGCGCTCGACATCGGAAACGCGTGAAGCAAGACGACGGGAAGACCCTTCGCATCGCCCGACTCCCGCGCGGAGAGCTTCATTTCCGGGGCGCGCCGCGCACCGCCGAGCGGCCGATCGCGGTCTTCGGATTGACCGGATTGCCGTGACGGTCGCGGACCTCGAAGTGCAGGTGCGGGCCCGTGGACAGGCCCGTCGATCCCACGCGCCCGATCAAGGTCTTGCCGCGCTGCACGCGCTGGCCGGCGTGCACGAAGATCTTGGACAGATGGCCGTAGCGCGTGGACTCGCCGTTGGCGTGGCGGATCTCGATGAGCAGGCCGTAGCCCTCGTGCCAGCCCGCCATCGTCACCACGCCCGAGCGCGCCGGATAGACCGGCGTGCCGTAGGGCTTGGGGATGTCGAAGCCGTCGTGGAAGCGGCGGCGGTGGAGGATCGGGTGGTAGCGGTAGCCGAAACCCGAGGAGATGCGCGGCCAGGCCTGCGACTCGAACGGGAAGCGGTAGGTGTCGAAGGCCACGCGCACGCCGGGAATGAGCAGCTTGCGCCCAGGCTCGAGCTCGTAGGGCGCGAGCAGAGCGATGCCGGGCAGGTTGTTGGCGCGCACGATCAGTTCCTTGAACGCGCGCCGCGAGGCCGCGCCGGAACGGAATTTCGCGACCACCGAGTCCAGCGTCTGCGAGGTGCGGCGCACCGTGTAGAGCTCGCCGTCGCGGTTGAGCACGGTCAGGCGCATGCCCGGATACATCAGGTAGAGCTCGTTGTCGTTGGTGGCCTGAAGCGCGGCCAGCGTCGTGCCGTAGGCCTTGGCCAGGCGCGCGGCGCTGGTCTCGCCCTTGGCCACGCGGTGCACCGCGTAGAGCAACCGCCGGGCGTGCGCCAGCGCCGCGGGACTGGGCTCGTCTGGCCCCGGCGGAGTCAGAACCGAGAAGCGCGCGAAGTTGCCCGCCGCGTCCGCGGGACCGGCGGCGCGCGCCGTCTTGGCGGCGACCAGCAGAAGAAAAGCCGCGAGAGCGCGCATCAGCCCGCCATGTTCGACAGTTCCATCGCCTTCATGAAGTCCTTGTTGGACTTCGTGGTCAGGAGCTTGTCGCGCAGAAGGTCCATCGCCTCCACCGAGCCCAGGGGCGCGAGCACCTTGCGCAGGATGTAGATCTTGTTGATGTCGTCTTCGCTCATCAGCAGTTCTTCCTTGCGCGTTCCCGTGCGGTTGATCTCGATGGCGGGCCACATGCGCCGGTCGGCGAGCTTGCGGTCCAAGTACACCTCGGAGTTGCCGGTGCCCTTGAACTCCTCGAAGATCACCTCGTCCATGCGCGAGCCGGTCTCGACGAGCGCCGTGGCCAAAATCGTCAGCGAGCCGCCCTCCTCGATGTTGCGCGCCGCGCCCAGGAAGCGCTTGGGGCGCTGAAGTGAGGTCGCCTCAAGCCCGCCCGACAGCACGCGGCCCGACGACGGCGTGCAGGTGTTGTAGGCGCGCGCCAGGCGCGTGATCGAGTCGAGCAGGATCACCACGTCCTTGCCGAGTTCCACCTGGCGCTTGGCCTTCTCGAGCACCATCTCGGAGACCTGGACGTGGCGCTCGGCGGGCTCGTCGAAAGTCGAGGCGATGACCTCGCCCTTGATCGTACGCTGCATCTCGGTGACCTCCTCGGGCCGCTCGTCGATGAGCAAGACCAAAATCACCGTCTGCGGGTGGTTCTTGGCGATCGCGTTGGCGAGCTTCTGCAGTATGACGGTCTTGCCGGTCTTGGGAGGAGCGACGATCAGCCCGCGCTGGCCCTTGCCGATGGGGCAGATCAAGTCCATCAGACGCGTGGTGACCTCCTCGCGCGAGGTTTCCAGGCGGAAGGCCGCGTTCGGGTGCAGAGGCGTGAGATTGTCGAACAGCGGGCGATCCTTGAGCTTGTCCGCGTCCACTCCGTTGATGCTCTTGACCTGCAGCAAAGCGAAGTAGCGCTCGCCGTCGCGCGGCGGACGCACGAAGCCGGCGACCGTGTCGCCCTTGCGCAGGCCGAAGCGCTTGATCTGCGACGGGCTCATGTAGATGTCGTCGGGACCGGCCAGATAGCTGTAGTCGGGCGAACGCAGGAAGCCGAAGCCGTCGGGCAGCACCTCCAGCACTCCCTCGTCGAAGATCATCCCGTTGGCCTTGAGCTGGCCCTCGACGATCTTGGCGATGAGCTCCTGCTTGCGCAGGCCGCTGACGCCTTCGAGCTTGAGCTCGGCCGCGATCGCGTTGAGCTGGGCGATGGTTTTCTTGGCCAGCTCCGCGGTCTCCAGAGGTTTTGGCGGCGCTGCCGCGGGCGCGGCGGGGGCGGCCGCGGCGGGCGAGGGGGTCTCAGGCGTTTTGGTCGGCGTTTCCATTCGGCGTTCCTCCATGCAGCAAAGTCAGCCCGGCGTACAGGCGGCGCACCTTCGCGCGCAGCGCGGCGCGCGAGCCGCCGTTGTCCAGGCGCAAATCGGCCAGCGCGCGCTTGCGCCGCTCGGGCCACTGCGCGCGCGCGCGGCGCGCGGCGTCCGCGGCGGAAATCCCGTCGCGGCGGCGCACGCGGCGCAGGCGCTCGGGCAGCGGGCAGGTCACCAGCGCGGTCGCGTCGAAGCGCCGCTCGAGGCCGCCCTCGAAAAGCAGCGGCACGTCGGCGACGACGAGCCCGCGCGCCCGCGCGATGCGCCGCGACAGTTCGCGCAAAATCGGCGGGTGCGCCGCGCGCTCCAGACGCCGACGCGCGGCCGCGTCGGAAAACACCCGCGCGGCCAGCGCCGCGCGGTCGAGTTCGCCGCGCGCGTCGAGCACGCCGCGGCCGAACGCGCGAACGACCCCGCGCCAGCCCGGGCCGCCGCGCCGCGCCTGGGCGCGCGCGATCTCGTCGGCGTCCACGACGCTCGCGCCCAGCCGCGCGAACTCGGCCAGCGCCGCGGACTTGCCCGAGCCGATGCCGCCGGTCAGGCCCAGAACGAAGCGCGCCGGCTTCATGACGGCCGCTCCTTCTGGGACTGCGAGTAGCGGCGCATGATCTCGCGCTCGTCGTCGGTCAGCGACTCCAGGCCGTCGGAGAGGATCTTGTCGAGGATGCGGTCGACTTCGTCCATGCCCCCCGGCCGGGGCCGAGCCTGCGGCGGCGGCGGCGCGCGCCGCGCCGCCGGCTCGGGGCGCGGCGGCGGCTCGTCGCGCTCGAACAAGCCCTTGGCGAAGGATTTTGCGTTGACCTTCCACGCGAACCACCAGCGGATGTAGATGTAGCCGGCGATCATTCCGCCCAGATGGGCGAAGCGCGCGATGCCGGGAGTGGAGTTGGCCGCGCCGGCGAAGAACTCCAGCGCTCCGAAGAGGATGGCCATGTGCGCGGCCTTGACCGGAATCAGGAAGTACAAGTAGACGACCGCGTCCGGATACAGCATCGCGAAGGCCACGAGCATCCCGTAGACGGACGCGGACGCGCCGATGACGGGGATCGTCGAGTGCGGAGTCAGCGCGCAGGTCAGCAGCGCGCCGCTGACGCCGCAAACGAAGTAGTACTTCAGGAACTCCGCCGGTCCCCACTGCGCCTCCACCGGCATGCCGAACATCCACAACGCGAACAGGTTGAAGAGAAGGTGCCAGATGTCGCCGTGCAGGAACAAATAGGTGAACGGCTGCCAGAGCCATCGGTCGAAGACCGTGCTTTGCGGCACCAGGCCGAAGAGATCGTCCACCCTCGGGCCGGCGAGCTTGGACAGGAAAAACCCCGCGACCGTGGCCAGGATCAGGCCCTTGATGGCCGGAGGCAGGGCGCGGAAGTCGATGGGGTCGTGGCGGAAAACGCGGCTCAAGGGATTTTCTCCATGTCCTGCCAATTGGGTCCGGATTTCACATCCGCGACGAGCGGGACTTTCAGCTTCACCGCACCCTCCATCTCGCCGCGCACCCAGGCCGCGAACTCGGCGACCCGCGGGGCCTCGACCTCGAAGACGAGTTCGTCGTGCACCTGCAGCAGCATGACCGCCCCGCGCCGCCCGCTCTCCAGGCCGCGCGCGACGGCGAGCATCGCCAACTTGATGATGTCGGCCGAGCCGCCCTGGATGGGCGTGTTGCGCGCGGCGCGCTCGCCGAACTGGCGCACTGCGGCGTTCTTGGCCGAAAGCTCCGGTATCCAGCGCACTCGGCCCAGCAGCGTGCGCACGCCGCCGTCGCGCTTGGCCTGCGCCAGGTTCTTCTCGACCCAGGCCGACACGCCGGGGTAGCGCTCCAGGTAGCGCTTGATGTAGGCGGCGGCCTCGCCCTGCGGGATGCCGAGCTGGTGCGACAGGCCGAACGCGGTTTGCCCGTAGACGATGCCGAAATTGATGGCCTTGGCCGCGCGCCGCTGATCGACGGTCAGCGCCTCGGGCGAAACATGGAAGACCTCGCAGGCGGTGCGGGCGTGGATGTCCTCCCCGTTGCGGAACGACGCGATCAAAGTCTCGTCGCCGGACTCGTGCGCGAGCACGCGCAAGTCGATTTGCGAGTAGTCGGCCGAGACCAGCAGCTTGCCCTTGGGCGCCACGAACGCGCGGCGGATGCGCCGCCCGGCCTCGGTGCGGATGGGGATGTTCTGCAAATTGGGATCCAGGCTCGACAGGCGCCCGGTCAACGCGCCGGTCTGGTCGAAGGTCGTGTGCACGCGCCGGGTCTCGGGGTCCAGGCGCTCGAGCAGGCCGCGAACGTAGGTGGACTCGAGCTTGGCGATCTCGCGAAACTCCAGGATCTTGCCGGGCAGCGCGTGCTGGGAAGCCAGAGCCTGCAGGGTCTCCTCGTCGACCGAGCGCCCGCCCTTGGCCGTCTTGTGAAGCACCGGCAGGCCCAGCTTGTCGAAGAGCAGTTCGCCGATCTGCTTGGGCGATTGGACGTTGAGCGGCGCGCCCGCGAGCGAATCGATCTCCTTTTGCAGTCCGTCCAAGGACTCCAGAAACTCGCGCGACAAGGACTTCAGATATTTATCGTCGACGAGAATTCCCGCGCGCTCCATTTCATGAAGCACGGCCGACAGCGGCATCTCGACTTTCTCGAAGAGCTCGAGCACCCCGGCGGCCTTCATGCGCGCGCGCAAGCTCTCGCGGCCCAACGCCGCCGCGGCGCGCGCCAGCGCGGCCTCCTGCGGGCCGTCCGCCTTCGGGTCCTTGGCCGAGGCGGGGTCCAGGCAGTAGGCCGCAAGCTTCGCGTCGAAGTCGGGGCCGGCAAGCTCCAGGCCCACGCGCTCAAGCGCCGCCCGAGAGGCCTTCAGGTCCCAGCCCACTTTCAGCGCGGGGCCGCCCAGCGCGGCGGCGGGCGCCTTCTGCCTCGCCTCGGTCTCATCGAGAAGCGCCACGCGCCCGCTCTCGGCGCCCAGCGCGACGCGCACGCGCGAGGCCGTCAGCAGTTCCCCCTCGCCCGCGGCGTCGGGCACGGCCGCCACGAGCACCGCCTTCGCCTTGGCCAGTTCCTTGGCCACCGTCTTCCAATCGGCGCGCTCGGCCTTGGGCGGCGGCGCGGCGGCGGGCACGGCGTCGGAGGGCGCGGCGGCGGCCGGAGCGTCGGCGATCGGCGCGCCCAATTCCTTGGCCAGCGCGCGGAAGCCGAATTCGCTCAAGCCCGCGGAGAGCTTCGCCGGCTCCGGCGCGGACACTCGGCAGTCCTCGGGCTGTTCGTCGAGCGGCACATCCTCGTCCAACGCGATCAGCGCCAGCGAGAGCTCGGCCGTCTTTTCGCCGTCCTTGAGCGCCTGCGCGAGCTTGGGACTCAGCGCCGGGTCTCCCTTCTTGGCCGCGGCGATGGCTCCCTTGAGCGAGCCGTAGGCCTTGAGAAGCTTCGCCGCGCCCACCGGCCCCACGCCCTTGACTCCGGGGATGTTGTCGGAGGAGTCGCCGACGATGGCCAGGTAGTCGCGCACCGACGACGGGCCGATGCCGAATTTTTCCTCGACCTGAGGCGGGTCCATCCAGAGATTTTTAGAGACGTTGAAGACGCGGATGCCGGGGCCGATCAGTTGAAGCGCGTCCTTGTCTCCGGTCACCAGCACGGCCTGCCAGCCGCGCTCCACCGCCTTGCGGGCCATGGTGGCCATCAAGTCGTCGGCCTCGTAGCCGGATTTTTCCAGGCACTTGAAGCCCAGCGTCTCGGCCAGTGCGCGCGCGCGCCCGAGTTGGACCAAAAGATCCTCGTCGATGGCCTGGCGCGTGGCCTTGTAGTTCGCATACATCTTGTCGCGGAAGGTGGGGCCGGGCATGTCCAGGCAGACGGCCAGGCCCTCAGGCTTGTCGCGGCGCTGGATTTGGATCAAGGTGCGCGCAAAGCCGTACAGAGCCCCGACCGGCCGCCCCTGCGCGTCGGTCAGCGGGGGCAGCGCGTGGTAGGCCCTATGAAGGTAGGCGTGGGCGTCGACGAGGTAGAGGCGTGGCTTCATCGACCGGGAGGTCGAAAAGAACGACGGACGACGCGACGATGCGGCTTACGCGGACAGAAGGCCGTCGAGCAGCTTCTTGATGTCGGCCTTGGACAGCACGCCGACGCGCGACTCCACGAGCTTGCCGCCCTTGAAGAACAAAAGCGTGGGAATGGCCGAGATGCGATAACGCCCCGGAGCGTTGGGATGCTCGTCGGTGTTGAGCTTGGCGACCTTCACCTTGCCCGAGTATTCCTTGGCGATCTCCTCGACGACGGGCCCCAACATCCGGCACGGTCCGCACCACGGCGCCCAGAAATCGACCAGCACGGGCTGGGCGCTCTGCAGGACTTCCTTGTCGAAAGTGTCGTCGGTCAGTTGGATTTCGGACATCGGGAATACCTCTCGAACGGCGTCGTTTCGATGATAGCAGGACCGGCGCGGAGTGTCAAGCCGACCGCGACGCCGGGCCGGGACCGGTGCCGGAGCCGTTGCGCGCTGCGTCGGCGCCGGCCTCGCGGGCATCGTCGACGATGATGCGGGCGTTCTCCTCGTCGCGCGCCTGGAGTATCTCGGGAAAGCGCTCGCGCAAGACGGCGACCACGCGCGGATCGAATTGCACCCCGGCGCGCTCCTCGATGTATTTGAGCGCGTCCTCGACGGTCCACTCTCCCTTGTAGACGCGCTTGGACGACAGCGCGTCGAAGACATCGGCCACGGTGACGATGCGCGCCTCCAGCGGGATGTCCTCGCCCTTGAGCCCGGCCGGGTAGCCGGTGCCGTCGAACCATTCGTGATGGCCGACCGCGATCTTGGCGGCCAGGCGCAGCAGGCGGCTCTCGGCGTTGACGAGCATGCGCGCGCCGTAGGTGGTGTGCTTTTTCATCTCCTCGAATTCCTCGGCCGTGAGCTTGCCGGGCTTGCGCAAGATCGCGTCGGGAATGGCCACCTTGCCGATGTCGTGCAGCGGCGCGGCGTAGCGGATGTCCTCGGCCTCGGGCCCGGACAGGCCCATGCCCAGCGCGAGTATGCCCGAAAACCGCGACATGCGCCGCAGGTGGCGGCCGGTGTCTTCCTGGTCGCGGTACTCGGCGACGAGAGCCATCCGATAGATCGTTTCCAAATGGGAACGGCGCAAGTCCTCGTAGAGCGTGGCGGTCTCGATGAAGCTCGCGGCCATCGTCGCCAGGATGCGCAAAAGGCCCTCGTCTTCCTCGGTGAAGGGGCCTCGGCTTTTGTTGAGCACCTCGAAAACGCCCAGCGCCTTGCCGTCGCGCCCGCGCAACGGCACGGCCAGCACCGAGCGGGTCTGGTAGCCGGTGATGCGGTCGAGATCCTGAGCGAAGCGCGTGTCCTTATACGCGTCGCGGATGTTGACCGCCGAGCCGGTCTTGGCCACGAAGCCGGCCACGCCCTGGCCCAGCGGCACGCGCAGGATTTTCTCCTCCAGGCCCAGCGCGACTTTCGTCCACAGCTCGCCTTTGTAGGCGTCGACGAGAAACACCGAGCAGCGGTCGGCGCCGAGGATGTTGCGGACCTCCTCGGCGATGATCATCAGCAGGCCGTCGAGGTGGCTTTCTGCCGCGATCATGCGGCCGAAGCGCGCCAGCAGGGCCTGACGCTTCTCGAGCTCCTGCCTACGGCCCATGCTTTTCCCCCAAGGCCCGAGCGACATACTCGGAGATGTGGATCACTTCGGCGTCAGGATAGTACATCCGAAAACCCCGGGCAAGCTGGATCAGGCACGAGGTGGAGCCGGCCACCACCGTACGCGCCTGCGCGGCGGCCGCGCCGGAGACCTTCGCGCGCAGCAGCTCGTCGGAAAGCTCCGGCCGCGTGAACGCGAACGCGCCGGCCCCGCCGCAGCACGCGTCGGCGCGCGGCATCTCGCGAAACTCCTCCCCGGCGATCGCGCGCGCCACGCGGCGCGGTTCGTCTTTGAGCCCCTCGCCGTTGAGACCCCGGCAGGAGTCGTGCCAACAAGTCGCGCCGAGCCCGGGCGCGGGCGGCAGGCGGGCGGCGTCCTGAGCGTAGATCTCGACGGCGTCGCGCACGCGCGCGGCGAAGCGCTGAGCGCGGCGGCGCCAGCCGTCTTGTCCGGGGCTCAGGAACAACTGCGGGTAGGATTTCAGGAACGCCGCGCACGATGAGCAGTCGGCCACGATCGGCCCCGGCCCCCAAGACTCGGCCTCGGAGATGTTGCGCCGCGCCAGCTCCCGGGCGCCCTCCAACTCCCCGTAGTTGTGCGCGAGCAGGCCGCAGCAGCGGTTGTCGCGAAAGCGCCCCGGGCCGCGCAGGCGCTTGAGCACGGACTGCGTGGCCAGCGCCGCGCGCGGAAACAAGTACCGCGGCCCGCACGGCGCGAAGTAGGTCCAGTTCTCGCCCTCGGGGCCGGGCGCGCGCCGCCGCTCGTCGTCGAAAATCCTCTCGGGCACCCGCCGCACGTGCTCATCCATCTCGGCCAGCACTCCAAGCCCCAGCGCGCGCAGCACCGGCCGCGCCGCTCGGGAAAGGCCCAGACGCTTGGCCAGATAGGCGAGCTTGAGCAGGCGTTCAAGCGTGCGCGGACTGCGCAGTTGCAGGCGCGTCAGCGCGCGCACCGCCGCCGGCGCGCGCGCGCGCAGCGCGCGCCGCCCCTCCAGCACGAGGTCGGGCGTGGGCACCTTCGCGTAGCACGCGGTCGTGCACGCGCCGCACAGCAGGCACGACGACAGCGCGTCGAGCGCGCCCTCGGGGTCGTCGAGCTTGCCCTCCAGCATCAGGCGCACGATCTGGTTGCGGCCGCGCGGCGAGTAGGCCTCTCGCCCGGTGGCCGTGTAGGTGGGGCAGGCCTGCTCGCAGTAGCCGCAGCGCGAGCATTGGCTGGCCGCGTCGTAGGCCGAGCGCTCGCCCAAGTCCGTCAGCAGCCGCCCCAAGGTCTCCATGCCTTCCATTATACCCCCCGCGGCGCTGGCGCGAGCGGGCCGTATTTCCTAGGATCGCGCCATGACCACGCTCAGCGACGATACGGCGGTGCTGCCGGGCTACGCGGGCACGCGCGGACTCAACGTCTGGAGCGCCGACGCGGATTTGCGCGACGCGGTCTTGCCCCGCCTCCCGGGCCCCGCGTCGGAAAAGCGCCTGCACGCGTTCGGCGCTCTGGTCGGCGGACGGCTGGGGGATTTGATCGAGACCGCTCACAAGCCCGAGAATCTGCCGCGTCTGCTCGAGCGCGAGATCGGCGGCGAACGCGCAGCCGAGATCGTCTACTGTCCGGAGCAAATCGAGGCGCGGCGCCTGCTGGCGCGCGCGGTCTACGGGGAGCCGGGGCTGTCCTTGGTCGAACGCATGACGCTGTCGGTGCTGTCGAACTACGCCGGCGAGGGCGGCATCACCTGCCCGCTGGCGATGACCGAGGGACTCATCGGCCTGCTCGAGCGCCGCGGCACGCCCGAACAGCGGGCGCTGCTGCCGCGCCTGCGCGGCGACGACGCGGTCTGGGCTCTCACCGGCGGGCAATTCATCACCGAGCGCCAGGGAGGCTCCAACGTCTCGGCCAACGAGACCGAAGCCCGCCCCCTGGGCGACGGCTCCTACGCGCTGACCGGCGTCAAGTGGTTCTGCTCGAACCCCGGTGAGGCCTGGGTCACCACCGCGAAGGTCGCGGGAACGCCCTACATCGGGCTGTTCGTCGTGCTGCGGCGCGGAGCCGACGGACGCCTCAACGGCCACAAGATCCTGCGCAAAAAAGAGATCGGAGGCACGCGCGGCAAGGCCACGGTCGAAGTCGAATACCTCGGCGCGCGTGCCGAGCTCGTCGGCAAGCCGCGCGAGGGGCTGGCGCTGCTCGTCGACGAGATTCTGTCGGTGTCTCGCCTGCACGTGGCCGGCGCGGCGCTGGGGTTCGCGTCGCGCGCGTGGCTTGAGGCCGAGACCTTCGCCGCGTGGCGCGTCGCCTACGGCCGGCGCATAGCCGACATGCCCTCGGTCAAGGCGCGCCTGGAGCGCCTGCGCCGCGAGCGGCGAGGCATGATCGCGGCGTTCTACGCGGGAGTGGACGCCGTCGCGGCCTCCGCGCCCGAGGCAGAGGCGCTGGTGCCCATGCTCAAGACCGAGGTTTCGCGCCGCGCCAGCGGCATGGTCCGCGAGGCCCAACTGCTCGTCGGCGGCCACGGCATCCTCGACGACTTCTCGCCGCTCAATCGCCTGGCCGACGACGCGGTGGTCAACGAGATCTGGGAGGGCACACACCCCATCCTGGCCGGACACGCCGCCAAGGCCCTGCGCCGCCCGCGCGTGCTGGAGGCGTTCCTGCGCCGGGTCGGCGACGCACCGCTGGCCGCCGAGCTACGCGCACGCGTCCAGGCCAGCCGAGCGTCCGCCGAAGACGAGCGCGCGCTCGCCGACGAGGGGCTGGTCTGTCTCGCCTACGAGGCGGTCGCGGGCGTCTAGCCCGCGCGCCCGCGATGCCGCCAAGCCGCTCCCCCGTCCACCTGAGCGGCTTTCGCCCTCTCGATTTCGGCACGCGCCTGGCCCAGCCCGACGCCGTCGCCTGGCTGAGGCGCGCGCTGGCGCGCGCTCACGCCGGAGCCTTCGGCCCCGCGCACAAGCGCGCGGATTCACTGTATGCACGGCTGGGACGCGGCGAAAGCATCGCGGCGCGCGTCAGCGCCGCGGCCGACTACGGGCAAAGCGATTGGGAACGCATGACTTTGTTCAAGCCCGCGGCGGGCGCGCCGTGGCATCGGCCTCCCCTGGAGACGCGCATGGCGCTGTTTGAAGAGACGGCCCTGCGCCTGGCCGAGGCGGCCTTTCCCGCGGGGGAGGCCGCGCCCGACGCCCTGGTTCAGGTCTCGTGCACCGGCTACGCCTCGCCTCACGCGGTCCAGCGCGTCGCCGCGCGGCGCGGCTGGACGCCGCGAGTGCTTCATCTCGGGCACATGGGCTGCTACGCGTGCGTGCCGGCGGCGGCCGCGGCGGCGGCGCTGGCGCGCGACGCGGCGCAAGACGGCGGCGAGGGCCGCGCCGCCGTGTTCGTGATCGAACTGCCGACGCTGCACCTGCGCCCGGAGGCCGTCGCCGACGAGCAGGTGGTCGTCAACACCCTGTTCGGCGACGGCGCGATCCGCTTCGACGCGAGCGTCGCCGAGCGCGGGCACGCGCTGGCCTTGCTGGGCACGGCGGAGACGATCCTGCCGTCGTCGGAAGACGAGATGACCTGGCGCCTGCGCGACTGCGCGTTCGAGATGACGCTCAGCCGCGAGGTGCCCGCGCGCGTGGGCGCGGCGGTCGCGGACTTCGCGGCGCGATTCCTGAAGAGGCACGGCCTGGCCCTGAGCGACGTCGCGCATTTCGCGATCCACCCCGGCGGCCCGCGCGTGATCGAAAGCGTCCTGCGCGCTCTTGGCCTTCCCGAAAGCGCGGCCGCGCACAGCCGCGAACTCCTGCGCGAGCGCGGCAACATGTCCTCGGCGACGCTGCCGCACGCCTGGGCGCGGATGTTGGCCGACCCCAGCGTGCGCCGCGGCGAGCGCATCCTGTCGCTGGCCTTCGGGCCGGGATTGACCGCGGTCGCGAACCTTTTGGAAAAAAGATGAGTCCGCTGGGAGACCTGCTGGCCGCGCTGGCCCTGCCGCTGTCCGCGGCGCAGGCGGGCGTCATGCTGATCGACGAGGCGGTACATCATCGCCGTCGCGGCCTGGGCGTTTGGGAGGCTCGCGGCCACGTGCTGGACTCGCTGATCTTCGCGGCGGCACTGGCGCCCGCGGCGCTTCTTGCGCCGACGCGCGGCGCCGCGCTTCTGTTCGCGGCGCTGGCCACGGCTTCCAGCCTTCTGGCGACCAAGGACGAGTGGATCCACGCGGGCGAGTGCGCGCCCGCGGAGCACTGGATACATGCGCTTTTGTTCGTGTTGCATCCGTGCGTGCTGATCGCGGTGGGCGCGCTGTGGTCGCGCGGCGAAGGCCGGTTCCTGCGGACGGCCCTGCCGGCGCTGGCGCTGGGCTACGCGTTCTATCAGTGGGCGTATTGGCTGGCGGGGCGCCGCGCGCGGCCCGACGCGCAGGCCATCGACAACGCGTTCTACGACGAGCTCGGCGCGCTCTGGCACGAGGGCGACGCGCACGCGGTGGCGCTGCTGCGCGCGGAAACGCCCGTGCGCCTGGACTACGTGCGCTCGGTCTTCGCGCGCGAGGGCGTGCGGCCCGGCGCGCGCGTGCTCGACGTCGGCTGCGGCGGCGGATTGCTGTCCTTGCCTTTGGCCGCCGGCGGCTGGCGCGTCAAAGGCGTGGACCTCTCGCCCTCGTCCTTGGACGCGGCGCGCGCGCGCTTGGCGCCGGGCGCGGACGCGGAGTTTTCCGTGGGCGACGCGCTCGACTTGCGCGAGGGTCCCGACGCCTACGACGCGGTGTTGGTCATGGACCTGCTCGAACACCTGGAGGAGCCCGCCCGCGCCGTGGCCGAGGCCGCGCGCGCTCTCAAGCCCGGAGGCGTCCTGCTCTTTCACACCTTCAACCGCACGCCGTTGTCGTGGCTGCTGGCGGTCAAGGGCATCGGCCTGGTCACGACCGGCGGGCCGCACAACGTGCACGTCTACCGCCTGCTGGTCAAACCCGCGGAACTGGAGGCCGCGGCTCGCGCGGCGGGACTTGAACTTCGCGGCTTGACGGGCATCCGCCCGGTCCTCAACGGCGCTTTTTTGCGCTCCCTTCTGCGCCGGCGAGTGCACCCGGGATTTTCCTTCACCTTGACCGCCTCCACGGCCGTGGGCTATCTCGGCTACTTCAAGAAGGCGGCGCGGGCTCGTGTATAATAACCGCCTCCCCGGAGGAGCATGAACGTCCACCAGCTCGTCAGCGCCTGCGGCGTCTTCGTGATGATCGCCATCGGCTGGCTGTTCTCGAAAAACCGCAAGGCCGTCAACTGGCGCACGATCGGCTGGGCCACGGCCCTGCAGGTGGTCTTCGCGCTGCTGGTGCTCAAGACGCCTCCCGGACGATGGTTTTTCTCCGGCGCCAACGCGGCGGCCTCGGGGCTCATCGGCTTCCAGGAGGAGGGCGCCAAGTTCGTCTTCGGCGCGCTGGCGGTGCCGCCGGGAGAGCCGGGCTCGATGGGATTTTTCTTCGCGTTCCAGGTGCTGACCTCGGTGGTCTTCCTGGCCTCGCTGATGTCGATCCTCTATTACCTGGGCGTGCTCCAGCGCGTGGTCCTGTTTTTCTCGCGCATCATGACCTACACCTGCGGCACCTCCGGCGCGGAAACGCTCAACGCCGTGGCGGTCCCCTTCCTCGGCCAGACCGAAGCGCCCCTGATGATCAAGCCCTACATCGAGTCGATGACCGAGTCGGAGCTTCTGTGCCTGATGGTGGCCGGCATGGCCACCATCGCCAGCGGCGTGATGGTGGTCTACGCGGCGATGCTCAAGCCCTACTTCCCGGACTCGGCCGGGCAAATCCTGGCCGCGTGCATGATGGAAGCGCCCGCGGCGCTTTTGATGGCCAAGCTGCTGATCCCCGAGACCGGCAAACCCAAGACCTTGGGCGGCGTCAAGCTCGAATACCACGACAAGGCCGCCAACGTCTTCGAGGCCGCCGCCAACGGGGCGTCGACGGGCATCCATCTGGCCTTCAACGTCGCCGCGATGCTGGTGGCCTTCATGTCCCTGCTCGCGATGGTCAACGGAGCCTTCCACGTGGTCTTCGGCCTCTTCGGCCATCCGACCGTCGGCCTTCAAGACGTGCTGGGTTGGGCGCTGTCGCCGCTGGCCTGGATCATGGGCGTGCCGTGGAAGGATTGCGCGGTGATCGGCCAACTTATCGGCGAGAAGACCGTACTCAACGAATTCGTCGCCTACTCCGAAATGGCCCGCTGGGCGGGCGCGCACCTGGCCGCGCCGATGGACCGGCGCTCGTTCATGATCGGCATCCACGCGCTTTGCGGCTTCGCCAACTTCCTGTCCATCGCCATCCAGATCGGGGGCCTGAGCGTACTGGCGCCGGGACGCAAGTCCGACGTGGCGCGTCTGGGGCTTTACGCTCTGCTGGGCGGCTCGCTGGCCAGCTTCATGACCGGCTGCATCGCCGGAATGATCGTGCCCTGACGCGCCGCGTCAGCGTCCGACGATCACGGCCGCGTACTGAACCGACTGCAGCACCATGCCGGCCGCGATGAGGGCAAAGCCCATCGCCGCCAGCACTCGCTCGGGCAGGTGCTCGACGCGCCACTCCACGACCGGGCTGATGGTCCCCACGACGAAGCTGACCAGGCCGACGGTCAAGCCGATGGTCATGCCCAACGCCGCCGCGTGCGCGCGACGGCCCTCGAACCAGCCGGCGGCCGCGCCGGAAGCGCCGATGGCGAGCGCGCGCAGAAACGAGGCGCGGCGAGTGACCGCGCTCAGCTTCAGCACGGGGGCGGCCTGATACTCGTGGGTGGAGCCGTAGCGCAGGCGGAACAAGACGAACAGAAAAATCGCGTTGAGCCCGCCGAACACCGCCGAGAAGCGCCAGCCGAAGCGCGGCAGCGCCGCCGCGCCCAAGATCAGCCCGCGCCAGATTCCCATCGGAGCCGGGGAATGCAGCGGAGAGTGTCCGTAAATCCTCTGATGATGCGCCAAGCTCCAGAACTCGAAGGCGAGCAAGCCGCCCAGGCCCAAGCCCGCGATCGCGCCGAACGCGGGGCCGAAGGCCAAGCCGTAGCCGAGCGAAAACAGTATCCCGTAGGTCGCCGCGCGCGTGATGAGTCCCAACGGGCCGCGGCTGCCGCCGAGCAAATCGTAGGTCAAATACAGCCCGCCAACGGCGTCGCAGAGAGTTCCGGCCACGCCGTACCAGGCCAGCGTCTTGTTCGAGATGATCATGGGCGCCGCGGCCGCGGCCGCGCGATTATATAATGAACGCGATGGGCCAAGAGCGCGCCGCCGCGGTCGTTCTCTTTGACGGCGACTGCGGCTTCTGCCGGCTGTGGGTGGAGCGCTGGCGCGCGGCCACGGGTCCCGCGGTCGCCTACGAGCCCTACCAATCCGCGGCCGCGCGCTTTCCGCAGATCTCGCGCGACGAGTGCGCGAAAGCCGTGCACCTCGTCGAACCGGACGGCCGCGTGCGCCGCGGCGCGGACGCGGTCTTCGCGGCGCTCTCGCGCGCCGGAGGCCTCCAGCGTGCGTGGAGTTCTTTGTATGAGGCGAGCCCGCCGTTCCGACGACTGAGCGAAGCCGCCTACGCGTTCGTCGCCTCCCGACGGATTCTGTTTTCGCGCCTGACGAGACTCTTGTGGGGCTTGCCGGCGCCGCCGCCCGTCGATGGGACGCGCCGCGCGCTGCTGGCGGGGCTCGGGCTGTGCTACCTGCTGGCCTTCGCCTCGCTCGGCGTGCAAATCCGGGGACTCATCGGCGCGCACGGCCTTCTTCCCGCCGCCGACTTGCTGTCTTCCGCGGGCGTTCGACTCGGCGTTTGGCGCTTCTACCTGATCCCTTCCCTCGCCTGGCTGAACTCCTCCGACGCCGCTCTCGTCGGCTTATGCGCGGCCGGCGCGGCGGCCTCGCTTGGCCTTGCCGCCGACTTCTGGGCGGGACCGTGCGCTCTGGCGTGCTGGGCCGCGTACCTGTCGCTGTGCGCGGTCGGCGGGGATTTCTTGAGCTACCAATGGGACGCGCTGCTGCTGGAGGCGGGATTGATCGCGGTCTTTCTGGCGCCGTGGTCGCGCCGCGCGCGCGCCCCGGCGCCGCGCCTGCCCCTCCTGCTCATGCGCCTGCTTCTGGCCAAGCTCGTCTTCGAGTCCGCGCTGGTCAAAATCTTGAGCGGCGATCCCGCCTGGCGCGACCTCACCGCGCTGAACTACCACTGGTGGACCCAGCCGCTGCCCACGCCGGCGGCCTGGTACGCGGCGCGGCTGCCCGCGCTCCTGCAAAAAGCGGCCTGCGCCGGGATGTTCGCCGTCGAGTTCGGCGCGCCGGTCCTGCTGCTCATGCCGCGCCGCCCGCGGATGCTCGGCGCGGCGCTCATCGCCGCGCTGATGACCGCCATCGCCCTGACCGGCAACTACGGCTTCTTCAATCTTCTGACGGCCGTGCTGTGCCTGTCGGCGCTCGACGACGGCGTCCGGCCGCTGCCGCGCCTGGCGCCCGCCGCGTCCGCGACGCCCGCCGCGCCGCCGCCTCGCGCCGCCGCGCGCGCGCGCGCGGCGTTCGCCGCGCTGTGGCTGTGGTCGAGCCTGGCCGGCGCAGGCCCGCTGGCGCCGCTGCGCTCGTTCAACTCCTACGGATTGTTCGCCGTCATGACGCGCACGCGCGACGAGATCTCCCTGGAGGTCTCCGTCGACGGCCGAGATTGGCGCGAATGGCCCTTCCGCTGGAAGCCCGGCGACCCGCGCCGCGCGCCGCCCTGGATCGCGCCGCACATGCCCCGACTCGACTGGCAGATGTGGTTCGCGTCGCTCGGCGCCCCGAGCCCCTGGCTTGCGGGCCTGTTCGCGCGCGTGCTGCAAGGCGAGCCCGCCGTGCTGGGATTGCTCGGCCCCTCTCCGCTGGGCGCCGTGCGCCCGCGCTACGCGCGCGCGGTGCTCTGGCGCACGCGATTTTCCACGCCCGCCGAGCGCCGCGAAGACGGAGCGTGGTGGACCCGCGAACCCGCGGGGCTTTTCGCGCCGCCGGTCCGCCTGCGCGGACGCGATTGACGCCCGCGGCCGCAACGAGGTATCCTCGGCGTGTCGCTCAAGCGCACGGAGGAATCATGGCCGCGCCCCTCGCCGCACCCCAGAGCAAAGGCGGACTGGAAGGCGTCGTCGCCGCCGAGACCAAGCTCAGCCACGTCGACGGCCAGAACGGCGTATTGATCATCGCCGGCTACCCCATCGAGGAGTTCGCCGGCAAGGTCTCCATCGAGGAAGCCGCGATGCTGCTGTGGACCGGCAGCCTGCCCTCGCCCGAGGAGGCGCCGCTGCTGCAAAAAGAACTCGCCGGCTGGCGCGCCCTGCGCCCCGAAACGCTCGACATCATCAAGACCGCGCGCAACGCGCCCCCGATCGACGCGCTGCGCATGGCCTGCGCCACGCTGTCGCTTGACGTCTCCAATCCCAACGACATCTCGCCCGCCGGCGACCTGGCGCTGGCCAAGCGCCTGCTGTCGAGGTTTCCCACCGTCGTCGCCGCGCACGCGCGGCTGCGCCAGGGCCTTGAGCCCATCGCGCCGCGCGCGGACCTGAGCCTCGCGGCCAATTTTCTCTACATGACTTTCGGCGTCGAGCCCGATCCGCTGGCGGCCAAGGCCCTCGAGACCTACTGGGTCACGGTGTCCGACCACGGGATGAACGCGTCGACTTTCGCCGCGCGCGTGATCGCGTCCACGCGCTCGGACATGGTCAGCGCGGTCACGGGAGCCGTCGGCGCGCTCAAGGGGCCGCTGCACGGCGGCGCGCCGGGGCCGGTGCTCGACATGCTCGTCGACATCAAGACCGCCGACCGCGCCGAAGCGTGGCTGCGCGGCGAGATCAACGCCGGGCGGCGCGTGATGGGATTTGGCCACCGCGTCTACAAGGTCCGCGACCCGCGCGCCGAGGTGCTGGCCAAGACCGCCGAGCAGATGGCCGGCGCGCACCTGCAGAACGCCAAGCTCTACGACCTGGCGCGCGCGGTGGAAAAAACCGCCCTGCGCGTACTCGACGAGCTCAAGCCCGGCCGCAACCTGAAGACCAACGTCGAGTTCTACACCGCGCTCGTCCTGCAGTCCATCGGCCTGCAGCCCGACCAATTCGTGGCGATGTTCGCCTGCGGCCGCGTCGCCGGCTGGTGCGCGCACGTGATGGAGCAGCACGCCCAGGACAAGCTGATCCGCCCGCAGTCGACCTACACGGGCCCGCGCCACTCGGCGCTGAAGCGCTAGGCGAGGATTTGCCGCGTCGTCTCGCGCCATGAAGCTCGACGAAAAGCTGTGGGCCGTCGGCGGGGGTGCCGGAGCGCAGTGGCGCGCCGTTCACCGGCGCAGGACCCTCGACGCGCGCGCGCGTCTGCGGGAGGCGGTGCGTCGACTGCGCGGCCAGGCGCCCGCCGCTGTCCGGCGCGCCGGGCTCGACGGCTCGGCGCGGTTTTTGCTGTCGGCGCGCGGCCCCAAGGCCGAGCGGGCGCTCGGCCACCCGGCCGTCGATTATTGGCTGTCGCTGTGGGAGTCCCATTTCGCCCGCGCCTGCCCCGCCGAGGATTGGCGCCTGCACTGGGGGCAGCTCGGCGGCGCGGCGGCCGCTCTGGCGCTGGAGACGGGCGCCGCGCTTGACGCCGCGGCCGAGCTCGACCCGGACGGAAGCCTGTATCTGTACGGCACGCCCTGGGCGCTGGATGTTCCCAAGCGCGCGCGCGCCGCCGTGCGCCTGCGCGTTCGCGGCAAGATCTTGCGCGTGGAAGCGCCCGGCCTGCGCGCGACGCTGGCGCCGGACTCGCCGCCCGCCGCGCCGTGGCGCCGCCTCGACGAGGTCGCGCCCGGCATCGTCGTCGACGACCGCGGCTGGCTGCAGCTTCACGGCGTGACGATGCACGGGCGCGCGCGGCTTGACGACGCGGCTCGCGCGGCCTTCGCGCGCACGATCGCGCGCGCGATGTCGGACATGGCGGAGCGTGATCCGCTTCTTCACGCCGAGATGATCGACCTTCTGCGGGTGCTGGCTCCGCTGGAAAACCCGAAGAACTACGGCTCGGTGTCGTCGTCGTACGCGAACCTGCGGGGCCTCATCGCCCTCTCTCCCTCCGATGACGCTCTGCTTCAAGCCGAGACGCTGATCCATGAGTTCTGCCACATGAAGATCAACCAGCTCTCGGCGGCCGACCCGCTCATCTTCCCCGGCCAAAGCGGCCAGGTCTTCTATTCGCCCTGGCGCCCCGACGCCCGCCGCCTGCGCGGCCTGCTGCTGGGCGCGCACGCCTTCCTCAACGTCGCGCGCTACCTGGCACGCTCGCTGGAGCGCGAGGAGTTCGACGAAACGCGGCGCCTGGCGGTGATGTCCAACGTCGCGCGGCGCGTCTTCCAGGTGGAGGCCGCGCTGAGCGCGTGCGCCGAGCACGCCGACTTCACCGAGTTCGGACGCCGGCTGCTGTTGGAGATGTGGCGAGAGTTGGGCTTGGTGCGCCACGCGATGTTGTGGTTTCCCGCGAAGCTCGTCGCCGAGCAACGCGGCCTGTGCGATGCGCACCGCCGCGAGCGCACCGTGTTCGGCACCTGGATTCACAAGTCCCCGGAGTTCGTCGACGCCGCGCCCAGGCCCCGCTTCACGACGACCGCGACTCCTGCTCGCGCGCAGGGTAAAAAATGAACTCCCTCCAATTGAAGGGAGCCCTCGCGGCTCTGGGCGCGGCGCCCGGCTCGCCGGATTTTTCGGGCCCCGCCGCGCTGCTCGCGGCCGTCGCCGACGCTCGCCCCGGCGTCGAATGGCTCGCGTCGGTGCGCGCGGGCTCGCCCGAACGCCTGCGCCTGAGCTTTGAAGCCGACGCCGACTCGCGCCGCGCCGCGGCGCGGGCGCTGGGCCGCGCGGATTTCCCGGGGAAAGGTCGAGGCTTGATCGAAGCCGACTGGGATGGAGCGCGCAAGGCTTGGATCGCCGCCGGTCCGCGCGCGCCGCGTCCGCGCGCGCGGTTTTCCCCCGAGGCGTTTCCCTCGCCCATCGCAGAGGGTCTGGCCGCCTTCCACGCGCGGGAACCGCTGGCGGGCGTCGAGTTCGGTCCCGGGTCGGGGGTGTGGACTTTGCTGCCCGCGCGTCCGGTGCCGTGGCCGAGGTTTTTGCGTTGCGACCTCTCGGCGGCGTTCGCCCCCCGCGCGGCGGCGCTGTGCCTGGCGTTTCGCGACGCGCGCATCGTCGCGCTGGAATTCGACGCAACGGCGCTTTGGGCTCGGCTGACCGGCTAGGCGGCTAGCCGATCAGCCAAGGGTTGAGCCGGCCTTCCGGGTCGAAAGCGGCGCGCGCGCGCAAGGCCCACGGGCTCCAGGAGCGCGGCGGCCGCGCCTCGGCGGCCGGCTTCGCCGGCCAGGAGCGCGCGTGAAGCTTGAAGGTCGCCTCCAGGATCACCGCGAAAGTTCCCCAGGTCCCCAGCAGAAGGCGGGACAGATCGTAGCCCGCCACATTCTTGACCACTTTTCCGCCCAGTTCGACGACCTCGCCCGTGGACAGCAGCGCACGCACGCCGAGGATGTCCTCTCGGACATCGGGACTGGGACGAGCCGCCAGCAGGCCGCCCACGGTTCCGCCCGACTCCGGCAGACGGACGTGAAGGCCCTGCTCCGCCAGCACCCGCCTTAAATCGCGCATCGCGACGCCCGCCTCGACGGTCAAGGTCAGATTGCCGCGGTCGATCTCCACGATCCGGTTCATGCCCGCCGTCGCCAGTTCGACGGCGTCCGGCGGCGTCGGCGCGTCCCAGCGCGTCGAAGCACCCCGAACGCGCAGCGGCGTACGCGGCGAAGTCTCGCGCGCGAGCTCGACCAGGCGGAGGGCCGCGTCGGACAGCGGCCGGCTCGCGGGGCGCGAAAACGGACGCGGCCCGCCCGCGGCGGACTCGGCGGGAAACAGCTTTTCAGGATTGGCCAGCAGGGCCGGGTCGAAGGCTTTCTTCACCCGGCGAAACAGCGCCAAGGTCGGCGCGTCGAAAAGCCAGGACATCGCCTCGCGCTTGTCGCAGCCGATTCCGTGCTCGCCCGACAGCGAGCCGCCCAGTTCCACGCACGCGCCCATCATCTCGTCTCCCGCCGCGTGCACGCGGGCCGTCTGCTCGGCGTCGCGCTCGTCGAAGACGATGTTCGGGTGGATGTTGCCGTCGCCGGCGTGGAAGAGGAGGTAGGCCTTCACGCCTCGGCGCGCGGCGATCTCCCGGATGCGGCGCACGATCTCCGGCAGCTTGTCGCGTGGCACCACGCCGTCTTCGACCAGGACGTTCGGCGCCAGCCGCGCCAGCGCGGCGTACGCGCCGCGCCGCGCCTCCCAGAGCCGCTCGCGCTCGAGAGGATCGCACGCGCCGCGCAGGCTCGCCGCTCCCGCCTCGCGGCAGAGGCGCTCGACGACCGCTGCGTCCGCGGCGACTTCCGCGGCCGAACCGTCAAGTTCAATGAGCAAAACGGCCTCGTCTTTCGGGTAGCCGCAGTCGCCGCGGGCCTCCACCGATTCCACGGTCGCGCGGTCCATGGCCTCCAGCGCCCGCGGCAGAACTCCCGCGGCGATGATCGCCGACACGGCCGCGGCCGCCGCGTCGATGGATGGGAATCCCGCCAGCACGGCGCGCACGCTCT
>JAJZQS010000123.1:0-1271 GCA_021806745.1 bacterium
GCGCCGCTGCTGTCGGCCGCGCCAAGCGCCTCCGATCCCTACCGCGCCCAGGCGGCGCAACTCGTCGGCGCGCTCGCGGCCCAGCCCGAGGCGCTGTCGGCCTCGGCGGATTCCCTGCGCGCCGCCTTCGGCGACCAGCCCGTGGACATGCTTCAAAAGACGGCCGCGCGCCTGAGCGCCGGGGCCGCCGCGCATCCCGCGCTGGCGGCGCAATTGACGAATCTCCGGCAAAACTTGAACCTGGCCGATCCGTCGGCGATGAGCGATTTCTCCGCGCGCCTCAACGCCGTCTTCGACGGCGCGCGCGCCGCCGGCGCGGCCGCGGAAGCGCCCGCGGTCTCGGGCGTCTCGCCGGAGCACGGCCGCCCGCTCGTCTCCCTGGCCAAGCACGGCGAGACGCCCACGATGACGCCGGCCGAGCTCGAAGCCTACGTCGCCGCGCACACCGTCGTCACGCCGCGGGGGCTGACCCGCGTCAACTTCGCCTCCGGCGACTACAAGCCCGCCTACGACGCCGAGTTGAGGCGTCTCGGCGTGGACATGGTCGTCATCCAGAATCCCTCGCGCGCGGAATTGGCGCAGTTCGGCGAGGATCAGGGCTACCATTTGAAGTCCGAGTACGAGCGCTGGGTGATGCCGGTGCGCAGCGTCGACGAGCACCTGGCCGCTTTGGGCAAGGCCGACTCCCAGCGCCGCTTCCGCAAGGCGCTGGCGTCCAGCGACGGCGTGCCGTTCGAGGTCGCGCCCCTGACCGTGGAGAAATACGAGCAGTGGTATCCGATTTATGAGGAAGAAGTCGTCGGCAAGCCCGGCGGCAAGCGCAATGTGGGCCAGGACTTCGCGCGCAAGCTCGCCGACAAGGGCGCGCTCAACGGCGAGTGGTATGGGCTGTTCTTCTACGACAAGAACGACCCCACCAAGATGACCGGGGGCGCCATCATGAAGGCCTGGCCCGAGCGCGGGATGTTCGTGCTCGGCTACGCCGCCTACCGCCACGAACTGCGCGACGCCAACCCGATGACCCGCGTGATGGCGGAATCGTCCAAGCTCGCGCAAAAGCTCGGCTATCGGGTCTTGAGCTTCGGCCAGGACACGAACTTCTTCGGCTACGACTACAGCCTGGGCCTGATGATGAGCAAGTCCGGTTTTCTGCTGACGCCTTATCCGGAAGACCAGGTGACGCTCATGCGCGTGCTCGACAGCGGCAAGATCGCCGCGCTCAAGAACGCCAAGGGCCAGAGCTCCGGCTATTTCTTCTTCGGCATCCCGCG
>JAJZQS010000123.1:1371-6883 GCA_021806745.1 bacterium
GGCAAGACCTACCCCTACCTGAAGCTGTCGCTGGGCGAGGATTTCCCGAGGCTGTACACGACGCGGCGCAAGGTCCGCGACGGCGGACTCTACTTCGGCCCATTCCCCAAGATCGGCCCCATCCGGGGTCTGCTGCGCTACCTGTGGCGCCAGAGGATGTTCCCGTTGCGCCCCTGCGCGTTCGATTTTTCGCAGACGCGCCCGCTCGACTCGCGCAAGATCAAGGCCTGCCTCTACTACCACACGCGCGAGTGCCCGGCGCCTTGCGCCGGAAAGATCTCGAAAGCCGACTACCGCGAGATCGCCGAACGCGCCGCGCTGTTCTTCCAGGGCCGCTACCGCGACCTCGGGGACATCTTCGAGCGCGAGATGCGCGAAGCCTCGGCCGCGCTCGACTACGAACGCGCGGCGCGCCTGCGCGACCACCGCCGCGCGCTGGCCCAGATGGGCGAGCGCGTGCGCGTGCGCGCGGTGGAGGCCGACGACGTCGGCGGACACCTCGCCGCCACGCGCGCGGTCAGCGATCTCCAGAAGGCCCTCGGCCTGGCCTCGCCGCCCGTGCACATCGAGTGCTTCGACATCTCCCACTTCCAAGGCCACGAGACCGTCGCGTCGATGACCTGCTTCACGGGCGGGCGCCCGCGGCGAGACCACTACCGCAAGTTCAAGATCCGCGACGTGGACGGCATCGACGACTTCAAATCCATGCGCGAGGCCGTCTTCCGTCGCTACCGGCGCCTGCGCGAGGAGAAGGCGGCTCTTCCCGATCTGGTGCTCATCGACGGCGGCAAGGGACAGCTCGGCGCGGCGCAGGAAGCGCTCGCCGAACTGAAGCTCAAGATCCCGCTGGCCTCCCTGGCGAAAAGGATCGAGGAAGTCTTCCTGCCCGGCCGCGCGGACTCCATACTCCTGCCGCTGGGCTCCCCGGCCCTCGGCCTGCTGCAGCGCCTGCGCGACGAGGCGCACCGCTTCGGCGTGACCTACCACCGCCTCCTGCGCGGCCGCCGCCTGTTTGAAGGCTGACGGCGGCCGCGCGCGGCGGTCTTAGGGGCTCTCCCGCTTCAGTTCTTGCCGGCGAGTTCGCCCATGCTGAACATCGGCAAGAACATGCAGATGACGATCGTGCCGATGACCACGCCCATGACCACGATGACGATCGGCTCGATCATCGAAGTCAGACCTTTGACCGCGGCGTCGACCTCCTGGTCGTAGAAGTCGGCGATCTTCGACAGCATCGTGTCGAGCGCGCCGGTCTCCTCGCCGACCGAGATCATGGAGGTGACCATGTTCGGGAAGATGCCGGACTTCTTGAGCGGGTCGGAGAGGTGGCCTCCCTCGCGGATCGACTCGCGCGTGGTCAAGACGGCGTCGGCGATGATCACGTTGCCGGCGGTCTGCGAGACGGTCTCCAGCGCCTGCATGATCGGCACGCCGGACTTGATCAGCGTGCCCAGCGTGCGCGTGAAGCGCGCGACGGCGACCTTTTTGAGCAGGATGCCGAAGACCGGGGCCTTGAGCAGGTAGGTGTCGATGAGCCTCTCTCCGCGTGGGGTCGAATAGAACTTCTTGACGCCGAAATACGCCCCGATCGGCCCGGCGACGAACACGTACCAGTGCGCCTTCATCGCGTCGGAAACGTCCATCAGCATCTGCGTCGGCGCCGGAAGGTCCGCGTTGAAGCTCGCGAAAATGTTCTTGAAGGTCGGGATCACGAAGATCATCAAGAACACCGTGACGGCGCCGCAGATGGTCAAGACGATGGCCGGATACATCATCGCCGACTTGACCTTGCCCTTGAGCGCCTCGGAATTCTCGAGGTAGCCGGTCAGGCGCTCCAGGATGGTGTCCAGGATTCCGCCGAGTTCGCCGGCCTTGACCATCGAGGTGTAGAGAACCGGGAACGCGTCCGGATGTTTTTTCAGCGCGTCAGAGATCGACAGTCCGGCCTCGATGTCCCCCTTGACCGCGGCCAGAACCTCCTTGAACGCGGGGTTCTCCGCCTGCGACTCGAGAATCCCGAGGCTTTGGACGATCGGCACGCCCGCGGTCACCAGCGTGGAGAGCTGGCGCGAAAACAAAACGAGATCGCGCGAGGTGACCTTGCCCTTGCGCTTGAGCATCTTCTGCAGCTTGTCGAGGATCGTGACCTGCTGCTCGGCGATCTCGAGCACGACCATCTTCTGCGCGCGCAGCTTGTCGACCGCGTGCCTCTGCTCGTCGGCGTCGATGACGCCCT
Organism: bacterium; assembly: GCA_021806745.1. GTDB lineage: Bacteria > Elusimicrobiota > Elusimicrobia > UBA1565 > UBA9628 > GWA2-66-18. The sequence goes on from JAJZQS010000123.1 coordinate 3,608, forward strand.
GCATCACGAGCCCCGCTCCGGTGCGCGCCTTGTAGGTGAACGCTGGCATAAGTCCTCCGAACGGCTACTTCACCGCCGCCTGCGCGGCCATCTGCCGCTGCATCAGCCGCCGCAGGTCCTCCGGGTCAAGCGAGTGCGAGATCGCTTCTTGGAACGTGATCTTCTTCTGGAAATACAGCTCGGCCAGCGATTGGTTCATCGTCTGCATGCCGGACTTGCCGCCCGTCTGGATGGCGACTTGGATCTGCTCGACTTTCTGCTCTCGGATCAGGTTGCGGATGGCCGAAGTCACGATCAGGACCTCGCTGGCCAGCACGCGCCCGGCGCCGGACGCGTGAACGAGAAGCTGCTGGGACACCACGGCCTGCAAGACGAACGACAACTGCACGCGGACCTGGTCGAGCTGGTTCTGCGGGAAGACGTCGATGACGCGGTTGATCGTCTGCGCGCAGTCGGTCGTGTGCAAGGTCGCCAGCACGAGGTGGCCGGTCTCGGCGATGTTGAGCGCGGCCTGGACGGTCTCCAGGTCGCGCAGCTCGCCGATCAGGATCACGTTCGGATCTTGGCGCAGCACGTGGCGCAGGGCCGCGCCGAAATTTTCCGTGTCGTGGCCGACCTCGCGCTGGTTGACGATCGAGCGCTTGTGCGCGTGGACGAACTCGATGGGGTCTTCGACGGTCATGATGTGGCAGGACCGCGTTTCGTTGATGAAGTCGATCATGCTGGCCAAGGTCGTCGACTTGCCCGAGCCGGTGGGGCCGGTCACGAGCACGAGCCCTTTGGGCAGTTTCATGATGTCCAGGATCGACTTGGGCATGCCGATCTCATCGAAAGTCTTGAAGGTGTTCGGGATCGCGCGCACGGCCGCGCCGACGGCGCCGGTCTGGCGGTAGACGTTCATGCGCACGCGGCCGATCCCGCGCAGGTTGAAGGCCAAGTCGAGCTCGCTGGATTCCTCGAATCGATGCCGCTGCTGGTCGTTGAGCAGCGAGTAGATGAGTTGCTGGCAGGTCTCGGGCACGAGCTTTTCGAACGGAGTCGGCACGAGCATGCCGTCCACGCGCAGGATCGGCGGCGCGCCGACCGTCAAGTGGAGATCGGACGCGCCCCGCTCGTGCATCAGGATGAACAGCTCGCCCATCGAAACCATGGACTCTCCTAGCCTTCCACGTCCACGTCCGACGCCGTCACGCGGTTCATTTCTTCCAGCGTCGTCAAGCCCGCGAGAAGCTTGCGCACCGCGCACATGCGCAAGGTCAGCATCCCCTGCTTGATGGACATGTCCTTGATCTGTTTGGCCGAGGCCCGGTCCAGGATCAACTGCCGGATGGCGTCGCTGACGTCCATGACCTCGTAGAGGCCCTGGCGGCCGCGAAAGCCCGTGTTCGCGCAGTTCTCGCAGCCTTTGCCTTTGTGAAGCGTGATCTTGCCTTTCTCCGCGTTCTGCAAGAGCTCCGGAGGTATGCCGTGCTTGAGCAGCAGGTCTTTCTCCACTTCGTAGGGCTCCTTGCATTTTGGGCAGATGCCGCGCAGCAGGCGCTGGGCCTCGATCATCAGCATGGCCGCGCTGACCAGGAAGGGCTCCACGCCCATCATGCCCAAGCGGGTGATGGTCTGGGAGGTGTCGTTGGTGTGCAGCGTGGAAAAGACCAAGTGGCCGGTGAGCGCGGCGTTGATGGCGATGGTCGCGGTCTCCTGGTCGCGGATCTCGCCGACCATGATGATGTCCGGGTCCTGGCGCAAAAACGAGCGCAACGCCGCGGCGAAGGTCAAACCCACCTGGTTGTGGACTTGGACCTGGTTGATGCCGTGGAGCTGATACTCGACGGGGTCCTCAGCCGTCATGATGTTGCAGTCCGGCGTGTTCAAGTTGGAAAGCGCGGAATAGAGCGTGGTCGATTTTCCCGAGCCGGTGGGGCCGGTGACGAGGCTCACGCCGTAGGGGGCGTCCATGGCCTTCTTGAATATCTTCAGCGCCTCCGGCTCGAAGCCGAGCTTCATCATGTCGACTTTCAGGCCGGAGGAGTCGAGAATGCGCATGACGATCTTCTCGCCGGGCGCGCAGGGCAGGACCGACACGCGCATGTCGATGTCTTTGCCCTCGACTTTCAGCTTCGTGCGGCCGTCCTGCGGCACGCGCTTCTCGGCGATGTTGAGGTTCGACATGATCTTGATGCGCGCGCAGATCGCGCCGTGGAACTTCTTGGGCGGGGCGGGCTGCTCGTGCAAGACGCCGTCGATGCGGTAGCGGATGCGCAGTTCCTTCTGGTAAACCTCGATGTGGATGTCCGAGGCGTGGGACTTGATCGCGCCGGCCATGATCAAGTTCACCATCTTGATGACCGGGGCCTCGTCGGCCTCCTTTTCCGAGCCCGAGTCCTGGTCGGGGCTTTTCTCCTCGACATGCTCGACGCCTTCGGCGGCCTCGGCGTTGATCTCGGACTGCTTAAGAATGTCGTCGAGCACCTCCTGGGAGCTCGCCTGCTTGTAGTACTTGTCGTGCGCGGCGACGATGTCGCTCTCGGACGCGAGGCAACGCACGATCTCGCAGCCGGTGGCCACGCGCAGATCGTCGGCGACCATCACGTCCAGCGGATCGGCGACGGCGATCATCAGCCGCGTCTTGGTCTTGTTGAACGGCATCAGCATCTTCTTGCGCGCGACCACCTCGGGCACGGCCGCGACGGCGTCCTCGGAAATCTCGCCGAAATCGGCCAGCGAGACGTAGGTGATGCCGGTCTTCTCCGCCAGGAATTGAAGGAGTTTCTCCTCGGTGATGAACTCCTTGTCGATGAGCCAGGAGCCCAGCTTCTCGCCCCCGGCTTTCTGCGCCTCCAGCGCCTGCTTGAGCTGATCGGCGCTGATCAAGCTCTCCTCGACCAACAAATCGGCTAGTCGCCGGGACAAACCGAGGGACGCCGCGTGCTGTGCGTTGGCCATTGAGTTTAGGTTAAGGTCCGCGCCATTTTTTGTCAAGGCCGCGCAATCTCCAAGTTCATGGCCTTTTAAGTCGTGAGCTGTTGCGCGTAAATCCGTGGGGATGAAAACGAAAAAAGCATTTGTACTGTCGTTGAAATTTATGTACTTAGAAAGACGTCTCGGTGCGCTCGGGCCCGGATTCTGCACGGCAGAAAAGAAGAGGCCCGCCGAAGAGCGGCCGAACATGGGGTCCAGCCCATGCACGACGTGCCTTCGACGAGCCTCGCGGGGATTTTAGCAAAGACGATCCGATCCTGTCTTGCGCAAGCGCCGGCGCAGCCCTACAACTGGGACGAT
>JAJZQS010000124.1:0-3383 GCA_021806745.1 bacterium
GCCGGCCAGGCGGCCAGGCGCTCGGCCAGTTCCGTCTCGAAGCCGCGCTCCGGCGCGGGGCATCCGACGTGGTCGGCGTAGGCGCGCGCGAAGGCGGCCAGGGAACTCACGCGCGCTCCGCGTACTCGACGGCCGCGGCCGTCGAGTGCAGCGTCTTTTCGACGCCGCGCTCGCGCACGCGCAGGGTCAGCCGCGCGTGCGCCGAGTGGCGGCAGACGAGCGTGCCGCCGCCGGGGGAGGGATAATCGAGTCGCGCGAAGCCGTCGGGCAGGCAGTACGCCTCGACTCTCAGACCGCCGAGCCGGGCCGCCAGCGACCAGGCGTCGCCTTCGCGGCGCGACGAGTTCGTCAACAGTCCCCATGGACCGCACGACGACAGCGTGCGGTCCTCCCATCTCAACCAGACCGAGGTCGCGCGAAGTCCCGGCGCCAACGGAGCCGACAGCGCCTCGAACACGGCCGGGCGTCCTCCGTCGTCGAGGATCGCGTGCGTCCACCACCAGCCGCGGCCCAGCGTCTCGCCCCAGACGTGCCCGACGCCGCCCGGCGCACCGTCGAAGCTCCAGGGCTCGCCGCCAAGCTCGGCGCGCACGCCCAAGCGCGCGGCGGGGACCGCGCTGGCGTAGCCGCGGCCGAGTCCCGCGGCGCGCAGCCACGCCGGGACCACGTCGAAGGCGGGGACCTCGGGATCCTTCCAGGACATCTCCCAGCGCGCGCCGTCGACGCCGCCGCGGCAGAAGCCCTCGCCCATGTCCCAAGAGGCCCGCGCGCGCGGCCCGCTCAGCACGCGCGGAGCTTTTCCGGCGCGGGGATCGAAGAAGACCGCCCACACCGAGGCGTCCCAGCCCGAGTCGGTGCGCGTTCGCGCGGCGCGCACCCACAGCGAGCGCCCGCTCTCGGGCTGCAGCGCGCGCGCGAACCACGCCTCGTAGGCCGGGGCGTCGCGCCGCGGCGCCAGCGCGTCAAGCGAGCGCTCGTGGGCCGCGCGCAGAATCAGCAGATGAACGAGGATGCCTCCGTCCACGGCCGCGGCGGCCAGAAACACGGGGTTGCGCGCATCTGCGGCGAAACGAACGAACAGCAGGGAGGAGACGAGCTTGGACAGCAGGAGCGCGTTCCAGGCCTCCCCGCGTCCGGGATCTTGGCTCAGTCGAAGCGCCAGCAGGGCGATGACGGCCATCAGCGAGCCGGTCAGGCCCAGCCAGAGGCTTGGTCCCGCGGCGCCCAGCGGCGCGGCGCCCGCGCGCAGCGCCGCCCAGCCGACGGCGCGCAGGAAGGGGCGCTCGAAGAAAACGAACGCGACGCCGGAGACGAGAAAAACGAGGGCGTAGGCGCGCAGCGTCGAGCGGATCATCATCTTCGTAATGCCGACAACGCAGTGTAGCAATACTTTGACTACGCCGCTGAGGCGCGATGGAACTTTTTCGGGGGTCGCCGCGTACACTCTTGGGCGCAAACGCGACTCTTGAAAATAATGCATCATGATGTATACTATTGACGTGCACCGAACGCAAATCCTCTTGGAAGACGCCCAGCACCGCGCCCTGGCCGCGCTGTCGCGCCGCACCGGGCGGGGGGTGTCCGCGCTGATCCGGCAGGCGGTGGATCGGATGCTGGACGGCGGCGCACCCCGCGCGCCGCGCCGGCTGTCCGACATCCGCGCCCTCGGCCGCGATCCGCGCGGCCCCGCCGCCGCGGAGCACGACCGCCTGCTCTACGGTGACGGCGCATGAAACGCGTGTTCGTGGACACCTCGGGCTGGTACGCCTACGCCCGCGAGGACGATCCCGCACACGGGGGCGCGCGCACGGCGCTGGAGTCCTGGGAAGGGCGTCTTGTCACCACCGACTACGTCTTCGATGAGACCGTCACGCTGGCGCGCGCGCGTTTGGGCGCGGCCGCCGCGGCCAAGCTCGGCGACGCCCTGCTCGACGGCGGCGTCGTCGAGTTGGTGCGGCTGCTTCCGGAGGATTTCGAGGACGCCTGGGAACTGTTCAAGAAGCGCAAGGACAAATCCTGGTCCTTCACCGACTGCTCGTCTTTCGCGGTGATGCGCCGCCTGAGACTGTCCCTGGCCGTCGCCACCGACCGCCATTTCCGCCAAGCGGGCTTCGACTCGCTTCCGGGCTGACGCTTCGAAGCCGCCGATGCGACTCACGATAATCAGCGGCGCCGGCGCGCTCCCGTTGGTCGGCGCGGTCCAGGACCCGTGCTAGACGGAGTTTGGTAGTATGTCGGCGTGGAAATGACCCTGGCCGCCGCGCTGTTTTTGACCGTCGCCTCCGCGCGCGCGGAGGCGCCCGACGCGCGCGATCTCATCGACCGAGCCAATCGAGCGCTGCGCGGGGAGTCCAGCCATTGCAAGCTCTCGATGACCATCGAGACGCCGGACTGGAGGCGCACGCTCGAGCTCGAGGATTGGAACAAGGCGCGCGACCGCGCGCTGATCGTCATCCGCAAGCCGGCCAAGGAGCGCGGCGAGACGACCTTGCGCCGCGACCAGGAGATGTGGCTTTGGATGCCCAAGGTCGAGCGCGTCGTCAAGGTTCCGCCCACGATGATGCACTCCGCCTGGGAAGGTTCCGATTTCACTTACGAAGACATCGTCAAGGCGGATTCCATCGTCAAGGATTACACGCACAAGGTCCTGTCGCAGGCCAAGGAGCCCGGACGCACGGTCTACAAAATCGAGGCGACGCCCAAACCCGACGCGCCGGTGGTCTGGGGCAAGGTAGTCAGCGAGGTCGCGCTCTACGAAGACGGCGCGGTCGTGCCGGTGCGCGAGGAGGATTATTCCGAGCGCGGCGAGCTCATCCGCACGATCCAGCTGTCGCAGGTGAAGAAGATGGGCGGGCGCCTCGTGCCCACGCGCCTGGAGTGCGACCCCGCCTCGAAGAAAGCCCAGCGAACGGTGCTGGTCTATCACGAGCTCGACTTCGACGTTCCGCTGAAAGACTCCTTCTTCAACTACCAGCGCCTGCAGAAGGCCGGGGACTGATGCTGCGCCTGGCCTGGCGCAACGTCTGGCGCAACGGTCGGCGCAGCACGATCAACGTGGCTTCCATGGCCTGCGGTCTGGCCGCGCTGATGTTCGGACAGAGCATGATGCGCTCGCTGCAGTACCAGCTCGTCGAGAAGGCCACGGGCTCCTTCACCGGCCACGTGCGCATCCAGCGCCGCGACGTCGACGAGCCGAAGTTCCCCGACAAGTTCATGACCGATCCCGAGCCGGCCGCGAGGCTTCTGGCCGCCGACCCGCGCGTGGAGGCGTGGGGTCGACGCATCCAGATCACGGGCCTGGTGTCTTCGCCGAAGATGTCGCTGGGCGCGCTGATCTGCGCGGTGGAGCCCGACAAGGAGCGGCGCATCACCAACATGTACTC
>JAJZQS010000124.1:3483-6783 GCA_021806745.1 bacterium
GTGAAGCTTCTGCTCGTGGAGTCCGCGCTGCTGGGGCTTGTGGGCACCGCTCTGGGGCTGGCGCTGGGCGCGGCGCTCATCGCGCACTACGGGCGCGCGGGACTCGACTTGCCGGTGGGCGACGCGTTCAAGTATTTCCTGCCCTTCCCGTCCACCATCTACCTGCGCCCGTCGTGGGCGCTGCACGCCGTTGCGTGCGCGACGGTCTTCGTCGTGACTTTGCTGGCGACCTTGCCGCCGGCTTTGCGCGCGGGCCGGTTGAAGCCCGCCGAGGCCTTGCGCCATGTCTAAGCCGCCGCGCCGGGAGGCCGAGTCGCCGGCCGCGGTGGCGCTCGTGGAGCTGCGCGGGATCGAAAAGGTCTATCCGGGCGGCGCCAAGGTGTCGGCGGTGCGCGGCGTGGACTTGAAAATCGAGCGAGGGGAGTTCTCCGCGCTGGCCGGGCCGTCGGGCTCGGGCAAGTCCACGCTGCTCAACCTCATCGGCACGCTCGACCGGCCCACGCGCGGCAGGCTGCTGCACGACGGGCGCGACGTGACCGACCTAAGTCCAGACGCTCTGGCCGACTTCCGTCTCGGAGCGCTGGGCTTCGTGTTCCAGGCCTACAACCTGATCCCGGTGCTGAGCGCGCTCGAAAACGTCGAATACCCGCTGGTCTTGCGCGGGGTCGGCGCCGAGGAGCGGCGCGCGGCCGCGCACGACGCGCTGCGGCGCGTGGGCCTGGAGGCGCAAGCCCACCGCCGTCCGGACTTGCTGTCGGGCGGCCAGCAGCAGCGCGTGGCCGTGGCGCGCGCGATCGTCCACCGCCCGCCGCTGGTGCTGGCCGACGAGCCCACGGCCAACCTCGACTCCAAGACCGGCGCGGCGTTGCTCGACTTGATGGAGGAACTCAACGCCGAGCACGGCATCACCTTCCTGTTCTCCAGCCACGACCCCGCCGTTCTGGCGCGCGCGCGGCGCGTGGTCCATCTGCAAGACGGCGAACTGCGCGGCGAGGAGGCCAAGGGCGCGTGACCCCGTTCGGCCGCCGCGGCGACGCGGCTCTGGTTGCGCGCCTGATCGAGCGTCTGGAGCGCGCGCCGCGCCGGCGCTCCTGGGCCGAGTCGATCCTGGCTTTTTGGTCGGCCTTGCGTCGCCGCCTTCGGGGACGATGAAGTCCGCGGCGATCGCCGCGGCGGTCGCCGCGTTCGCAGCCTGCGGCGCGGCGGCGCAGGTGGAGTTCTCCGGCTACGCAAAGGACTTCTCGCAGTTCAGCCGCGACGCGTACACCGGCCAGTCCTACGAACTCAACACCGCCCGCCTGCGCCTGAGCGCCAACGTGGAGGAGGGCGTGTTCGAAGGCCACGTGGACCTCGACAATCAAGAGGCCACCGGCTCCTACTTCCAGAGCCAGACGTTCAGAATCTACGGCTACGCGCAGCCCCAGCCCTGGCTGAGCATGCAGCACACGGTCTCCACCGGCACCTCCAACGCCTACGGCATCGGCGCCTACAGGGCCTGGGTGGGGCTTAAGGGCGACGACTCGGTCGCGCGCTTCGGGCGCCAGCGCATCGCCTGGGGCACGGGCAAGTTGTGGAACCCCACCGACGTGCTCAACCCGTATCAGCCCACCAGCGTGGAGCCAGACGAGCGGCGCGGAGTGGACGCCTTCTACGCGCGCCAGGGGCTGGGCGACCTGGGCCAGGCCGAGTTCGTCTGGGCGCCCAACGACACCTGGCCCAATCACGCGATGCTGGCGCGCGCGCACGGCGACCTCGACGGTTGGGACTGGTCGCTGCTCGGCGGCAAGACCGCGGTGTCGACGGCCTCTTGGATGGGCGGGGGGGATTTCGCGGGCGACCTTTGGGGCGGGAATCTCTACGGCGAGTGGGCGTACTTCACGCCGCAGGCGCGCACGCCGTACTGGAAGGCGGACTTCGGCTACGACTACACCTTCTCGCACGACGCGGCCTGGAAGCTCGCGCGCGACGCGGCGGTGGTCGTCGAGTACTTCCACGCCGGCAACGGGCAGACCGACACGGCGCGCTACAACTTCGCGCCGGAACTCGCCGGAACGGAGGTCACCGTCGCCCAGAACTACTTCGGCATGACCGTCTCCAAGGACGTGACGCCGCTGGTCCAGTTCTCGGCCTACGTGATCGCCAACGCCGACGACGGCTCGACTTTCGCCGCTCCGACGCTGACCTGGAACGCGCTCGAAAACTTGTACCTGTCGGTGTCGTTGCAGCGTTTCGGCGGCGGCCTCTCCACGGAGTTCGGCCGCCAACCCAACCAGAGCGTACTGATGGGTAAGTACTACTTCTGAGATTTATTAATATGAAGGCGATGAAACTCGCGCTGCTGCCGTTGATGCTCGTCGCCGCGTCCGTCGGCGCGCGGGCCGGGGCGGTGGACGCGTCTTTGGTGTCTGCGCGCCGCGCGGTCGCGCCGGGAGAGTCCTTCGACGCGGGCCTGCGCCTGCGCCTGCTCCCGGGCTGGCACGTCTATTGGAAAAATCCCGGCGACGCGGGCCTGGCGCCCAAGCTCGCCTGGCGCCTGCCGCCGGGCTGGACGGCGGGCGATTTGGCCTGGCCGGCGCCGCGGCGCCTGACCGCGGGGGACTTGACGAGCTTCGGCTACGAAAACGAGGTCGTCTTGCCCCTGCGCCTGAGCGCGCCGGCGGGCGCCAAGCCCGGCCAAACGGCGCGCCTGACGGCGAAGGCCGAGTGGTTGGAATGCCGCGACGCGTGCGTGCCGGGCCGAGCGACGGCGACCCTGGCCGTGGCGGTGGCCGCCGCGCCGCGTCAAGACGACGCCGGCGCCGATGCGCTGGAGCGCTGGCGCGCGCTCGTGCCCAAGCCCGACGGCGCGTCCGTCGACGGCGCCCTCTGGGACGGCCGGCGCGTGCGGCTGCGCCTGGGCGGCCGCCACCCGCTGGCCGACTTCTACCCGGAAGATCCCGGCGTCTTCGCCTCGGCGCGCGCGCCCGTGGAGGTCTCGCCGAGCGCCACCGAAATACTGCTGACGCCGACAGACGCCGTAGCGCCCGCGCGCGTGCGCGGCGTGCTCGTCGAGCCCGACTCCGCCCCGGTCGAGATCGACGCGCCGGTGCGCCGAGGCGCGGCCCTGCCGCGCTTTTTGCTCTTGGCCTTCGCGGGCGGACTGCTGCTGAACCTCATGCCGTGCGTGTTCCCGGTGCTGGCGGTCAAGGCGCTGGGGCTGCTCGCGCGCGGCGGCGGCAGCCACGGCGAGGCGCGCGCGCACGCGGCGGTCTACGCTTTGGGGGTCGTTCTCAGTTGCGAGGCGCTGGCCGCGGTCTTGCT
>JAJZQS010000017.1:0-10806 GCA_021806745.1 bacterium
GCGAGGAGCGTCGGCGCCGCGCCGAACTGGCGAAAACCCTTCGCGCGTGCGGGCTGGATTGGGCGAGCGTGTCCACCGATCGTCCCACGCTCGACCCGGTGATCGCCTTCTTCCGTCGGCGCGCCAAAGCGCGCAGAGTCCGATGAACGCCGCGATCCTGCCGCTTTTGGCGCTGCTGAGCGCGTGCGCTCGCGCGGCGAGCCTCTCCTGGAGCGTGTCGCCGGCGACCGCCGCGACGCTTGGCGCCGAGACCGTCTTCGTCTACCGCGCCGACCCCGCCCCGGCGGACCTCAAGCCCGACGCGCTGGCCTCGGGCACCACCGACTTCGCCGTCGTCGGCGTCGATCGGCGCGCCGACGGCTCCTGGGCCTGGACCGTGCTGCCTCTCAACCTCGGCAAGCTCGAGTTCGTCGCGCGCTGGACCGCGCGCGGCGCCGCGCTGGCCGCGCCGCCGGCGCGCGTGGCCGTGGACGCGCCCAAGATCGCCGCCGACGCCGACATCGCCGACATCAAAGGCCCGCTGCGCGCGCCGCGCCCCTGGTGGCCGTGGCTGGCGGCCGCGGCCGCCGCCGCGCTGGCCTACGCGGCCTGGCGGCGCTGGAAAAATCGCCCGGCGCACGGGCCCGAAACGCCGGCCGCGCCGGCCTTGAGCCCGGAGCAGGCCGCGGAGATCGCCTTGTCCGAGCTCGAGGCCTCGGGCCTCTGGGAGCGCGGGGACTACGCCGCGTTCTACCTGCGCCTGACCGAGGCGATGCGCGCCTATCTCGAAGCGCGCTACGGCCAGCCCGCCACCGCCATGACCAGCCCCGAGGTCGCGCGGCTGATCAAGGCCCGCGCCGAGAACCTGGCGCTGGCCGCCTCGGCGCGCGAGGTCCTCGCCCGCGCCGACTTGGTCAAGTTCGCCCGCATCGCGCCGGGTTCGGCGGAGGGCCCCGAGGACCTCGCGCGCACGCGCGAACTCGTGCGCGCGACCACGCCGCGCGACGCCGAGAGGCTCGCGGCCCCGGAGACGCCGACATGAGGCTCGCCAGCCCTTGGCTCCTGCTGCTGGCGCCGTTGGCCTGGGCCGCGGCGGCCTGGGTGCTCGCGCGCGGGCGCAGCGCGGCGCTGTCCTACCCGGCCGGCGCGCAATTGCGGCGCGCCCGGCCCGGCGCGCGCGCTCGGCTGTCGCGCGTGACCGCGCCGCTGAGCCTGGCCGCCGCGCTGACGCTGTGCGCGGTCGCGCTGGCTCGCCCCCAACGCGTCGAGCGCGAGCCCGGCGGGGGAGGCTCGGGCATCGACATCATGCTGGCCGTGGACACCTCGCTGTCGATGAGCTCCATCGACATCAAGCCCGACCGCATCACCGCGGCCAAGGAGTTGGCCAAGGCCTTCGCGCTGGGCCGTCCCGACGACCGCATCGGCCTGGTCACTTTCGGCGGCGCGCCGGTGCTGGCCTGCCCGCTGACCACCGACCGCGACGCGCTCGTGTCGCGCCTGGACTCCCTGTATCCGGGCATAACCAAGGTCGACGGCACCGCCATCGGCGACGGGCTCGTCAGCGCGGCCCAACGCCTTCAGGACGGCAAAGCCAAGAGCAAGGTCATCATCCTGCTGACCGACGGACGCAGCAACACCGGCGTCGTCGACCCGATCACCGCGGCCAAGACCGCCGCCGCCGTCGGCGCGAAAATCTACGCGATCGGAACGGCGGGCCACGGCACCGCGATGATGGTCGTCGACGACCCGCGCTACGGCAAGCAAATGGTGCCCACCGACGACGACCTCGACGACGAACTGCTGGCCAAGCTCGCGGAGATCACCGGCGGAAAATCCTATCGAGCGCAAAGCCGCGGCGAACTCGAGAAGGTTTTCCATGAGATCGACGGCCTGGAGAAAAGCGAGATCAAGCGCCCGGACATCGTCTCCGTCTCGGACCGATATCGCGGGCTGCTGCTGGCGGCGGCGGGGCTGCTGCTGCTCGAGTCGGCGCTTTCGGCGAGCGTCCTTCTGAGGTGGCCCTGATGTTCAATGATCCGCGCTGGCTGTGGGCCCTGCCGCCGCTGCTGGCCGCCGCGTGGGCGCTGGACGCGTGGGCGTCGGCGCGCCGTCGCGCGGTCGGCGCCGCGCTCGGGCGCGCCGAGACGCTGGGTCGCGTGGGCGGCGACGCGGGCCGCGGGCGTTCGACCTCCCGCTGGCTGCGCCTGGGCGCGCTGGCCTGCCTGACGCTGGCGTTGGCCGGGCCGCAGTGGGGCGTGGAGCTCGTGCGCACGCGCTCGGCGTCGCGGCAGGTCGTCGTCGCCGTCGACGTGTCGCTGTCGATGAACACTCCCGACGTCGCTCCCTCTCGGCTTGAGCGCGCCAAATCCTCGCTGTCGCTGCTGCTCGACCAGCTGCGCGGCGCGCGCGTGGGCGTGGTCGCCTTCGCCGGCGACGCCCAGGTCGTCTGCCCGCTGACCACCGACGTCGACGCCGCCAAGGAACTGTTGTCGGCTCTCGATGTCGGCGCCGTGCCGGTGCCCGGCACCGCGATCGGCACCGCGCTGCGCGTGTCGGCCGACCTGCTCGACAAATTCTCGGGCGCGCGCAGCGTCGTCTTGCTGACCGACGGCGAGGACCACCATTCAGATCCGCTTGGCGCCGCGCGCGAACTGGCCGCGCGCGGCGTGACCGTCTACTCGGTCGGCATCGGCACGCCCGAGGGCGAACCGATCCCCGTGGGCTCCGGCGGCTACAAAAAGGACTCCCACGGTGCGACCGTGATCAGCCGCCTGGGGCAAAGCACCTTGGCCGAGATCGCGCAAATCACCGGGGGCCGCTACTACCGCAGCAGTCCGGGCGAAGACGAGATCGCCGACATCGCCACGCGCCTCAACGCCGCCGCCTCGGGCCGCGGCCCTTCGGGCGTGGCCACGCGTTGGCAAAACCGCTTCCGCTGGCCGCTGACGGCCGCCTTCGCCTTGCTGCTGGCGGAACTGCTGCTGGGCCTGTTGCCGCCCAAGCAAGCCGCCGCCGCCCTCGCGCTGGCGGTTCTGTGCGCTCCCGGCGCGCGCGCCGGGATGCTCTCAAGCCCTCAGCGCGACGCCGAGGCGGACTACGCGCAGGGACGCTACGACGACGCCTTGGCCCTCTACGGCCGGGCCTCCGAGAACGCGCCCGACGACCCCGCCCCGGTCTTCGACGCCGGAGACGCGCTCTATCGCCTGGACCGAGACACCGAGGCCGCGGGCGCCTTCGCGTCGGTGGCGGTGCGCCGGGGCGTCGAGCCCGGGTTGCAGGCGGACTCGTTCTACAATCTCGGCAATGCGCTCTACCGCTCCGACGACTACGCCCACGCCGCCGACGCCTACCGCCGCGCGCTGGCCCTGTCGCCGCGGGACGCCGACGCGCGGCGCAACCTGGTCCTGGCCGTCTTGCGCCAGCGCCAGCCGCCGCAGAAAAACAAGAAAAACGACAAGAAGCAGGACAAAAAAAATCCTCCTCCTCCGCAGCCGAAAAAAGATAAAGATAAGGGCGGGGGAGGCGGCAACCGCCCTCCGCCCACGCCGCCGCGCCCGCAAGACCAGATGAGCAAAGACGACGCCGAGCGGGTGATGCGCGCCGTCGCCGAGCGCGAGAAAGCCGCCGAGAAGAAGGCTCCGCCGCCGACCGCGCGCTACGGCAACCGGCCGCCGCCGAAGGGCTCCACCGAGGAGGATTGGTGAACAAGTTTTCCGTCGCGCTGGCCGCGGCACTGCTGCTGGCGTCCGCGCGCGCCGGCGCGGACGTCTCCGTCCAGGCCGATGCGGACCGCACCAGCCTGACCAGTGCGGATCAGATCGTGCTGACGGTGACCGTGTCCGGCGATCAGGCCTCCGTGCCCGAGCCCAAGCTCCCGCCGATGGAGGACTTCAGCGTCTACGACTCCGGCCGCAGCCAAAGCATCAGCATCGTCAACGGCCGCATCGCCTCTCAAGTCGCCTACACTTACGTCTTGTCTCCACGCAAGACCGGACGCCTGACCATCCCGCCCATTTCCGTCGATGGGGCCTCGCGCCCGACCGCCCCCATCGCCGTGGTCGTTTCCGCCGCGGGCTCCGCGCCTGCCGCCGCGCCGCCCGCCGACCAGCCGTCTTCCGACGACGATCAGCCCCAGGCCGCGCCCCGACCTCGCGGCGCGGCGCCCGCGGCGATGGTCGTGGCCAGCGTCGACCGCCCGCACGCGCTGGTCAACCAGCAAATCACCCTGACGGTCCGATTCCTGTACTCCCAGGACGCGCGCCTGGTCGGCAACCAGCAATACGAGGCTCCCGACCTGACCGGATTTTTGACCGAGAACCTCCCTCCCGTGCGCAACGGCACCACGATGATCGACGGCCGCCCCTACGCCTATTCCGAGATCAAGACCGCGCTGTTCGCGATCCAGCCGGGCCGTCTGGTCATCGCTCCGGCGACCGTGCACGCCCAGGTGTTGCGCCCCGAATCGGATCCTTTCGGCTCGGGATTTTTCGGCAGCCTGCTGACCGCTCCGCAGACGGTCGCCCTGCATTCCGATCCCGTCGTGGTGCGCGTCGACGCGCCGCCCGCCGGAAAGCCGGCGGATTTCACCGGCGTGGTCGGGCGCCTGTCGGCGAAGGCCGCCGCGGACCGGACCGCGGTGAAGGCCGGAGAGGCCGTCACGCTCACCGTGACGGTCTCGGGCGAGGGGAACATGAAATCGATCCCGGAACCGCCCAAGCCGAATCTCTCCTCGGCGCGCTTTTTCGACACCGAATCGAGCGCGCAAACGACCACGGTCGGCGACCGCGTGGGGGGAAGCAAGACCTTCCGCACCGTCTTGGTCCCGCGCGTCTCCGGCGACATGACCATCCCCTCTTTCCGCTTTCCGTATTTCGATCCCGCGCGCCGCGCCTACGCCCTCGCGCAGACCGCCCCGATCACTCTGCATGTGGCGCCCGGCGACGCCTCGGCCGCCGCCGCGACCGCGACCGCTCCCGTCTCCGAGGCCGCGCCCGGCGTGACCGCCTTCGGCGACGACATCCGCTATCTAAAGACCGACTCGGACGCTCACCGGCCGTCGCGGGCGCTGGCCGCGTTCGCGGACCTCGGCCCCTGGCACGCCGTTCCGTTCCTGGTCCTGGGCGCGGCCGCGCTCGCGGACTGGCGCCGACGCGCCGCCGACGCCGATCCGCAGGGGCGGCGCTTTCGCGACGCGCGGCGAAAAGCCGAGGAGCGCCTCAAAGCCGTTCCCGCCTTGGCCGAGACCGACCCCGGGGGCGCGGCGGCCCGCGTCGACGAGGCTCTCGCGGCTTTCGTGGCCGACAAGCTCGGCGTGCCCGCGGCCGGACTGACCTGGAAGACGGCGCGGGAAGGCCTGCGGTCCCTGCGCCGAGCTCCGTCCGACGCCGCGTTGGAGCGCTTGGGCTCGGTTTGGGAAGAAGCGGACTTGCGCCGCTTCGCGCCCGGCGGCGGGGCGCCCGACGAGGTTCGCCGCTTCGCCGAGGAGGTCGTGACTTTGATCAAGCAACTGGACCAGGAGATCGCCCGATGAACGCCCTCGTCTTGGCCGCCGCCGTGTTCGCGTGCGCGGCGCGCTCGGCGGCCGCCGGCGCGCCCGCCGCCGCGCTCGCCTCGGCCAAAGCGCTCTACGATTCCGGCCGCTACGCCGACGCCGCCGCCGCGTTCGGCGCGCTGGCCTCGGCCTCGCCGGACGACGCCGAGCTTCAATACGACCTCGGCGACGCGCTCTACAAGTCCGGCCGGCTGGGTCCGGCGATCGCCAGCTTCGAGCGCGCCTTCGAACTGGATCCGCGCGACTCCGACGCGCGCGACAACCTCGCCTTCGCGCTGCGCAAAGCCGGCGAGGACTTCGTGCCGCCGGGAACGCCGCCGCTGCTGTTCCGACTGTTCACGGAGCTGTCCGAACGCGAGCTCGCGGGACTGCATTGGCTGGCGGCCTGGGCCGCGCTTCTGCTGACGGCGGCGGCGCTCGCCCTGCCCCGGCGGCGAGAGGCCCTGCGTCCGTGGGCGGCGTCGGCGGCCGTGGTCTGGGCGATGTTTGGACTCTGGTGGCTCGGCCTGCGGGCGGCGCTGCCTCCAGGACGCGGAGTCGTGATCGCCTCCCAAGCGGAATTGCGTCACGGCCCCGGCGAGAGCTTCGACGTGGCCTTCACCGTCCCGGAGGGCCGGCGCGTGCGCGTGCTGGGAGCTTCCGGCTCCTGGCTGGACGTCGGGCTGCTCAAAGAGGGCGCGCGCGGCTGGATTCCGGCCTCGGCGGTCGAGCGGCTGTAAATTCGCGGCCGCGGCCTACGGATTGGCCGGCTGGATCGGCGTCACCGGAACGGGCGGGGAAGGAGGAGGCGCCGCCGGCGGCGCCGGGTGTCTTCCCGGATCGGGAGTGGCGGGCATCGGCGCGGGCTTTGGCGCAGGCTTCTTCGCGGCGGCCTTCGCGGGGGTCTTCGCGGCGACTTTTCGTCCGGCGGGGCGGCGGCGCGCCTTCGTCTTGACGCGCCTTGCGGGCTTGCGCGGGCGCGGGGTCTTGGGTGCGGGCTTCGGCGCGGGCGTTTCGGCGATGGGCCCGCCGGCGGCCGCGCCCGGCGAAGGCGGCGCTCCCGGCGCGGCCAGCGCGCCGGAATCCGGCTGTCCTTGGGCCGCGGCCGCGGACGCGCACAAAACCAGGGCCAACGCGCACGCGCCAAAGCGCACCATGGGCCGATTGTAGCACGCGGCGATGACGGAAATGTGTCGCGCCGCGTCGCGCGCTTGACGGCCCGGACGCGATCCGGTACCCTATCGCCGTGCGCGAACTCATCATCTACGGCGAGCGGCCCGCCCGCGCGGCGTTCGCCAAACGGGCGGTGCGCGTGTTCGCCGAACATCTCTCAAGCAACGGCCTGCGCTTGACCAATCAGCGCCTGGCGATCCTGCGCGCGCTGCTGACCTCGGACCGCCACCTCAGCCAAGAGGAAATCCACCGCGCCCTCAGCGGACAAGGCGTCGGCCGAGCCACCGTGTTTCGGACCTTGAAAACGCTGCAGGATTCCGGGCTGGCCGCGCCGGTGGTGGGGCGCGACGGAGTGCCGCGCTACGAGATCAATCTCGAGCGCCCGCATCACGACCATTTGATCTGCGTGGACTGCGGTCGCATCCAGGAGGTGCGCTGGCCGAAACTGGAGGCGATCCAAGACGAGGCCTGCCGCCAGGCCGGGTTTCAGGCCCGCTGGCACCGACACGAGGTCTACGGCCTCTGCCGCGACTGCCGCTCCCGCAAATGAGACGGCGCGCGCTCGCGGCGCTGGTCCTAGCCGCCTCGGCCCTGGCGCTTCGCGCGGGCCTGGAGCAAGCGCCGCACGCCGCTTCGATGCTGGCCGCGCTGTGCGCGGCGGCCGCGCTGGCCGCCGCCGAGGCGCCGCCCGCCGCGGCGGCGACCGCCTCCTTGGCCGCCGGCGCGGCGGCCAGGCTCCTGGGCCTCTGGTCTGGCGACGCTCTGCTGGGCTTCGCGTTGACCGCGGCCGCGGCCGGCGCGGGCGCGCTCGCGGCCGCCGCCGCGGCCGCGCCCGAGGAAAGCGCTCGCCCCCTGTGGGGCGCGGCCTCGGGCGCGCTGTTGGCCGCGCTGCCGTCGCTGATCCGGTTTCTGGGACAGAACTCGCCGAATCCCGTCTTCCTGTTCCGGGGCTGGGGAGACGCGCCTTGGTTTCTGTTGGCTCAGCCCGCGGCGTGGCTGGCGCTGGGCGCTTGGTGCGCGTGCCGCGCGCTTCGGGGCGGCGGCACGGCCGCGGGCGCGTGGGCGGGCGGGAGCGTCGGCGTGCTCGCCGCGGCGGCGACGCCGCCCGTGCCCTGCGAGATCGCCCTCGCCGCGGCCGGCGCCGCGCTCGCGCTTTACTCTGTCTGGCGCTCGCGCGCGTGGACGGCGCCGCGCTCGCCGCGCAGCCGCGCGCTGGCCGCGCTCGTCTTGCTGGCCGCGGTCGCGGCGGCCGGCGCTCCCGGCGCGCTGCGGCAAGCCTGGACCGCGCGGCTTGACGCGCTCTATCCCGGCGGCGTTTTTTTGGCCGACGCGGACGACGGAAGCGCCGACTGGTCGGCCTACCGCTTCTCCCGCGGCGAACGGGACTTGCTGCGCGACGGCGTGATCCAGCGCGACGACCCCGCGGCCGCGGGGCTGGCGCTGCTGGCGGCGCTGGGCCAAAGTCCGCGCGACGCCGACTGCCGGATCGCGCTCGTCGATCCTCCCGGCCTGCAGTCCGTGCTGGCCGCGAGGGCGTTCAAGTGCCGCCTGACCGTGCTCGACGCCGACGCCGCCTCGGCGCGCGCGTTGGACGCCGAGTTCGGCTCGCCCTGGCGCGTGGAGCTCGACACCGCCCCCGGCGGGGCCGACGCCGCGCTGCTGACGCTCGCCTCGCCGTGGAACGCCGCGGCGCGACGCCGCCAGTTGTCCGCGAGAGGCCTCGCCCGGCTTCGCTCGCGTCTGGGCGCCAACGGCGCGGCGGCCGTCATCCTGCCGGCCCTGTTCGCCGACGATGCGAATCTAGACGAGGTCGCCGCCGACCTGCGCCGAGCCTTCGCGACCGTACGCGCCGCGCGCTTGCCCGGAGGAGACGGACTGATCTTGGCCGTTCCCGGCGACCGAATGATCGGCGGCAGGGACATTCTGACGAATCTTCCGCCATTGGCGCACACTCTGGTCGACCCCAACCAGGCCTCCACGGCATTGGACAATCTTCGCTGGCGCCCGCCGCCGCCCGCGAAGTGATATAATCTCGTCGGTGAAGCGATTCCGCTTCGGCTGGTACGGCGACGGAGGCTTGGGCGAGACGATGATCCAGGCCGTCTTGTCCGGGCGAAAGTCCGCCACCTGCTCGCCGGCCTACGACCCCGAAGACGCCGACCTCAAGGCCGGCGACGAGCTTCAGCTCGTCGACAAGCACGGCCGCGAGCGCGGCCGGCTGGTGGTGGTGGCCGTCGAGCTTCGCCCGTATTCGAAGCTCGACGACGCGCTGGCGCGCTGCGAGGGCGTGACGCTGGCCGAACTGCGCGAGAAGTTGAGCTTCGCCAACGGCCGCGACATCCGCGGCGACGAGGAGATGCGCGTGGTCTATTTCCGTGTGACGCGATCATGAAGCTGCATGTGGTCGCCTTCGGCTGCCAGATGTCGTCGGCCGACGCCGGCGAACTCGCCGCGCCGCTGCTGGCGCAGGGCTTTCGCGCCGCGTCCGAGCCAGAGGACGCCGACGCGATCATTCTCAACACCTGCACCGTGCGCCAACACGCCGAGGACCGAGCTCTGTCGCTGATCGGCCGCCTCAAGCCCTGGAAGGACCAAGACGACGGCCGCGTGCTCATCGTGGCCGGCTGCGCGGCCCAGCGGCTGGGGGACTGGATCCGGGAGCGCTTTCCGCACGTGGACATGGTCGTCGGCGCCAAGTCCATCGACGAATACCCGCGCCTGCTCGGCGACGCGCTGGCGGGAAAACTCGGCGCGCTGGCGGGCGCGGGCGGCAGCGCGGCGCCCGCCGGAGCCGACGCCGCCGTCTGCGCTCCGGTCACGGTCATGCGCGGCTGCAATTACTCGTGCTCGTATTGCATCGTGCCGAGCGTGCGCGGGCGCGAGGTCTACCGGCCTTGGGAGACGGTGCTCGCGCAGGCGCGCGTGAAGGCCGCCGCCGGCGCGCGCGAGATCCTTCTGCTCGGCCAGACGGTCAACAGTTGGCGCGGCCCCGGCCCGGGCGGAAAGCCCGCCAAGTTCTCCGACCTGCTGCGCGCGGTCTCCGGAGTCGAGGGCGTGCGCCGCGTGCGTTTCGAAAGCCCGCATCCGCGATTCTTCGATGACGAGCTCATCGCGGCCATGGGCGAGGTCGCCGGCGCCGGAGACCACGCGCATCTGCCCGCGCAATCGGGCAGCGACCGGGTGCTCGCGCTCATGCGCCGCAACTACGGCGGCGAAGGCTTTCTGGCGCTGGCCTCTCGCCTGCGCGCGGCGCTGCCGCGCGTTGAACTGTCCACCGACATTATCGTAGGATTTCCGACGGAGACGGACGAGGATTTCAGGCGCACGCTGGACCTCGTCGAGCGCCTGCGGCCGGCGTGGACTTACGCGTTCAAGTATTCCCCGCGCGAGGGCACCGAGTCGGCGCGCGCGTTGCCCGACGACGTGCCCGAAGCGGTCAAGGAGGAGCGTCTGGCGCGCCTCAACGCACTCTGCGACCGCTTCGCCGAGGACGCGCTGAAGGCGCGCGTCGGACGCACGCTCGAGGTCTTGGACGAGAACGGCGGCTACGGACGCACGCGGGACGGTTTTCGCGTGAGGTGGACGGGCCCGGCGCGGCCGGGAGAGCTGGTCTCGGTCCTCGCGACCGGGATCGCGAAACGAACGCTTCTGGGAGAATGCCGATGAGCGACAAGAAGTCCGGAGCCGAGCGCCGCCAGCACCGCCGCTTCAGCGTCGTGGAGGGGATGGTCGAGCCGATCTCCCTGGAGATGGACGGCGCGGGCGCGCACGACCAGCCCGTGATCATGACCGACCTGTCGGCCGGGGGCATGTCGCTGCTGATGTTCTGCGCGCCGCCGCAGGCCAAGAACTTCTCGATGGTGCTCGCCATCCCGGGCCTGGACAAGACCGAGATCGAAGCCTCCGTGGTGCGCGTGCATCAAAAAGGCGAGACCTACAGCGTCGGCTTGAGATTTGCGAGCATCGCCAAGAAGGCCCAGGAGCGCATCGCCGCGATGGCCGACGACAACGCCGACTGCGAGACGCGCCTGGCTCTGCGCCTGCCCGAGGCCTGCGTGCCCGACTGCCGCTTCCACTCCTTGTGCGCCAAGCCGGCCAAAGCCCCGCACTGGAAGAAATAGCGG
>JAJZQS010000017.1:10906-36450 GCA_021806745.1 bacterium
AGCGGCGTGATCGTCGTCGCCGGCCCCACCGGCTCGGGAAAGACGGAACTGGCCGCAGCGCTGGCGCGCGAGCTCGGCGGCGAGGTGGTGTCGGCCGATTCGCGCCAGGTCTACCGGGAACTCGACGCCGCCACGGCCAAGCCCTCCGCGGCCCTGCGCGCCGAAATCCCGCACCACTTGATCGATTGCGCCGACCCGGCCGAGACCTACGACGCGGGGCGCTTTCTGCGCGAGGCCCGCGCGGCGATCGCCGAAATCCGCGCGCGCGCGCGCGCGGTCGTCGTCTGCGGCGGCACCGGGCTCTACCTGCGCGCGCTGACCGAGGGTCTGGCGCCCCTTCCGCCGGCCGATCCAAGCCTGCGCGCGAGGCTCAATGAACTGGCGCGCACGCGGGGACGCGAGGTCCTGCATGAGGAACTGGCGCGCCTGGACCCCGCCGCCGCGATGAGCATCCCCGCCGGAAACATCCAGCGCCTGGTGCGCGCGCTGGAAGTCACGCGCCTGACCGGACGACCCATCAGCGAACTCTGGGCGCGCGGACGCGAGGGGGGAATGCGTCCCGACGCCGTCTTGATTTTGACTTGGCCCCCCGCGGCTCTGGCCGAGCGCCTGGACGCGCGCGCGCGCGCGATGTGGCCGGCCCTTCTCGACGAACTCGAGGCTCTGGTGCCCGCGCGCTTTCGCGGCGACGAGCCGGGCCTGTCGAGCCTCGGCTACCCGCAGGCTCTGGCCGTGCTGCGCGGCGAACTCTCGTCCGAGGACGGCCTGGCCGAATTCCAGCGCGCCACGCGCGCCTACGCCAAGCGCCAGCGCACCTGGTTTCGCGGCCAGTTGAAGGGCGCGGCGATCGACGCCTGCGAAAGCCCCGCGCGCACGCTCGCGCTCGCGCGCGCGGCGCTGGCAGGCGCCGCCGGAGCCCGCGCGTGAGGCGTGCGCGCGAGACGCGCGCGCCGGTGGAGCGCGCGGTGCTGGTGGGCGTTGGCCCCAAGTCCAGGCCCGAGCTCATCCGCTCGAGCCTGTCCGAGCTCGAACGCCTGACCGAGACCGCCGGCGCGGTCGTGGCCGGACGGACGTCGCAGGCGTTGGAGCGCTTCCACCCCGCCACGCTCGTGGGCTCGGGCAAGGTCGCCGAGATTGCCGGCATGTGCGCGGGCTTGCGCGCGGGCACCGTGATCTTCGACGAGGAGCTCTCGCCCGGCCAGCAGAAAAACCTGGAGAAGGCCCTGCCCGGGCGCAAGGTCGTCGACCGCACGCGCCTGATTCTCGACATCTTCGCCCAGCGCGCGCGCACCAGCGAGGGCACGCTTCAAGTGGAGCTCGCGCAATTGTCCTACATGCTGCCCAGGCTCACCGGCGCGTGGCGATCGTTTTCGCAGCAGGGCGGCGGCATCGGCACGCGCGGCCCCGGCGAGCGCAAGCTCGAGTACGAACGCCGCCACATCCAGAGGCGCATCTCGCACCTCGACGCCGACCTCGAGCGCGTGCGCGCGGCGCGCGGCCTCAGGCGCGAGCGCCGCGCGGGCGTGCCCGTGCCCCAGATCGCGCTCGTCGGCTACACCAACGTCGGCAAGTCCACCTTGCTCAACCGCCTCGTCGGCGAGAGGGCCGCCTACGCCGACGACAAGCTCTTCGCGACCCTCGATCCCACCGCCCGACGCGTGCGCCTGCCCGAGGGCGGCTGGGCCGTGCTGACCGACACCGTCGGCTTCATCCAGCGCCTTCCCACGACGCTCGTCGCGGCGTTTCGCTCGACGCTCGAGGAGGCTGAGTCGGCCGACGTCTTGCTCGTGGTCGGCGACGCGTCCTCGCCGGAGCTCGACGCCCAGCAGGCGTCGGTGGAGGCCACGCTCTGCGATCTCGACACGGCCGGCATCCCGCGAGTGCTCGTCCTCAATAAGTCCGATCGACTGAGCCCCGAGGCGCGCGCCGACCTGGCGCGGCGCCGCCCCGAGGCGGTCCAGATCTCGGCGCACAGCGGCGCGGGCGTGGAGGAGGCGCTGGCGCGAGTGGAGCGCGCGCTGGAGGAGCGCTGGCTCAAGCGTGAGCTGGACATCCCCGCGGAAAAATCCGCGATCGCCGCGCGGCTGTATGAATGCGCCCAAGTCCTCGGCCGCCGCCCGCTGGGCGGGGGTCTGCGCTACCGCCTTCGCGTGACGGCGGAAAACTGGAGACGATTGCAGGCCATGATCGCCGAATGCTAGGATTGCCGTGGATTTAACGATGGATTTTCGCTTCCCGGCGCTGGTCGCACTCGGCTACCTTTCCGGCGCCGTACCCACGGGCTATCTCGTGGTCAAGCGCCTGAAGGGCTACGACATCCGCACGCGCGGCTCGGGAAACCCCGGCACCGCCAACGTCTACCGCAACGCGGGGGCGTTTGCCGGCGCGGTCACTCTTTTCGTCGACGCGCTCAAGGGCTACCTGCCCGTGTGCCTGGCGCGCTGCGTTTTTCCGGGCGGCGACGCGGCGGCCATCGCGGTGGGAGCCGCCGCGGTGGTCGGCCACAACTGGACCATTTTCCTGGGTTTTCGCGGCGGCAAGGGCGTGGCGACCTCGGGAGGGGTGTTTTTGGCGCTTCTGCCGGGGCCCATGGCCGTGGCGATGGCCGCTTTCGCCGCGGCGGTGTTCGTCTCCGGCCACATCTCGGTGGGTTCGATGGTCGGCGCGACGGTGCTGCCCGCGGCCGCGGCCGCCTTCGGCGCCCCCGGGGCGGACGTGGCCGCCGCCGTCGCCTCGGCCGCGTTGATCGTCTATAAACACATCCCCAACATCCGGCGCTTGCGCCAAAACCGGGAGCTCGGCATCCATGGCCCGTCCGCCTAAACCCAAAGAAGACGTCTGCGTGCTGGGCGGCGGACTTTGGGGCGTCGTTTTGGCCGAGCACTTGGCCGAGCGCGGCGCGCGCGTGCGGCTGTGGGAATTCGTGCCCGAGGTCGCCGCGGCGCTGGCGCGCACGCGCCGCCACCAGCTCATCCCCGGCTTCGAGCTCGACGCGCGCGTGCAGGTGCACAGCGACTTGCCCGCCGCCGCGGCGGAGGCGAGCGTGCTGCTGTTCGCCGTGCCCTCCGGCGCCGTGGCCGCGACCGCGCGCGCTTTGCGCGAGCGCGCGCGCCCGGCGCCGAACGCCGCCGCGGTCAACGCGTCCAAGGGCGTGGAGCCGGGCACGCTCGCGACGATGGGCGACGTGATCGCCCGCGAGCTTCCGGCGGTGCGCGGGCGCGTCTGGACGCTCAGCGGCCCCAGCTTCGCCCGCGAAGTCGCGCGAGGCGTGCCAACCTCGCTGCTGCTCGGCGGCCCCGCGGTCCCGCGCGCCGCGCGCCTGGCCGAGGTCCTGCACGGCGGAACGATCTCGGTCACGCCCTGGCCCGACCGCGTCGGCGTCGAGCTCGGCGGCTCGCTCAAGAACGCGATCGCCGTGGGCGCGGGAATTCTCGATGGGCTTGGCGCCGGAGCGAACACGAAGGCGGCCCTGCTCGTGCGCGGCTTGGCCGAGATGTCGAGCCTGATTCGCGCCTGCGGCGGCCGCGCCGACACGGTCTACGGCCTCTCGGGCCTGGGAGATTTGATCGCCACCGGCACCTCGGGCGAGTCGCGCAACCGCGCCTACGGCGAGAAGCTCGGCCAGGGCCTGACGCCCGCACGCGCGCAAGCCGAGATTCCGACCGTCGTCGAGGGAGTGGAGGCCGCGGCGGGCGCGCGCGCCCTGTGCCTGCGCCGCCGCGTGAAGGCGCCGCTGATTTCCGCGATCTACCGCGCCACGCAGGGAGTTCCCGCGCGCGGCGTCCTGGAGGCGTTGGGCTTCCGTTCCTAGCCCGGGAGAAAGACCATGGCGAAATCGGAAAAACCCAAGAACGAAGACGCGCGTCCTCCCCAAGAGACCGAGGTCCGCATCTGCTCGCTGGCCACGACGGTCAACGAGTGCATCCTGATGCTGGAGGAGACCGTCGGCAACCGCGTGCTGCCGATCTGGATCGGCATCTCCGAGGGCCAAGCCATCGCGATCCGATTCTCGGGCATCGTCCTGCCGCGCCCGCTGACGCACGACCTTCTGCTGGCCGGAATACGGCAGATGGGCTTCGAGGTCAAGAAGGTCGTCGTCAGCGACATCAAGGAAAACACCTTCTACGCGCGCGTGCACGTGGGCGACGGCAAGCGCGAGGAGATCCTCGACAGCCGCCCCTCCGACGCGATCGCCGTCGCGGTGCGCGCGGGCTGCCCGATCTTCGTCGACGAGTCGGTGTTCGCGCGCTGCCAGACGCTGACCAAGCCGATCACCGAAGACGAGGTCGAGAAGTTCAAGGAAGACCTCAAGAACATCCGCCCCGAGGACATCTTCAAGGACCTGGGCAAGAAGCCCGGCGACGAGGGCCGACAAGGCCCGAAGGGAGGCGAGGCATGAACAGGCTGGGCATCATCAAGTCGGTCTCCAAGGTCCTGGCCACGCGCGGCGAGGCGGCCTTGGCCGTGCAGACGACCTTCGACGCGATCGCGCAGGCGCTGGCGCGCGGGGAAAAAGTCGTGATCTCCAACTTCGGGACCTTCCGCGTGAAGCCCCGGCGCCCGCGCGTCGGCCGCAACCCGAAGACCGGCGAGAAGGTCTCCGTGCCCGCGCGGCGCGGCGTGCGCTTCAAGGCGTCCAAGAACCTCCTCGACTGACGCGCGACCCCAGACGCCATGGACCTTCCGTTCCCGCCCGAGCGGGAGTTCTTCTCGATGCGCGAGGCTTGCCGCCTGGCCCAACTGCCCGCGCACACGCTGCGCTACTGGGAGACGCGCTTCGGCGGCCTGCGCCCGACGCGCCGCGCGGGGGGACACCGCCGCTACACGCGCGCGGACCTCTCGCTGATCTTGGAGATCAAGGACTTGATGGTCCGGCGCAAGCTGACGCTGGCGGGCGCGCGGCGCGCGCTCATCGAGCGCCGCCGCGGCGGCCCCGCGTCCGCGTCCGCGGCCTCGGCGGCCGACGCCGGACCGGCGTTGAAGCTGTTGCGCGAAGTCAAAAAAGAAATTAGAATGCTGTTGGACGAGTTCGGCCGTTGAGGCCGGCCGCGCCTGAGGCCGGGGACTGGCTCAATGGTAGAGCGCTCCCTTGGGGTGGGAGAGGCTACAGGTTCGATTCCTGTGTCCCCGACCCCAGGCGCGGAACTCGTCGTCGCACGGGGTATAGCTCAATTGGCAGAGCGCTTGGTTCGGGACCAAGAGGTTCTCAGTTCAAGCCTGAGTACCCCGACCATTTGGACGAAAGGCCGGCCCTCGTCTTCGGGGGTCGGCCTTTCGCTTGCGTCCGGCCTTGACAAATCACTAGAATGCCCGCGCCCTCGCCCTTGACGCGTCGACGCCTGCGCGTGATGGGGGCCGTCCAGGGGGTGGGCTATCGTTGGTTCGCGCGCGCCGCGGCGCAGGAGCTCGGTCTGTCGGGCTGGGCGCGCAATCGAGACGACGGGACGGTGGAAGTCGAGGCCGAGGGGGAGCCGCAAGCGCTAGACGAGTTCGTCTCTCGTCTGCGCGCGGGCCCTCCCGCGGCGGCCGTGGACGCGATCGAGGTGCAGGAGCGACGGCCTCGGGGCGAGCGGGGATTCACGATCAGGCGCTAGGAGAACGATGGAAACGTCGACCGACACGATCAGCCAGTATTTCAAGGGCATCCAGAAGCTCGCGCAGGTCTCGCGCGAGGAGATGCACGAGCTCTGGAAGAAAGCCAAGAAGGGCGACCAGGCCGCCAAGCAGCGCATCATGGAGGCCAACCTGCGCCTGGTCGTGCCCATCGCCAAGAAATACCACCGCCAGGGCATCGAGTTCATGGACTTGGTCGAGGAGGGAAACCTCGGCTTGATGCACTCCATCGACAAGTTCGAGCCCAAGAAGGGCTACCGCTTTTCGACCTACGCGTCTTATTGGATCGAGCAGTCCATCCGCCGCGCGGTCGAGGAGCAGTCCAAGACCATCCGCATCCCGCCGCACGCGTGGGAAGCGCTGCGCAAGTGGCTGAAGATGTGGGAGAAGATGCACGCCAAGCTCGGACGCGACCCGTCTCTGGCCGAGATGGCTCGCGCGATGCACTGGACGGCGCGCCAGGTCCGCGGCGTTCTGGACGCCGCGGAGGCCGCCAAGGGCATGGGCTCCTTCGACGCGCCCATCGACTCCGAGGACGACTCGATCACCGTCGAGGACATGATCGCCGAGACGAGCGCTCAGTCTCCCGAGCAGGTCATCGGCGTGCTCAAGCTCCACGACGAGCTTCACCAGGCCCTGCGCGAGATCGGCGACCGCGAGCGGATGATCCTGGAATTCCGCCACGGACTGACGGGGCAGACCGCGATGACGCTGGAGGAAGTCGGCAAGCGCCTGCGCCTGTCGCGCGAGCGCATCCGCCAGATCGAGGAGCGCGCGCTCCTGCGCCTGCGCCGCGTGGCCAACCGGATGGGGCTCATCGACCTGGATGAAGGCTCGCGCCGCGGGCACACGAACCTGCAGCCCGGCTTCGATCGCCCGCGCCTGAAGACCGACATCCTGGGCCAGACCATACCCGAGGGCCGCAAGACGGCGCCCACCTCTCCGCAGTTCATCCGCCGCGCGCCGCGCAAGCTCATGTTCTCGGCTCCCGCCGGACGCAAGAAATGATCGATCTCAAGACCCGCATCGTCGATGTTCCGGACTTTCCCAAGCCCGGCATCGTCTTCAAGGACATCACGCCGCTTTTGGCCGACGCGCGCGCGTTCGCCGATCTCATCGAGCGCATGGCCGAGCCGTTCCGGAACGCCGGCGTGCAGGTGGTCGCGGGCATCGAATCGCGTGGATTCCTGTTCGCCCCGGCTCTGGCGCTGAAGTTGAACGCGGGCGTGGTCCCCATCCGCAAGAAGGGGAAGCTTCCGCGCGCGGTCAAGTCGGCCAGCTACGCGCTCGAGTACGGCACCGACACGCTGGAGGCCCACGCGGACGCGTTCGCGCGCGGCGCGAAAGTCCTTCTCGTCGACGACGTGCTGGCCACGGGCGGCACGGCCGAGGCGGCGTTTACGCTGATCGAGAGCGTCGGCGGCGTCGCGGTCGGCGCGGCGTTTTTGATCGAGCTGGGCTTTCTGAACGGACGCCGGAAGCTTCCCGGGCGCCGCGTCGAATCCCTGATCGCCTACTGACCCGCGTGGCCGCGCGGAGTTGGTAGAATAGTCTCGCGCCTCGATAGCTCAATGGATAGAGCTACTCCGTCCTAAGGAGAAGATGGGGGTTCGATTCCCTCTCGGGGCAACCGTTTTGTCGCCGAATATCCGTGCCCGCTGATTTGATATCCTAGACGCCTATGCCCATCTCCGACAAAAAACACTGGTCGGCCAAGTCCGACCTCAAGCACGACGAACTCAAGGATGCCGTCGAGGTGGCCCTGGAGTGGGTCCTGGCCAACCGCGCCCAGGCCGCGGGCATTCTGGCCGGAATCGTGGTCGCCACGGCGGTGGCGAGCGTCGCCGTCTACGCGCGCCGCGCGCGACGCGACGCCGCCTGGAATGATTTGATCGCGGCCGAGTCCGACGCCGGCGAGGGCAAGATCGCCGACGCGCAGCCGCTGATCGCGCGCGCGCAGGCGGGGGGGGGCGGCGCCGCGGTCCAGACGATGGCGCGCCTGCTCGACGGCGACTTGCGCTACGCCTCCGGGCAATACGACCTGGCGCTGGACTCCTATCAAAAGGCGGCCGAGTCCGCGCCCGAGAACCTGCGCGGCTACGCGCTGGCCGACCAGGTGCAGACGCTGGCCGCCGCGGGCAAGGCCGACCGCTGCGTGTCTTCCGCGCAATCGTTCATCGACAATCGCTCCGGCGACTTGCTGGCGCCGCTGGTGCTGTCGACCATGGCCCGCTGCCAGTCGGATGAAGGCCAGGCCGCGGCCGCGCAGGCCACCTACCAGAAGATCGCCCTCATGTACCCTCAGACCCCCTGGGCCGACATGGCCGAGGCGCGCCTGACGGCCACCAAAGCCAAGACGAATTAAGGCTTTTCCCCTAAAAATCGCCGTGCCGCGCGCGCACGAAAACGGCATGACCGTTGCTTGACGCCGGTGCGGAAAAATTGTTTTATCACGCGACATTTCTGCCGTTCGTTCGTCCGTGTCCGCCCTCGCCGAAGTCGGGGCGCGGAATAACTCAAAGGAGGACCACCTCGCAATGAAAAAGCTCCTGGGATCGACGCTGGCTCTGGCCCTGCTGTTTCCGGCCGCGGCCAACGCCGATCTGCTCAAGAACCTGCAGCTCAGCGGCGGCATGGACGTGATGGGCGTGGACGGGAACAACCTGACGGACTTCAACAGTAAGAGCTACGACAGCCTCAACTCCGTGCTGACGCGCCTGACGCTCAAGACGGACTGGGACATGCTCGACAACGTGCACGCGCACGTGACGCTGGACAAGTACGACATGGCCTGGGGCGGACAGCCGATCAACGACTACAGCAACTACCAGAACAACAACAACCTCAACATCGGCGGCAATGCGACCAACGGCCCCGCGAATGGCAAAAACATGCCTGGCCCCTCGCAAAGCCTCATGAGCGCCTTGAACGGACTCTTGGTCGACGAAGCCTATGTCCAGGTCAAGGGCCTCCTCGGCAATGTCGACGCCAAGATCGGCCGGCAGTTCTACGGCGAGAAGGGCGATCTGGTGGCCTACTACGGCCCGCATGACTTCTACGGCATGGGCGTGACGGCGCTGGACGCCGCACGCCTCGACTGGCAAGGAGACAAGGTGGGCGTGATGGCCTTCGGTTCGAAACTGTATGCCGCCAATCAGTTCGGCGTCAACACGAACCCGGTGATCTACAGCAGCTACGGGGGGTTCAACCCGACCGCCAACAACTCCTACGACCAGACCCTGTGGGGCGTCGTGGCCAACGCCAAGCCCACCGACAACACCTCGGGCGCCCTGGCGCTGTACTACCGCGACACGGTCAACTCAGGCACCGCCGCCGCGCCCAACGCGAACGCCGTGCAGGCCGACGACATGCTGTATGTCCTGGACCTGAAGGGCAAGGCCACGATAGGCGGCGCCTGGGTCAAGGGCGAGGTGGCCAAGGACTTCGGCCAGTATCGCCCCGCGGGCCTGACCTCCACGGCCGGCGACGCCAACTACACCGGCTGGGCGGCCAAGCTCGACCTCGGCGACAAGATCGACGTGAGCAATGTCGGCGCCGCCACCGGCTGGGGCCAGCTTGCGATCGGCTCCGGAGCGGACGGGCGCAACGCCAACTCCACCGCCGGCGCCTTCCAAGGCGTGGCGGGCGACTACCGGCCGGGCGACATCTACGGCCAGTTCCTGACCACGGGCTACGGCTACACCGCCAACGGCGGAACCAGCTACGGCTTCAACGGCGCCAACTGGAACAACGCCAGCGTCGGCGGCTTGGTGGTCATCGGCGCGGGAGCCAAGTTTACCCCGGCGTCGCTGAGCAAGCTGACGGCGGGGGTGTCTTGGTGGAACTTCCGCTTCCAGAACGCCGACACCGCGGCCCTCATGTCCAACGGCCACAATGCCGGCAACGGCTTCCTCGGCAACGAGTACGACCTGGACCTGAACTGGCAGCAGTCCGAGAATGTCTCGGTGTCCTTGTCCGGCGGAACCTTCCAGCCCGGCAACTTCATCAAGGCGGTCAACTCGCAGGCGGGCAACCCGAACAACCCCGCGACCCTGCTGGCCGCGGACTTCCACCTGAAGTTCTAAGAGACGATTCTTAGGACGACGCAAAGCCCCTCGGCCGAAAGGCCGGGGGGCTTCTTTTTCGACGGACCGGATTTGGTAGTATGCACGGCGATGCGCCTCGCGCTCGCCCTGGCCGCGCTGTCGGCCGCGCCCGCTCTCGCCGCCAGCGTGGATGTGACCTCGTCCTACGACATGAAAGCCGTGTCGTACTCGAACCTGTCGCTGGGCACCCAGCCGGGAAACAGCAACGCCTCGCTGCTGGAAAACGACGCCCGCTTCGGCGTGAAGGTCCAGCAGATCGCCCTGCCCGACGCCTCGCCGGACACCACTCTCGACGTCGGCGTGCTCTTTCACGCCATCGGCGTGGCCGGCTCCAGCTCCACCATCGCCGCTCCCTTCGACCGCGCCGCCGCGTACTACCCGTCGGTCAATTTCACCCCGTTTTTTGAGAACGCCTATCTGCGCGTCAACCACCTCTGGGGCCTGCCCATGGACGCGACCCTCGGGCGCCAGAGCTACAAGCTCGGCAGCGGACTGCTGCTTGACGACAACGGCGCGGGATTTACCGGCGCGGTCGTGCGCGCGCGCCTGCCCTGGGCGCAGATGAAGGCCGAGGGCTTCGCGTTCGTCGACAAAGACCCCAATGCGCTTGGCCCCAGCAACAACTTGATGCTCTACGGCGGCTCGCTGGGACTTCCCACCGACGGCATGTGGCAGCTCAACGAACTCGTCGAAGACGAGCAGGGGGACTCCATCGACTACGGCTGCTCGGCCGATCCCTCGCTCGGCTACGGCTGCCGGATCTCCAAGGCCATGCGCAGCTTCACGAGCCTGCGCTACTCCATCAGCTACGGCGACATCTTCTTCGACGGCGAGGCCGCGCTGGAAAAAGGCTCGGCCACTCCCGACGGCCCCACGCCCGCCCCCGGTCGCATCACCTACAACGGCAACGCCGAGGTCGCGCGAGTGAAATGGAAGCAGCCGTTCTACCACACCGACAGCGACGGCATCGCCTGGATGACCCTGGCGCGCGGCTCCGGCGACAAGGCCGGCACCGCCACCACCGACGAGGCCTTCTACCCCACCCATGGCTCGCAGTATGACGGCCTGGAGCGCACGGGCTTCGGCGATTTCTACGGCGCCACGCCCTACTCGGCGCTGGGGGGAAACTACGCCACGACCGGCTCCAGCGTCACCCGCAGCGGCCTGCCCTACGGCGACAGCGGCATCACCACCGTCGCCATGGGCTACACCTTCCCGTCCTGGCGCAATGTCGTGCTGGATGGGGGGTATTTCTTGTACATGGCCGACCAGGTGGCCTCCGCCGCCGCCTCGCGCACGCTCGGCATGGAATGGGACGTCCATCTGCGCTACCAGATCCGCGATCAGCTCAGCCTGCTGGCCGGCATGGCCTACTTCCGCGCCGGCGCCGCCACCGCCGCCAGTCTGGGCTCGGCCCACAAGTTCACCCTCGAATTCAACGGCCGCTTCTAAGCTCCGATCGGAGCTCGGCCCACGACTGACCGCCGAGACATATCCCCGCCGCTCCCCGAGTTATCCACCGGCGGGAAACTTATGCCCTCCTATGCGTCTTTAAAATATTTTTAAAGACATCGCATTTGACATATAATCTCACGAGCCGAGCATTGAGGCGATTTACCGGACATATCCACAGCCTCCTGGCGAAAGAAACAGCATACGCCGAAATCAAACCATGACCACCCCGCACCGCCTGCGCCTGAAGCTGCCCAACGGAGCCGAATTGGAGGCGGAGGGGGAGGCCGAGTTCGTGCGCCGAGAGCGCGAGGAGTTTCTCCTGCGCCAACCGCCCGCGCCCTCGCATGCGCCCCTCGCCCCCGCCCAAACCGCGGCGCGCGAGCCGCGCGTGGACTGGGCCGCCGTGGCGGAGGCAAAAAACGGAGGACTGCTGCTGCGCGGCAAGATCCCCGACGCGGACAAAACCGGCCGCGACGCCGCGCTGGTCTTGCTCATCGCCTCGGAGCAGATGCTGGGTCAAAGCAAGCCCACCGCCGCCGCCCTGGCCAAGTGGCTGCGGACCGCGGGCTACCCAGTCGGCCGCATGGACCGCGTCCTTCAAGACGCCGTGGCCGGCGGCGAACTCCTCTCCTCCGGCTCGCGCCGATCCCGGCGCTATGAGCTTACCGCCGCCGGAAAAATCCGGGCACTTCTCCTGGCCGAACGCCTAACGGCGACCGTCCGCGGCTAAAAAAACGAACACGCGGGGCATGACGGGCGCGTCTTCCCATTACTAACGATAATATATATTATGTTTCATTTACGGGCCAACCGGCGCGTCTGCACAACCTCTAAAGCGATTCAGACATTCCTTGAAAAAACTCATTCCGTAGAGCCATTTTTTATCGATTTCTAACGGCATTGTGAGATTTTTTAAATTGGCAGTCGGAGGGCATGAAGACGGCACCGATCGGCGCCGTGAAATTGCAGGAAAATTCGCTAAAAATCGTCCAAAATCGGAGCGGACGCGCCAAGAACGGGCGGCGGGAATTGAAGCCGAAAAAACCAAGGAACGAGCGCAGCGCAAGCCCCATCCCAGGCAAAAAAACCGGCGAAAATGAGGCAAGAAATCGGGGACCGGGATGGCCTAGACCTCATGAAATTGGCTCCGCGTGGGTCGGCTCCAAAAAACCATGAAAGACCCGGGCAAGCAGGATGACCCATCATCCCGCCGATGCCGGGGTGGGCCAAACCGCCGAAAAAACCATCAAAGGGAAGGGGTCGCCGCAGGCCGGAAATCACGCAAAATCCGGCGGACGAAAAAACCATGAGAAAAAATGGCCGCCGCAACCAAAAAAACCATCAAGCGCGGACGCAGCGAACGCCCGGATTGAGGCGGTTTTTTTATCGAGGAGGGGCGGGGGGTTGGGGGCCATCGGCCAAGCCCGCCGCGAGCGCGGCGTAACCGGCCACGATCAAGAGCGGACAGACCACCGCCGCCGCGCCGCGGCCGGAGGGGCGCGCGAACGCGGCCAGCGCCATACCTGCGGCGACCGCCCCAGCTCCGGCCCACGCCCAGGCGCGTCCCCGCGCCGTCATCGCTCGCGAGGCGGGCGCGACGGGGGCCGCGGGGGCTTTCGTGGTCTTTTTTCCCCTCTTCACCGCTCCGCCCGCACCAGGTCCGCCAAAGTCTCCCGCCGCCGGGCCAGCATGACTTTCCCCCCATCCAAAACGATCTCCGCCGCCCGCGGACGGGAATTGTACTGGCTGCTCATCGAAAACGCGTAGGCGCCGGCTTTGCCCACGGCAAGAAGGTCTCCCGACTTCAGCGGCGGCAGAAGCCTGTCCCGCGCCAGGAAATCCCCCGACTCGCAGACCGGCCCCACCACGTCCACGCGGCGCCTGGGTCCGCGTCGCGGCGCGACGGGCGCCACGGGGTGCCAAGCGCCATACAGCGCCGGACGGGGCAAGTCCGTCATCGCCGCGTCGACGACCACGAAGCGCCGCCGCGAGGTCGCCTTGTTGTAGAGCACGCGCGTCAGCAGAACACCCGCGTCCGCCGCCAGCCAGCGTCCCGGCTCCAGCAGCAGGCGCAGGCCCGGCCAGGCGCGCAAGGCGTCCTCGACGACGCGCGCGAACTTCTCGGGCTCGATCGGCGTCTCGTCCTTGTAGACCACGCCCAGACCCCCTCCCATGTCCGCGTGCTCCAGGCGCACGCCCATGGCCGCGACCTCGGCCACGGCCCGCGCCAAGGCGCGCGCCGCCTCGCGGAAAGCGGCGAGTTCCGTGATCTGCGAGCCGATGTGGCACTGCGCGCCCAGCACGCGCAGACGGCCGTCCTTCGCGGCGCGGCGATAGAGCGCCAACGCCTCGGGGATCTCGACGCCGAATTTATTGTCGGCCCGTCCCGTGGAAATGTGCGGGTGCGTGCGGGCGTCCACGTCCGGGTTGAGCCGCACCGCCATCGGCGCGCGCCGACGCAGGCGCCCCGCCTCACGCGCGAGCGTCGCCATCTCCTCGCCCGACTCCACGTTAAAGCAGAGCAGGCCCGCGCGCAGGCCCGCGCGCAGCTCTTCGGCGGTCTTGCCCACGCCCGAGAAGACGATCTTCGCCGGCGGAAATCCCGCGCGCAACGCGCGCGCCAACTCCCCGCCGGAGACCACGTCCGCCCCCGCGCCCGCGCGCGCCAGCGACGCCGCGAACGCGCGGCACGGGTTGGCCTTGAGCGCGTAGCAGATCAGCGGCCGCCGCGCGCGGAAGGCCGCGTCCAGCGCGCGCAGGCGAAGACGCGCCTCGCGCGCGTCATAGACGAACAAAGGCGTGCCGAAGCGGCGCGCCAGAGCGCTCGCCGACGCCGGGCCCCGCCGAGCCAGGATCACTTCGCCTGGGTCTTCGCGGCTCGGGCCGCCGCTCGGGCCGCCGCGCGCGCCGCGCGGGCGGCGGCGCGCTTTTGCGCCTCGACGCGGCGCGCGGCCAGACGCAGGGCCGCTCGAGCCTTCAAATCCTTCGGCGAGGCTGCGACGACCTTCTGCCACGCCGCCTGGGCCTGATCCCAGCGCGACAGCTTCTGGTCGGTCATCGCGACCGCCGTGTAGACTTGGGCGGCGTCAAGGCCCGGCGGCAGCCCCGCATCCAAATCCGCGCGCGCGAAATGGTCGGCCGCGTCCGCGTAGCGGCCGTCGACCACCGCGAACTGGCCCTCGTAGACCTCCGCGCGGCGCGCGAAGTCGCCGCCGTAGGCCTTGAGCGCCTCGAACGACGCCTGCGCGCGGTCGCGCTGGCCGCCTCCCCACAGGCTCAAGCCCAAATTCTCCTCGACGATCGGATCCTTGGGCGCTTGCACCTGCAGGCGCTCGTAGTCCATGATCGCGGGCGCGAACAGCCCCATCCGGTATTCGAGCTTGGCGGCCAGAAGCCGGATTTCCCGGTCTTCGGGCGCGTGGCGCAGGAATCGCCGATACTCGGTCAATGCGAACGGGTAGAGCCCTTCTTCCTGGTACATGATCCCCAGACAGTAGAAAATGCGCGCGTCCAGCGCGCCCAGGTCCCGCGCCTGCTCCAGGTCGTCGATGGCCTCCAGGTAGGAGTCCTTGCCCTTCTGGAACAGAAGCGTGCCCGCCTGCACGAGCGCGGCGATGTCCTCCGGGTCCTCCTTGAGCCGCTGCTGGGCCGCGGCCAGACGCTCGTCGAGGCCGGGCGGCGCGGGCGCGTCCGCACGAGGCTTCGGTAGGGGCGTGGGCCGCACCGACCACCACAGTCCGCCAAGCAAAGCCGCCACGGCCGCGACCGCGACCGCGGTCAAGGCCCGCTCGCCCAGCGGCAGCCGGACTCGGGAGCGATGCGGCTTGACGCGCGGCTCCTCCATGACGCC
This sequence comes from bacterium, assembly GCA_021806745.1. Taxonomy (GTDB): domain Bacteria; phylum Elusimicrobiota; class Elusimicrobia; order UBA1565; family UBA9628; genus GWA2-66-18. Next base: position 25,931 of record JAJZQS010000017.1, read on the forward strand.
CGCGGTCACTCGTCGGACTCCGGCTGAAGAAGTTGACCCAGCGTCAGGGGCGGAGGCGCCTTCATGTATTGGGCGACGCGCTTGCGGTCGTGGATCTCGCTGTAGCGCAAGGTCGACGCGCGCACCTCGAACGCGGCGGAGTCCACGCCCAGCACGACCGCCTTGATCGGGTCGCCGGGCTTGTAGATGATGTCGGTGTCGCACTCGGCCGCGGGCACGAACGCCACGGTCTTGGCGTCGATGTCGAAGCGCACGCCGTGCGCGCCGACCTCCTTGATGACGCCCGACACCACCGCCTTCGGCGCGAAGCGCCGGCGCAGCGCGTCGGCCGGATTGGGCAGCAGCTGCTTGACGCCCAACTGAACCGGCGAGCCTTCCGCCTCCGGCTTGGAGAGGACCTTGACCTTGAGCTTGGTCCCGCGCTCGAAGGCCTTCATGTCCGGTTTTCCCCAGGCCATGTCGGGCACGCGCACGACGCCCTCCAGGCCGCCGATGTCGACGACCAGTCCGTCGGTCTCGGAGGCGCGCACGACGCGGCCGATCTTGACTTCGCCCGGGCGCAAGTCGTCCATGATCTTGTGGCGGCGCTTGCCGGCCTCCTCCTCCAACACGGCCTTGCGCGAGAGCACGAGCTGGCGGCGCGAGGCGTTGACTTCGATGACGTAGCAGCGCACGCCGGTGCCCACGAGCTTCTTGGGATCGCGCACGGGCCGAAGATCGGCCAAGGACGCGGGCAGAAACGCCTGCACGCCCTGGACGTCGACGATGAATCCGCCCTTGATCGTCGAAGTCACCAGGCCGCGCACGCGCTGCTTTTCGGCGTGAGCCTTGACGATCAGATCCCAGCCGAGTTGCGCCTTGGCCTTGCGGTGGGACAGCACGAGACGCCCCTCGCGCGCGCCGACCTTGAGCACGGGCACGCGCTGCCCGGCCGCCGGAGCGGGCGCCTTGGGAGCGGCCAAATCCTCGACGAACTCGACGAGCGGGATGACCCCCTCGTTCTTCTCGCCGACGTCGACGAGCACCGAGTCCTTGGTCACGGAGACGACCTTGACCCAGGCGACCTTGTGCTCGGCCAGCTTCTCGACGGTGGCCGCCTGCTGAGCCAGCAGGGCCTCCATCGACTCTCCGCCCTCGGCGGCCTGCGCGGCCTCGGCGTCTTCGCCGGCGTTTTCCCACGCCTTCGCGTCCAACTCGGTTTTCGTGCGCTCCATGTCTTCCTCCGGTCCCCAGGCTAAATCGTCACAACGAATAAATCGCGTCCATCACCGCGCTCGCATAGGCGGCGGCGTGAGTCTTGGCCTCGCGCGCCGCGGCCAGAGGCTCGCCGAAGCGCACCTCCAGGCGCCGGCGCGGGAAGGCGTCGGTTCCGACCACCCGCGCGGGCAGCACCGGCGCGCGCGCGCGCGCCGACAGAAACGACACGCCCGGCTTCGGCGCCCTCCGCTCGCCCGGACGCACTCGCGTGCCTTCCGGGAAGATCGCCAACGAACCGCCCGACTCCAACGCGTCGAGCGCCGCGCGCATCGCCGCGTGGTCGGCCGAGCCGCGGTCCAGCTGCAAGACCCCCGTCGAGCGGAAGAAAGCCGCCATCAAAGGATTGGCGAAAAGCTCCTTCTTGGCCAAGAAGCGCGGCCGACGCGCCGGCGCGATGGCGCTGCCAAGCAAAGGCGGATCGACGAGGCTGACGTGGTTGCAGGCCACGATCAGCGGCCCGTGGCGCGGAATCCGCTCCAGGCCCGTCACCGAGACCCCGCAGAGCAGCCGCAGAAAGGTCTCGGCCGCGTATTCGCTGGCCAGCCTCAACGCTCCGCCCGCGTCGCTCATCGCCGCCCATTCTTCGCCTCGCGGCGCACGCGGCGCAAGATCATCCCGGCCACCGCCTTCATCGACAGCCGCGTCGAATCGATGACGAGAGCGTCCGGAGCCTGCTTGAGCGGATTGATCTCGCGCTTGAGGTCGTTGAGGTCGCGCTTGAGGATCGCGGCAAGTATCTCGGCGCGGTCGGCCGGCTGGCCGGCGGACTTCAACTGCCGGTAGCGGCGCGAGGCGCGCTCTTCGGGGCTGGCGTCGAGATAAATCTTCACGTCCGCGTCCGGGAACACGTGCGTGGTGATGTCGCGGCCCTCCATCACGATCGCGCCGCGTTCGCCGAGCTCGCGCTGCAGGCGCGACAGCATCTTGCGCACGCCCGGGTTAGCGGCCACGCGCGAGGAGTTGACGCTGACGCGCTCCTCGCGGATCTGGGAGGTGACCGGAGTTCCATCAAGAAAGGTCTTCAGCGCCACTCCGTCGATGGGCTTGAACTCCCAGCGCAGACGCTTGGCCAGCGCCAGCACCGCGTCGTGGTCGTCGAGGTCGACGCCCTCCTCCAGCGCCTTCCAAGTCAGCGCCCGGTACATCTCGCCGGTGTTGATGAACCGGTAGCCCATCGCCTTGGCGACCAGGCCTCCGACCGTAGACTTGCCGACCCCGGCGGGGCCGTCCATCGCGACGACAAGCCCGTCGCGCCGGCTCACGCGGGCACCGCCAGGACGCGGCGCAGCGCGGCGAACAGCGCCTTGTTTTGCGCGGGCGTGCCCACCGACACGCGCGCGTGCTGCGGCAGGCCGTACTCGTCGAGCGGGCGCACGATCACGCCTTGGCGCAGCAGCGCCTTGAACAGCTCTCGGCCCGGCATCGGCGCGCGCGCGAACACGAAATTCGTCGCCGAGTCCCCCACGCCCAGGCCCATGTCTCCGAGCGCGCGCGCGACCAGCGCCCGCTGGACCTCGTTGAGCGCGACCGAGCGCCGCACGAAGGCCTCGTCCTTGAGCGCCTCCACGCAGGCCCTCTGGGCCGGCAGGCTCACGTTGAAGGGCATGCGGATGCGGTCCAGCCAACTCACGAGCTCCGGATTTCCCACGCCGTAGCCCACGCGCAGTCCGGCCAGCCCGTAGGCCTTCGAGAAGGTCCGCAGCACGACGAGGTTGCTGTGGCGCGCGACGAGGTCCGGAAGGCTGGCCGGGTAGCCGGGGATCGCGCGCGCGTAGTGCCAGTAGGCCTCGTCGAGCACGATCAGCGAAGTCTTGGGCGCCGCCTCCAGAAGGCCTTCGATCTCCTCTTGCGTGTTGAAAGTCCCGGTCGGATTGTTCGGGTTGGCCACGAAGATCAGCTTCGTGCGCGGACTCGCGGCCTTGGCCATCAACGACAGGTCGTGGGTCCAATCCGTCATCGGCACCTCGACGACGCGCGCGCCCATCATCGACGCCTGCTGCTTGAAGCGGATGAACGCATACTGGCTGACGACCGCCTCGTCTTCGGGCTCCAGGAACGCCTCGCACAGAAGGCGGATGATCTCGTCGGAGCCGTTGCCCACGATCACCGACTCCGGCGGCACGCCGTGATGGCGGGCCAGGGCCGAGCGCAGTTCGGGGCTGGCGCCCTCAGGATAGAGCGCGGAGAACTTCTCCGCGCGCCGGTAGGCGGCCAGCGCGCGCGGCGCCGGGCCCAGCGGGTTTTCGTTGGAGGCGAGCTTGACGACGGTCTTCAAGCCCAGTTCGCGCTGTACGGAGGCGATCGACTTGCCCGGCTGGTAGGCAAACGCGTCGCGAATCGCTCGGCGGGGAGAAACCTGGAAGCTCATCGGTTCAGAGACAAGAACGCGAGCATGCGCGCGTCCTGCTTGTCCCTCCGGAAGGAGAAATAATCGTCGCGGCCGCACGCCGTGCACGCGGCGGTCGGGCCGAGACGGCGCTCATCGACGCCCGCCTCGGCAAGTTGGCGCCGGTTTTCCGCGCCCAGATCCAAGTACAGCTCCCCGCCGCGCCGCCGCAGCGATTGCGCCGGAAACTCGCGCTCGAACTCGGGTCCGACGCGGTAGCAGCACGGCCCGATGTGCGGCCCGATCGCGGCGCACAGGCGCGAGGCCGGAATCGACAGGCGCTCGGCGAACGCCGCGACGGCGGCTTTGGCCATGCCCTTGGCGGTCCCGCGCCAGCCCGCGTGAAACACGCCCGCCGCGCGGCCGTCGTCGGACCAGACGAACAGCGGCGCGCAGTCGGCCGCGTAGACGCCGACGCAAATTCCAGGCTTGTCGACGAGCCAACCATCGCCGTCGCGGCCGACATTCTCGGCGGCGCCCGCCAGAATCCGTTCGCCGTGGACCTGCCTGAGCGTCATCGGCTCTGGCAGGCCGACGCGCACCGCGGCCTCACGCCGGTTCGCGGGGTCTTTCATATCGCCGAGCCGGCGGGTGGTAACCCCGTGCCGCACGCCGAGCGCCGAGAGGCGCGCCTCCACGAGCAGGCCGTCGCGCAGCGTCCAGCCGGACGCGAGCGCAGCCTCAGACGGCGGCATGGCTCTTGGCCTGTTGCGGCTTGGTCTCGGGCGTCTTGCGCAGAGGACGCACCCACTTGGTGAAGCTCGAGGGCTTGAGCGAGTACTCGTGCACCAGGCGCACCACCTCGGACACGGGCTGGAAAGTCTCCCACGGAATGCGCAGCACGCGCACCCCCGCCTGCTCCATCTCCGTGACGAACTGGTCGTAGTTGCGCTTGAGCATGCGCAGATATTCAAGCGGAACCGACCGCTCCATCGCCCGCCCGCGCTTGCCGATGCGCTGGATCGCGGTCTCCGGCTGGCAGTCCAAATAGATCAGGATTTGCGGAAACACCAGCTCGCGCAGGACCATGTTGTCGAACAAGTCCAGGTAGGTGTTGTAGTCGAGGTCGGTGATGATCTTGTCGGGATGCTCGTTGAGCATGCGCGCGAAAATCGTGTCTTCCCAGATCGTCCGGTCCTGGACCACGCCGCGAATCCGGCCCAGGCTGATGCGGGTCACGAACTCGCGGTGCTGGCGGAAGCGGTGATTGAGCAGCCAGACCTGCATCATCGTCCCGTAGCCCTTCATGTCCCCGTAGAATTTTTCGAGATACGGGTTTCCGTCGACCTCTTCCAGGATCGGCTCGAAATTGAGCGCCTTCGCCAATTCCACGGTGAGCGTGGACTTGCCCACGCCGATGGTGCCGGCGATTCCGATGTAGCCTTCCGCGAACATGATGTCTCCCCCGGCGGTCAGCCCGCCTTGATCTCCTGCTCGATGCCGCGCAAGGCGAGCTTCAGGTCGTCCGGGCTCGAGGCGGCGGCCAGCACCTCGGTCTCGGAGGCGAGCCCATCCTTAAAAAGCTTGACCAGGGACTGATTGAAAGTCTGCATCCCGTAGAACTGGCCCTTGGTCAAGGCCTGGACGACCTCCAGGGTCTTGTTCTCCTCGATTTGCTTGCGCACGTGAGGCGTGTTGATCAGGATCTCGACGGCCGGCACGCGCCCGCCCTTGGTCGACACGAGCAGGCGCTGCGACACGATCGCGCGCAGGCACTCGGCGAACTGCGTGCGCGCCAGTTCCTGCTGGTGCGGCGGATAGAGGTCGACGACGCGAGAAATCGTCTGCACCGCGTCGATGGTGTGCAGGGTCGCGAAGACCAGGTGGCCCGTCAGGGCGGCGGTGATCGCGGCCGAGGTCGTCTCCTGGTCGCGCATCTCGCCGATCAAGATCACGTCGGGGTCCTGGCGCATGGCCATCTTCAGGCCGTCGGCGTAGCTGGCGGTGTCCTCGCCGATCTCGCGCTGGGTGACGATGGCCTTCTTGTCCTTGTGCACGAACTCGATGGGGTCTTCGATGGTCAAGATGTGCTCGGCGCGCGCTTCGTTGATGTAGTCGATCATCGCGGCCAGCGTGGAGGATTTTCCGGCTCCGGTGATGCCGGTGACGAGCACGAGGCCGCGGTTGTTGTCGGCGATCTTGCGCATCGTGGCCACCGGCAGGCGCAGTTCCGCCAGCGACGGGATTTGCGTCGAGATGAAGCGGATGGCCAGGCTCAGCTTCTGGCGCTGGCGAAACGCGTTGACCCGGAAGCGCGCCACGTCGCCGGCCTGGAAGGAGAAGTCGCACTCGCCTTTCTCCGCGTAGAGGCGCTTGGCGCGCTCCGGGGCGACTTGGGCCAGCATCGCCTCGATCTCGGGCTGGGACAGGGGAGTCGGCGAGACCGGTTCGAGCTCTCCGTCGACGCGGATGTAGGCGGGTCCCCCGGAGCGCAGGTGCAAGTCGCTGCCGTGCTTGTTGACCAGGGTTTGCAGCAGTTCTTGGAGAGTCATCTCAGTTTTCTCACTTTGAATCGAAGATAGGCGGGAGTGGCCAGGCGGTCGGGCTGGCTGAGGCCGCGCAGGCGTTGCTCATCGGTCATCTCCGCCGCCGCGGCGCGCGCGCCGATCGCGGCGGGGCGCAGCGCGCCGACGCCGCCCGGTGCCGGGCGCGCGCGCCGGGGCGGGAAACCCGTGGCGATGACGGTCACGCGCACGGAATCGCCCAGCGACTCGCCATAGACGATGCCCGACTTCAAATTCGCGTCCGGGCTGATCGTGCCTTGAATCACCGCCATGATCTCGGCGACCTCGCCGGCCTGCAGCGACGACTTGCGGCCGACGATGTTGACGAGCAATCCCTTGGCGCCGTCGATGACCACGCTTTCGAGCAGCGGCGAGGTCATCGCCTCGCGCGCGGCGTTGAGCGCCCGGCCCTGGCCCGAGGACTCGCCGATGCCGATGAGCGCCTCGCCGGCGTCTTTCATCACCGCGCGCAGGTCGTTCATGTCCAGGTTGATCTTCCCGGGCACCGTGATCAAATCCGAGATCGCCTGCACCGACTTGCGCAAGACGTCGTCGGCTTCCTTGAAGGCCGCGTCGTGCGCCGCGTCGGGGCCGATCACGTCGAAAAGCCGCTGATTGGGGATGACGAGCAAAGTGTCCACGGACTGGCGCATCTCCTGGATGCCCTGCTCGGCGATGCTGGCGCGGCGCAGGCCCTCGAACTCGAACGGGCGCGTGACCACGCCCACGGTCAGCGCGCCCATGTCCTTGGCCAGGCGCGCGACCACCGGGCCGCCGCCGGTGCCGGTGCCCCCTCCCATGCCGGTGGTCACAAACACCATGTCCGCGCCCTTGAGCACCTCGCGCAGCGCGCCCTCGCTTTCGAGCGCCGCCTCGCGGCCCTTGGCCGAGTCGCCGCCCACGCCCAGTCCGCGCGTCAACTGCTCGCCGAGCTGGATGCAGACGTGGGCCGAACAACGGCGCAGGACCTGCGCGTCGGTGTTGGCGGCCACGAGTTCCACGCCCTCCAACCCCGCTTCGGCCATCCGGTTGATCGCGTTGCAGCCCGCGCCGCCCACGCCCAGCACCTTGATGACCGCGCGATTGTCGTCGTAAGGCTCGGAGAGCTGGATGCGCGGCATCAGAAAATCCCCTCCAGCGCGGCCGTCAGTTTCCGCACCCACGCGGGCTTGGCCGACGCGGCGGCGCGCGCCTGGGCGCCGCTCCACTGCGGCGACTGGGAGCAAAGCAGAAGCCCCATCGCCGTCGAATACTGCGGCGACAGCCACGCCTCGTCGGCGCGCACCCGCTCGGGGTGCGGCAGGCCCAGCCGCGCGTTGAGTCCCAAGACCTGGGAGGCGGCCTGCGCCATGCCGCGCATCAGCGCGCCGCCGCCGGTCAAGATCGCCCCGCCGGGAGCCACCGCCTCCGCGTAACCGCTGGCCTGCAGTTCCTCGGCGACGAGCGTGAACATCTCCTCGACGCGCGGCAAGACGACGGCCATCAACTCGCTGGGGCGCACGGTCAGCGGAGTACGCCCGTCGATGCCGTGCGTCTGCGCCGGCGCGTCGTCGCCGAGCAGCGACGGATGCGCGAAGCCGTGCTCGATTTTCAAGCGTTCGGCGGCGGCCATCGAGGTCTTCAGGCCCGAGGCGAGGTCGCGAGTGATGAAGTCCGAGCCGACGGCGATCTCCCGGGAGTGCTTGATCGCCCCTTCGGCGTAGACGCCCAGGGATATCGACTGCCCGCCGATGTCGACGAGCGCGCAGCCGAGCTCTTTTTCTTCCGGAGACACCAGAAGCTCTCCGGCGGCCAGCAGACCGTAGATCGGCTCGACGACCTCGAAGCCCGCCTGCGCGACGGTCTTGAGAACGTTGCTGAGATGCGCGCTCGAGGCCGTGATCAGGTGCACGTCGACTTCCAGAAGCGAGGCCTCCATGCCCACCGGATGGGGAACGCCGCGCTGGCGGTCCAGGGAAAATCCCTGCGGCACCGCGTGCAGTATCTCCCGGTCCGAGGCCAGCGGGATCGCGCGCGCCCCCGCCACGACGGCCGCCACGTCGCCCGGGGTGATTTCCCGGTCGGTGCGCGCGATGTTGTAGGCGCCGCGGTTGTTGAAGGACTGCAGGTGGCCTCCGCGCACGCCCAGCCACACCTCGGAAATCTCGCACTTCCCGGCGGCCTCGGCCTCCTCGACGGCGCGCGTGACCGCCGCCGCGGTCTCGGGGATGTTGACGACGACGCCGCCCCTCAGGCCGCCGCGGCAAGACGATGCGCCCCCGCCCAGCACGCGCACGACCCCGCCCTCGATTTGGCCGATCAGGCAAGACACCCGACCGCTGCCCACGTCCACGCCCGCGATCACGCGCGGCGGCAAGGCGGATTTCCTCATCGCAGTCCCCCCCGCCCCGCGGCCAGCGCGGGAGCGGACGCCGTCGGCTTGAGCAAGATCCGGCCGTCGCCGAAAAAGCGCAGGTCCGCCAGGAACGCGCCGGAGCGGCGCGAGCGGGCGTCGGCCATCGCCTGCTTCAAGCGCTCCCGCTTTTCCCGCGTCCAGTCAAAATTCCCCCAGAGCACGATCGTGCCGTCGGCCAGGGTCAGGCGCAGGCCGTCGACGCCGAAAGAGGCCCGCGCCAGCGGCGCGGGCAGGGCGCCTTCGGCGGTCAAATCCGGCCAGGCGCGGGCCAGGTCGCGCAGGTCCCGCGCGTCGGCGCCGGACGGGTCGACCACGGGGCCCGAGAGCGCGTAGACGCCCTGCGGCGCGGCGAACACGGTCCCGTCGTCGGCCAGCGCTGCGCCCGGTCGGCCGGCGATCAGCGCCGGCGCGAGCGCGCGGCGCAGGATCGGCGTGAGCGTCGCGGGTTCACGACCCCAGCCGCGGCGCACCGTCACGTCGGCGACGCAGCTCAGCCGCGCGCGCAGGGCCGCGGCCTTGTCGGCCGCAGAGCCCGGCGCGGCGTCGACGATCGCCTGTGCGAGCGCGCGCAGCGGCTCGGGCGCCGAGACGACGGTGCCGCCGGGCAGAGCGTCGGCGGCCCGGCGCGCGCGCAGCGAGCGCCACACCTGCACGGCCGACAACGCCGCCAGCACGCCGAGAACGACGACCGCGAGAAACGCCGAAAGCAGGCGCGAGCGGCGCGCGCGCGCGCGCGGGCGCGCGACCACGCGCAGGCGGCGGCCCCGGGCGCGCCTATTCACCGACGACCCTCATCTCGAGCTCAAGACCGACGCCGAAGGCCGCGCGGACTCGCTCTTGGATGAGGTCGACGAGGGCGAGGACGTCGGAGGCCTTGGCCCCGGCGAAGTTCTCGATGAAATTCGCGTGGATCGCGCAGACGCGCGCCCCGCCGACGCAGGCGCCTTTCAGGCCCGCCTGCTCGATGAGTCGCGCCGCGAAGGCGCCGGGCGGATTCTTGAAGGTTGATCCCACGTTGAAGGTATGAATCGGCTGTGTCCGCAGGCGCTTCTGCTGATAGGCGGCGACGGCGGCCATTATATCACCTTTGCTTCCGGGCTTCAACAAAAGGGTCGCGCGCAAGGCCAGCCTCCCGCGCAAGGGTCCCTCGCGGTAGGCGAACTTCAAGTCCGCGCCGCGCAAAACGCGCACGTCGCCCTCGCTGAGATCCAACGCCTCGATCTCGCGCGTCAAAGGACCGATCTCGCCGTCGCGCGTGCCCGCGTTCATCGCCAGGGCCCCGCCGACGGTGCCGGGCACGCCGACGATGGGCTCAAGCCCCGAAAGGCCGCGCTCGGCGCACGCGACGACGAGCTGCGGCACGCGCGCGGCCGCGCCCGCGCGCACGACCTCTCCGCCGGGAAAATCGACGCGCTCGAACTCGCCGCCGAGCTTCACGACGAGTCCCCGCACGCCACGGTCGCGCACGAGAAGGTTCGAACCCCAGCCGAGAACGAAGATCGGCCGACCCGCCTCCGCCGCGGTCCGGACCGCCGTCTGGGCCTGGGCGGCGTCTTCGACTTCGACGAAGGCGTCGGCCGGGCCGCCGATCTTGAAGGTCGTGTACTTGGCCAGGGGCTCGTCGAAGCGCGCGCGAGGCAGACGCCGCGCCAACTCGCCGCGCCAGTCCTCGGGCATGGGATTGATTTTGGCATTAAATGATAGGATCGCTCCAGCATGGAAGCGGCCTGGGTTGATCGACTGGAGCGGCGCTGGGGCTTTCTGGCAGCGCCCGGACTGCCCGGCTTCGCGGCCGCAATGACGGCGGCCGTGGGCCTGCTTGCGCAGACCAAGCCCGAGTTCACCGACGCGCTGGCGCTGGACTCGAGCGCGCTGTTGCGCGGACAAGTCTGGCGGGCGCTGACGTTCCTGGCGGTGCCGCCCCCCACCGGAGTGCTGTGGCTGCTGCTGTGGGCGCTTCTGATCTACTCGTGCCTGA
>JAJZQS010000125.1 GCA_021806745.1 bacterium
CCGTCTGTCTGGTCTCCACGCGATTGCTCGGCGAGCGCCACCGCGTGGCGAATCTGGACGGTGAACTCACGGGCACAGACGGCACGGTCTACGCCCGCGCGCAGGGGCGCTTCATCCGTCTTTCCGACGAGGCGCACCGGCGACTGTTCGGGCGGCCGGCGTAGGGCGGCTATTGGGATTGCGCCGCTTCTGAAAGCACTTTATTAAGAGACGCCCAATCGCGCGTGCGCATGTCGGCCAGCGCGGCGATGATCAAATCAGGCTGATCGGCCAGCGACGCCTCCGCTTCCGGGCAGCTTCTCGATACATTCCGGAAAGTGGATGGTAACCGCAATTCCTGATCTTTTGCGATGAGGTCGTAATATTGGGGGGGAGCACCGACTGGAACGAGTATGCCGTTGAAAACATAGGCGGGAATGCTTGTAAATCCATAATCGGCGAACTCGGAGTGATCAGCGTCGATCTGATTTTTCACGCTGGGGCCGTCGGCATCGCGGCGAGCTATTGCGGTGTCGACATTCAGGCTGCGCATGGCGCCTTCAAAAAAATCGGTGGCAGCCGCTTCATTTCCCGCGTAGAGCAGCAGCCTATTGGCCGCCATTTTGTCCACGAACTCGCTCGCTTTCTCGGGCGACTGTCGAGCGACGGCCAAGGCAAGTCGGCTTGCCGCGGGGCCTTCCAGACACCAGTTGCGTGGCAGAGAGTCCATGATCAGCGGTTTATATAAGACGCGTAGCCGATCTCCATACTTTTTCTTGAGTTGTGAGGCGATAGTCATCCCCATGCAACCGACTTCGGAATATTCAACGAGCGTCAGCGGAGCTTGCTCCGATCCATCGGAAGGGAAATAATGTGCCAAGGACGGGGGGTGCGGGGCGATGAGAGCTGGCCCGAAATTGAAATTGGAGTGCACTACGGTAAGAATTCTTGCATACTCGGAAATCTTCCGATGTTTGATGGCTGTCAGAGCCCGCGTCAGCAGGTCGGAATCGTGCGAAATTTCATCAAAACAGATTTGTCCCGAATCTTTCGATGTTTTTGTCAATGCAGCGGCATCGGCGTGCGAGCCTAGGGGATCAGGGACGTAGGGCGGAGAATTCCGCAGTTGTTTTTCTTTGTCTCCATAGAATAACGCGAGATCCTCTTCGCTTTTCGACACTCCGCGAAATTTCGGATCGGGTTGATACCACCGGCGACCCGCGAAGAATTGCCGTAGCAACGGGTCGCGGAATATCCGTCCATGCCGGGCATAGATTTCGTTTCGGCGCAGTCGGTAGTAGATTGCAGAGAGATATTGGGGGTCTTGCGGGAGTGAAATTCGGGGATCGTCTACGAACAATGTGCAGTAGTCCGTCTGGTCCTCCGGGAGGCGATCGTGAAGACATAGGGACAGTGGCCGGAAGTCGACGCCGAACGCCGCGACGCTTTTCGGTTTGACGTCGTCCATCTCATACACGATCTGTCCAAGGCTTCTGTGGATGAGATGGGCCGGGTCCTTGACCCTGATGTCGATGCCGATGGGGCTGTCTTTCCCTGTCTCTTGGAAGCGAACGTCGAAAATCGCCCTTCCGATGGGTCCGCGCCAACTGCCGCCCGTGCCGTATGTGTACCACAGCCACGACTCACCGTTGCTCGAGTTTCCATAAGGAGCTTCGTATTCGACTGAGGAGATCGTCACGGCCGAAGCGGGGAAGTAAACCCGTTTGACTTTGAAATACGAATACCCTCGGCCGTCGGAGTCGTCGTAATTTCGATCCGGTGCGTCTTTCGTGGGGACGATGTTGCCGTTCACCCAAGTCTTGAAATAGTCGAAATCGCGTTTCGCCGCACCCTCGGCGCCCTCGCCGTTAGCGGGGAAGCCGACGGCAACGGTCGTTGACGCGCCGGAGTTGTAGAAGCGGAACGTGGCGTTGACGCGGTAGCTTTGCGAACTCATTTGGATGAGCACGTATTCATCGGTCATCGAGATGTCGGTCTGTTGTCCCATCGTGACCGCACCGCCGCCCTGAATTTCCACGAAACTGTCATCCGCCCGGGCGTGTGGACTGAATGCGATGATGACCGATGCGGCGGCGTAAAATGCCCAGCGCTTCATCGTCTCGCCTCCCCAGCCTTCGACAGCGACTGCGCTGAAACCCAGGACTGATTGTAGGGCGGGCATTCGAAGTTGTCAAGAAAACGCGCATCGAACGCCTACCCCACGACGACTGGCGCGAGGTCTCCCCGTTCCCGTTCACCGCGGCGCGGGGGGCTTTCGCCGGCATGACCACCGATCCCGACAAGGTGGACTTGCGCTACTACCGCCGCCCGGATGGCTCGCTTGCGGCGGTGGCGCGCTTCGGGCCCCGCGCCGAGGGCGCGCCGGGGCTGGTGCACGGCGGCGCGATCCTGACGGCGCTTGACGAGTCCCTGGGCGCGGCGGCGTGGCTGGCGGGCATCCCTTCGCTCACCGCGAGCCTGACCACGGAGTTTCGCCGCGGCGTGCCGACGGGCGCCGTCTGTCTGGTCTCCACGCGATTGCTCGGCGAGCGCCACCGCGTGGCGAATCTGGACGGTGAACTCACGGGCACAGACGGCACGGTCTACGCCCGCGCGCAGGGGCGCTTCATCCGTCTTTCCGATGAGGCGCACCGGCGACTGTTCGGGCGGCCGGCGTAGGCCTGCGCGGCTTTTGCGTGAATGCCCGGAAAAGCTAAGATGACGGCATGAAACTCGCCCACAGCTATTCTCGCCTCGGCACCGAGACCGCGTTCGAGGTTCTCGTGCGCGCCCGCGCCCTGGAGGCGCAGGGCAAAAAGATCGTGCACCTGGAAATCGGCGAGCCCGATTTCGACACGCCCAAGAACATCCGCGACGCGGCCAAAAAGGCCCTCGACGACGGCTTCACGCACTACGGCCCCTCCGCCGGCCTGCCCCAGACGCGCGCGGCGGTGGCCGAGTATGTGGCCAAGACGCGCGGCGTGGCGGTCGCACCCGAGGAGACCATCGTCGTTCCCGGCGGCAAGCCGGTGATCTTTTTCGCCATCCTCGCGCTCATCGACCCCGGCGACGAGGTGGTCTACCCGAACCCGGGCTTTCCCATCTACGAGTCGATGATCAACTACGTCGGCGGCAAGCCGGTGCCGTTGCCCATCCACGAGAAGCTCGGCTGGGATTTCGATCCGGCCGAGCTCGAGCGCCTGCTCTCGCCCAAGACCAAGCTCGTCATCCTCAATTCCCCGGCCAACCCCACCGGCGGCGTGGCCGGACCGGCCTCGCTTGAGCGCCTGGCCCGCGCGCTGCACGACAAGGCCCCGGGCGCCATGATCCTGTCCGACGAGATATACTCGCGCCTGGTCTACGAGGGCGAGCATCGCTCGATCTTGTCTTTGCCCGGCATGAAGGAGCGAACGCTTCTGCTCGACGGCTTCTCCAAGACCTGGGCCATGACCGGCTGGCGCCTGGGCTACGGCGTGGGACCGAAGTGGCTCATCGACGCGATGGCCAAGCTCGCCACCAACGACCACTCCTGCGTGGCGTCGTTCGCGCAGATCGCGGCCATCGAGGCGTTGACGGGTCCGCAGGACTCGGTGGAGGCCATGCGCGCGGAGTTCGTGCGCCGACGCGACGTGATCGTGCGCGGCCTCAACGCGCTGCCTGGATTTTCGTGCGCCACGCCCAAGGCCTCGTTCTACGTCTTTCCCAGCATCAAGGGCACGGGTCTTGGCTCCAAGGCTCTGGCCGACGCCTTGCTCCAGGAGGCGGGCGTGGCCTGCCTGGCGGGCACGGCCTTCGGCGCCAACGGAGAGGGCTATCTGCGTTTTTCCTACGCGAACTCGATTTCCAACATCGAGGCCGCGCTGGCTTCGATGGCCAAGGTCCTGCCGCGCCTGTCGCCCGCGGCCGCGCGGTGAGCGCGGCCGCCGACCGCGCCTCGATTCGGCGCGTGCTGGGCTATGTGCGCCCGCACCGCGGGCGGCTTGCCCAGGCCTGCCTGGTGATGATCGTGGTGGCCGCGCTCAACGGGGCCATGGTCAAGATCCTGGATCCGGTCACGAGTTCCCTGTTCGCCGCGGGCGGCGCGGACCCGGCGCGGCTCATGCGCGTGGCGCTGATGATCCCAGGGCTGTTCTTCCTGATGCTGATTTCCAAATACACCCTGGCCTACCTGATGAGCTGGCTGGGGCAGAAGATCACCCAGGAAATCCGCGAGGACCTTTTTACCCATCTCCACCGCCTGTCGATGGATTTTTTTTGGAAGAGCAAGGGCGGCGAGGTCATGGCCAAGCTCACCAACGACATGACCGCGCTGCAGTCGGCGCTGCAGTTCGCGCCCCTCTACGCGGTGCGCGACTCGCTGACGATCGTCGTGGTCCTGGCGGTCATGGTCTGGACCAATCCCAAGTTCGCGCTGATCGCGCTCTTGGCCATCCCGATGGCGGGGGGAGTGCTCGGCGTTCTCGGGCGCAAGTTGCGCGCGGCCGGCCGACGCGGCCAGGAGGTGATGGGCGAGATCTACCACCGCTTCCAGGAGAGCCTGCAGGGCATGCTCGTGGTCAAGTCCTTCAACTTCGAGGAAGGCTCCATCGCCAAGTTCCGCAAGGAAAACGACGAATTCTTCCACCAGATGATGCGTTACTTCCGCGCCACCGCGCTGTCGGGCCCGCTGATGGAGTTTTTGGGCTCGCTGATCATCGCCGCGATCGTCTACCTGGGCGGGCGCCAGATCGGAGCGGGAACGATGACCGCCGGGCAGTTTTCGGTGTTTCTGGGCTGCTTTTTCATGGCCTACGGCCCCATCAAGAACTTGGCGCAGATGAACGCGACCATCCAACTGGGCCTGGCCTCGGCCGAGCGCATCTTCTCGGTGCTCGACGAGGTCCCCACGGTCGTCGAGCCCAAGGATCCCAAACCCTTTCCGGCGCTGACGCGGGGCATCCGCTTCGAGCGGGTGTCTTTCAAGTACCCGTCGCGCGACACCTGGGCGCTGCGCGAGGTGACGCTCGACATCCGCCCCGGCGAGGTGGTGGCCCTGGCCGGCCCCTCGGGCTCGGGCAAGACCACGCTCGTGCATTTGCTCCTGCGTCTGTTCGATCCGGTCGAGGGCCGCATCACCATCGACGGCGTCGACTTGCGCGAGATGTCCTCTCACGATCTGCGCGAGCGCCTGGGCCTGGTCTCGCAGGAGACCATTCTTTTCAACGACACGGTGTTCGGCAACGTCGCGGTGGGCAAACCCGGCGCCACGCGCGAGGAGGTCGCGCGCGCTCTCGAGACCGCCGACGCGGCGGATTTCGTCGGGCAAATGGCCAAGGGCCTGGACACGCCCCTGGGCGACCGCGGCGCGCGCCTGTCCGGCGGCCAGCGCCAGCGCCTGGCCATCGCGCGCGCGGTGCTCAAAGATCCCAAGCTGTTGATCCTCGACGAGGCCACCTCGAATCTCGACACCGCCAGCGAACACGCGGTGCAAAGCGCCATGGAGCGCCTCTACCCCGGCCGCACGGTCGTGATGATCGCGCATCGGCTGTCGACGGTCCAGAAGGCCGACCGCATCGTCGTGATGCGTTCAGGACGCGTGGAGGAGGCGGGTACGCACGCCGAGCTCTTGGAGCGCAACGGAGTCTACGCGACCTTGCGCCGCTATCAGCAGTTGGAAGCTCCCGCCGCGTGATCGAGGCGGTCGTCTTCGACATGGACGGGGTCCTGGTGGACTCCGAGAGCCAGTGGAAGAGCCTGGAGGCGGCCTATTTCCGGCGCCTGGCGCCGGGCTGGGGGCCCGAGCACGACGAGCGTTCGGTGGGTCTGGGTGTGGAGGACTTGTACCGGTTTCTCGTCTCCGAGTTCGGCGTCGGGATTTCACTGTCCGAGTTCGTCGCTCACTGCGACGAGACCGCGCGCGAGGTCTATGAGCGCCGCGTCGTCTTGACCCCGGGCTTCGTCGAACTGGCACGCGGCTTGCGCGCGCGCGGCGTCAAGACGGCGCTGGCGTCCTCCTCGCCGGCGCGCTGGGTGGAGCTCGTGACGCGGCGCTTCGCGCTGACGCCGCTGCTCGACGCCGTCGCCGCGGCCGACGACGCGGGGGGAAAAACCAAGCCCTTTCCGGATTTATATCTGCTGGCGCTCTCGCGCGTCGGCGTGTCGCCCGCGCGGGCGCTGGCCGTGGAGGACTCCGAGATCGGCCTGCTCGCCGCGCGGCGCGCGGGGATGGTCTGCGCGGCCTTCCGCAACGGCGCCAACGCCGGCCAAGATCTTTCCGCGGCCGACTTCGAGCTGGCCGGCTTTTCGGGTCTGGACGCTCAAGCCCTGCTGTCGCGCGCCGAGCGCGCCTAGGCGGAGCATCCGACGGCGAGCCGCGCTTTGTTCGAACGCGGCGTCAAAAAGGTCTTGCCGTGATTTCAGCGGCGCTTAAGCCCGCGCACGCACAATGGGGTTGCCGAGGGCTCGGCGAGGAGGCCGCCATGGCGCAGAAATGGGTGTTGATCGTCGACGACGACCCGGCGATTTTGGGCTTGCTGACGGCGGCGCTGGATCATCCGCAGCTGCGGGTGACCACGGCCAGCGACGCCCTGCAGGCCTTCATCCAGGCGCGAGAGCTCAAACCCTTGCTCGTGATTTCCGACATCATGATGCCCGGCTTTGGCGACGGAACCACCACGCTCAAGCGCCTGCGCGAAGACCCCCGCATTCCCGCCTGTCCGTTCATCTTCATGACCGCGATGAAGCCCGAGGAGGCCGCGAAGCTGCTGCCG
>JAJZQS010000018.1 GCA_021806745.1 bacterium
CTACGGCGCGGCCGGCCTGCCGGGCCTGCGCGTGGCCGCCGAGGACGCGGACTGGCAGGTGCGCTTGACCGCGATCCACGAGATGGGCCAAGTCGGCGCGCCCGCGGCCGAGGACTTGGCGCGGCTGCTGCGCGAGGAGCCTTGCCGCACCGTGCGGCTGACCGCGCTGCACTGGCTGGGGGCGCTGGGTCCGGCGGGGCGCAGGGCCCTGCGCGGGGCGCTCGACGACGAGAGCGCGATGGTGCGCGAACTCGGCCGCTACTGGCTGCGCAAGAGCGGCGAGGCCGGACCCGACGAGCCCGGCGACGCGCAGGCCGTCGGCGACGAGGACTTGCGCGTGTGCGCGGCCTCGCCGGAGCCGGGCCGCGCGCCCTGGGCCCGCGCCGCCGCGCCCGCGCGCCCCGCCGCGGCGCGGCGCGAAGACGGCCCGGTCGTGCTCGACGTGCGCACGCCCGAGCCCTTCGCCGACCGCGCGCGCGCGGCCGCGCCGCCGGCGCCGCCGCCTCTGCCGCGCGAGCGCCTGGCGGCGCTCGACGAGATCCTCGGCGAGCGCGGCGCGCGTGAAAGCCTTCCGCCGGGCCCGCCCGGGCTTAAGAGGCCGCCACCGTCGGCGCCCGAGCCGGGGATCGCGGCGTCGGTCCCGCGCGCGGCGCCGCGGCCCGCCGCCGATCAAGCCATCGCGCGCGGCGCGCCCGAGGTCCTGCCGCCGCCGCGCACGCCGCCCGCGCCGCGCGAGGTCGCGCGCGCCGCCGAGCCGCGACTGTCGTCGTCGTCGCCCGACGCGCCGGCGGGAGTCGACGCGCTGCCGATCCTGCTCAGGCTTCTGCGTTCGCGCGAGGCGCTGCGGCGCGGCCGCGCGGCCGACGAACTCGGCGCGATGGGAGCCGCGGCGTCTTCCGCCGTGGCCGACTTGCGCCGCGCGCTGCGCGACCCCGACGCCGGCGTGCGCGCCGCCGCGGCGCTGGCGCTGGGCAACGTGGGCCCGGCGTCGGACCCGGCCGTGCCCGCGATCGTCGCGGCGCTGCGCCGCGGGCCCGAGGAGGTCTCCTGGAGCGCGGCGCTGGCGCTTGGCCGCATCGGCACGCCGCGCGCGCGCAGGGCTTTCGCGCGTTACGCGCGTCGCAGCGCGGGCGATCTGCTCATGCGGCAGGACCGGCGCTGAAAAGCGCGCGGCGCGGTCATTGCGGCGCGCCCGGCAGACGACCCGTGCCGATGGGGTGAATCCAGCCCACGACGGGCATGTCGTGCCGGTAGCCGAGACGGGAGGTCCTCAGCGGCGGCATCCAGAACTTGCCGCGGTCGTCGCGCAGTTCGAATTTCATCACGTGAGCGCGCCAATCCGGCGAGGCGTTTCCGTAAGGGACGTTGGCTTGGTAGACCCAGACGCCGTCGCGCGTCACCTTCCAAATCAAGGCCGTGTGGAACTCCCCGTCGCCGCGGCCCATCGCCGCCAGGATGTCCCCGGCGCGGGGCGGGACGGCCGAGGGGTTGCGAAAAGCGGGGAAGTTCTCCTTGTAGTCTCCGCCCAGGATGTATTCGGCGGGCTGTCCTAGCGTCGGATAGTTTTTCGGGTAGCGGCGGCCCAGCGTACGGAAATATCGATAGACGAACTCGCCGCATTGCTCCACTTGCGAGCCGTATCCGGGAAGCGCGCTGTGCGCGCGGGGCACGATGGAAGTGTCCAGCGCGATCTCGCTGAGGACTTGCGAGTCCGCGGATTTTCTCGCCTTCGCGGCGAGTTCTTCCAGGGAGAGGACGTCGCCGCGCTTGAAGGGGTCGCCCGGCGCGTCGGCGCCGGCCGTCAAAGCCAGCATCGCCGCCGCGCACAGCGCCGCGGCGAACCGAAAGACGCTCATGTTCGCAGTGTAGCCGTCGGCACGCGCGCAAACAGGGCCAAAAGGCCTACGCGCCCGACGGCCGCGGCTCGCCGCGCGCTTGCTCGGCC
Source organism: bacterium (assembly GCA_021806745.1). GTDB lineage: Bacteria > Elusimicrobiota > Elusimicrobia > UBA1565 > UBA9628 > GWA2-66-18. The sequence continues at coordinate 1,946 of JAJZQS010000018.1, forward strand.
GGGTGGCGGATGTCCTTGCCCAGGACCATGAAGACGACGTCCTCGGCGATGTTGGTGGCGTGGTCGGCGATGCGTTCGAGGTTGCGCGCGATGAGGATCGCGTCCATGCCGCGGGCGATCGACGAGGAGTCGCGCTGCATCATGTGCACGAGCTCGTTGAAGGTCTGGCTCTTGAGCCGGTCTTCCTCGTCGTCGCGGCGGATCACCTCGCGCGCCAGTTCCACGTCGCCGCGCGCGAAGCTGTCCAGGGCGTCCTTGAGCATGCCGGCGGCGACTTCGACCATGCGCGGGATGTCGCCGAGCTTCACGCGGGGCTCGCGGCACAGAAAGACCCCGGTCTCGGCGATGTTGACGGCCTGGTCGCCGACGCGCTCCAGGTCCGAGTTGATTTTGAGCGCCGCCGCGATCAGACGCAGGTCGCCGGCGGCGGGCTGGTGGAGCGCGATGAGCTTGAGACAGACGTCGTCGATTTCCAGATGAAGGCGGTTGACCTGGCTTTCCCATTCCTGGACGGGCGAAAGCAGTCCCTCGTCGCGGTCGACGACGAGCTTGACGGCCGCGTGGATCATCTCCTCGCACAGGCCGCCCATGCGCAGAAGACGCCCGCGCAAGTCCTCCAAGTCCGCGTCGAAATGCCGCTTCATGCTCAGCCGAACCTCCCGGTCACGTAGTCTTCGGTGCGCTTGTCGGCGGGCTTGGTGAACAGGCCCTGCGTGGGCCCGAACTCGACGAGTTCGCCCGACAGCATGAAGGCAGTATACTCCGAAACCCGCGCGGCCTGCTGCATGTTGTGGGTGACGATGACCACGGTCAGCGTCTCCTTGATCTCGAGCAGAAGCTCCTCGATGCGCGCGGTGGCCACGGGGTCGAGCGCCGAGCAGGGCTCGTCCATCAGCAGCACGCGCGGTTCCACGGCCAGCGCCCGCGCGATGCACAGCCGCTGCTGCTGGCCGCCGGAAAGACCGGTGCCCGGGGATTTGAGCTTGTCTTTGACCTCGTCCCAGAGAGCCGCCCGGCGCAGGGAACTCTCCACGCGTTCGGCGATCTTGGCGCGGTCGCGCTCGCCGTTGAGAGTCAGCCCCGCGGCGACGTTGTCGAAGATGTTCATGGTCGGAAAGGGATTGGGGCGCTGGAAGACCATGCCGACTTCGCGGCGCAAGAGGACGGGATCCCAGTCCAGCACGCTGCGCCCGCCGAGCATGATCTGGCCGTCGCAAAACGCGCCGGGCAGGGCCTCGTGCAGCCGGTTCAGGCAGCGGATGAGGGTGGACTTGCCGCAGCCCGACGGGCCGATGATCGCGGTCACCCGTCTTTCGGAAATGTCGAGCGAGACGCCCTTGAGCACGGCGGCGCCGCCGGCGTAGCCGGCGCGCAAGTCCCGCACCGACAGCGCGACGGGCTTGGCGGCGGCGCGGGGGGGCGGCGCGGGCGCGGGCGTGGACGACGGCGCGGCGGGGTCTTGGTTCATGATCGGGTTCATCGTTATGAGGAGCTTCCCTGCGGAGGCCTCAACCAGAGCCGGGCCGAGGCGTTGACGGCGAGCACGAAAAGCATCAGAACGAGCGCGGCGGCCCAGGCCTGGCGGTGCCAGTCCTCGTAGGGGGAGATCGCGTAGTTGTAGAGCGTCTGAGGCAAGGTCGCGATGGGGTTGAGCAGGCCCTGGTCCCAGTAGGGACTGCCGAAAGAAGTGAAGATCAGCGGGGCGGTCTCGCCGGCCGCGCGCGAGAGCGCGAGCAACGACGCGGTGAGAATGCCGCGCCGCGCGGTGGGCAAGACGACGAAGGCCACCGCCTTCCAGCGCGGCACGCCCAGCGCCAGCGCCGCCTCGCGGATGGTGCCGGGGACTTGCCCCACGAAGTCTTCGGTCGAGCGCAGGACCACCGGGATCATGATCAACGCCAGGGCCACCGAGCCCGACAGCGCGCTGAAGCGCTTCATCGGCATGACGACGAGCGCGTAGGCGAACAGGCCGATGACGATCGAGGGCACGCCGTTCATCACGTCGGCCGCGTAGCGCACGAGGAATCCGAAGCGGCCGCGGCGGCCGTATTCGGCGAGGTAGAGGCCCGAGGCCACGCCCACGGGAATGCCCAGGAGCGCCGCGGTCCCCACGACCTTGGCCGAGCCGACGATCGCGTTGGCGATGCCGCCGCCGGTCTCTCCGACGGGCGCCGGCAGGCGCGTCAGGAACGCCCAGCTCAGCGACGACGCGCCCCGCCAGGCGATGTAGCCGAGAATGCCAAGCAGCACCGACGCCGAGACGGCCGCGCAAAGCGCGGTCAGCGCCAGCATCAGCGCGTTGACGCGGCGGCGCCGCGCGTAGGAGGAGTTCACGAGCGGTTCTCCAGGCGATAGATCAGCAGTCGCGCCAGGCCGTTGATGACCACGGTCAGCGCGAACAAGGTCAGCCCCACGGCGATGAGCGCCGACAGGTGCGCGTCGCCGGCGGCCTCGGCCAGTTCGTTGGCGATGACCGCCGACATCGTGTAGGCGGGGGAAAACAGCGACGCCGAGATCGTGGGCGCGTTGCCGATGACCATGGTCACCGCCATGGTTTCGCCGAGCGCGCGCCCCAGCGCCAAAAACGCCGCGCCGGCGATGCCGGTGCGCGCGTAGGGCAGGCAGACGCCGCGCACGACCTCCCAGCGCGTGGCGCCGAGCGCGTGCATGCCTTCCTTGAGCGGGCGCGGGACGGTGAGCAGGACCTCGCGCGAGATCGCGGTGATGTAGGGCAGGATCATCACCGCGAGAATCAGCCCCGCCGACAGCAGGCCCACGCCGTAGGGCGCGCCGCGAAACAGGGGCAGAAAACCCAGCGCACGGCTCAGGGGCGGCTCGACGGCGCGCACCGCGGGAACAAGAAGGAATACCCCCATCAAGCCCAGGATCACGCTCGGCACCGCGGCCAAAAGCTCCACGGCGAAGCTCAGCGCCTGCGCCGCGCGCCGCGGCGCCAATTCGGTCAGGAATATCGCCGAGCCCACGCCCAGCGGCAGAGCGATGAGCATCGCCAGCGCCGAGGTGACGGCGGTGCCGTAGAGAAACGGCAGCGCTCCGAAGGAGTCGTCGACGGGGTTCCAGCCCGTGCGCCAGAGAAACGCCGGCCCCAGGCTCGTCCAGGTTTGGCGCGAGGCCGACGCCAACTGCCAGGCCAGCGCGAGCGCGACGAGCAAAATCAAGCTCGCCGCGACGGCGAGCGCGCGCCGGAAAAAAGCGTCCCCGGCCCTCTCGCGAGGGCCGGGGACGCGAGCGCGGCCGCGTCCGGTCGGGGGGGGGATGACCGGAGCGGCGCAGCCCATTACTCGATCGTCGCGATGGTCTTGGACACCATCGCGCGCACGTTGGCCGGCAGCGGCGCGTAGCCCAAGGCCGGGGCCAGGGTCTGGCCTTCCTTCATCGCCCAGCGCAGGAAGTCGCGCAGTTCGATTCCCTTGCCCGCCGGATTGCGGGGATAGACCAGCAGCCAGGTGTAGGTGGAGATGGGATAGGACTCGGCTCCGGGGGCGTCGGTGATCGAGACCCGATAGTCCTTGGGCATGCGCTTGGCGGCGCCGGCGGCGGCGGCCGTCACGCCGGCGATGCTGGCCTTGACGAAGCGCCCGGCCTTGTTCTTGACCGGCGCGTAGTCGATCGAGTTCTGCAGCGCGTAGATGAGCTCGATGTAGCCGATGGCGCCCGGGGTCTGCTTGATGAGGCCCGCCACGCCTTCATTGCCCTTGCCCCCCAGGCCCACGGGCCACTGCACCGAGACGCCGCGGCCCACGGACTTCTCCCACTCGGGGCTGACCTTGGACAGATAGTCGACCCAGCAGTAGGTGGTGCCCGAGCCGTCGGAGCGGTGCACGACGGTGATGGGCATGTCCGGCAGCTTGGCGCCGGGGTTGAGCTTGGCGATGGCCGGGTCGTTCCAGTTCGCGATCTTGCCCAGGAAGATGGCCGCCAGCGTGGGGCCGTCGAAGCGCAGGTTCCTGACGCCGGGCAGGTTGTAGGCGGGAACATCCGCGCCCATCACGGTGGGCAGGTGCAGCACATGGCCGCCGGCCTTGGCGATCTGCGCGTCGGTCATCGGACCGTCGGTGGCGCCGAAGTCGACGGTCTTCTCGGTGAACTGCCGGATGCCTCCACCGGAGCCGATGGACTGGTAGTTGATCTGCAAGTCGGGCTTGACCTTGCGGTAGGCGTCGGCCCACTTCGAATAGATCGGGTAGGCGAAGGTGGAGCCGGCGCCGGTCAAGGTCGCGGCGCACGCGGGTGCCGCGAGCAGGACGGCGACGAGAGCGGTTTCGAGCTTCATGGAAGGCCTCCTGGGGAGATGTTAACGGGGTGGTGTGACGAACGCGTGACGCCCGCCCGACGGCCGGGTGACGGCCGCCGGGCGGGCGCGCGGATCCTTAGAACTTGAAGAACGCCGACAGTTGGTAGCGGTTGTTGATCGCGAAGCGGTTGTTGGGGTCGTTGTAGGTGTCGCGCGTCTGGCTGAGCTCGGCCGACAGGCGCAGCCAGTCCAGCGCGTCATACATCACGCTCGCGTAGCCGTATTGGATTTTCGGAGCCAGGCCGTTGAGCAGCGCCAGGTTCTGCGCGGCGCTGAAGCCGGGGTTCGACGCGAATCGGTCGAGGTTGCGGCCTTCCACTTGCGAGTATCCACCGGAGAAGGCCCACTTCTTGAGGTTGTATTGCAGGTGGGAACGGAAGGCGCGCACGCGCAGCATCTCGAAGTTGCCGGAGTCGTTGACTCCTCCGATCCCCGAGTCGACGGCGCCGTTGGCGCCGGCGTTGGACGCGGACAGTCCGGGCACGCCCATCGTCAACGCGGTGTACTCCAGGCCGCCGATGCCGGTACCGGCGCCCGCCTCGCCGCCCCAGACCAGCGTGTTGTCTCGGCTCTTGCCGTCGGCCGACGGGATGATCGGCACGAAGAAGTCGAAGGCCGCGGCCTGGCCGGTGGGGTTGCCGATGTCGGCCGTGCGCAACGGGATGAGCACTCCCGACAGCGCGGCCGACAGGCCCACCATCGAGGTGTAGGCGCCGTTGGCCGAGGCGCCCATGATCTTGGTCGAGGCCAGGCGCAGTCCGCCCTGCCACTCCGGGGAGCCGGAGTTCATCTCGGCGGGTTTGGCGGCGTCGGCTGCGGTCTGCAGCTGCCAGCCGTCGGCGACGTCGTGCGTGTCGGTCACGCGCGCCTGCGCGAAGCGTCGGTAGAGCATGCCCGGGGAAGGCAAGATCGTGACCTCGCCCGGGAAGTAGTAGGGCTGCCAGCCGAACAGCGACCAGGTCTGTCCGATCTTGAAGTTGAGTTCGCCCTTGGTCAGGTCCACGTAGGCGTGGCGCACGCGCAGCGCGGGATTATTGAAGAAGTTGTTTTCGGTCTGCGTTCCGGTGCCGGCGTTTCCGGGCAGGGTGTTTACGCCTTGGTTGCCCAGGAAGTCGAACTCGAAGATGCCCTTGGTCTTCCATCCGGAGTCCGTGGTCGGGATCGTGAGCTCGCCTCCGATGCGGCTGTTGCGGATGCTCATCTCCTCGCGCGAGTGCGTGCCCGCGAAGGTGTTGCGCTTCTGGATCAGCGCGTTGTCGGGTTCCTCGGTGAGGCTTTGCGTGGTGTCGTAGATCGAGTCGGTCTCGACGAAGCCGTAGAGGCGCAGGGACGCGCCCTTCAGGTAGGTCGTCGTGATGTTCAACGGCGTGGTGTCGTTTGCGGCCGCGGAGATCGGGGCGGCCGGGGCTCCCGGCACGTCGGTCTGCGGCGCGAAGTTGTCGGCGTGGGCGGCGGCGGCGGGCAGGGCCAGCGACAGCAGTGCGGACAGGAGCGCGTCTCGGCGTCGGCTCATGATTTCCCCCAGGGTTGATTTGACGGCGCGGGAATTGAAGTAAAGTTTTTTTTGCCCGTCATCCGCGCGGCGTCGCATTATCGTGACGAACGCGTGACGGCCCGCGCTACGCGCGCGCGGGCAAGGTGAAGCGGAAAGTCGTGCCGCCGGGCCGGCGGCTTTCGACGGAGACCTCGCCGCCCTGCGCCTCGACCAGGTGCTTGACGATGGAAAGCCCCAGTCCCGTGCCTCCGGCCTCGCGCGAGCGCGCCTTGTCCACGCGGTAGAAGCGCTCGAACACGCGCGGCAAGTCGGCTTCCGGGATGCCCACTCCGGTGTCGCGCACGGACACCTCCACGCGTCCGCCGCGCGCGGCGCAGCTCACGCTCACCGAGCCGCCCGGCTCGGTGTATTTGATGGCGTTGTCGAGCAGGTTGGCCAGGATCTGGCGCGCGTGGTCGGGGTCGGCCGAGGCGCGCGGCAGGCCCTCCGGCGCGGGTTCGACGCCGAGCGTCACTCCCCGCTCCTCGGCGATCGGCGCGAACGCGCGCGCGGACTCGGCCAGCAGCGCGGGGACCTCCACGGCCGTCAGGCGCGGCGCGCGGTGGCCGGACTCGATGGCGGACAAGTCGAGCAGGTCGTCGACGAGCTTGGTCAGGCGGTCGGCGTGCTCTTCGATGGTGCGCACGAAGTCCTCGCGGTTGTCCTTGTCGTCGAGCGCGCCGGCGCGCAGGGTTTCCGCGTAGCCTTTGATGGAGGCCAGAGGCGTGCGCAGTTCGTGGCTGACGTTGGCCACGAAGTCGCGGCGCACCTGCTCCAGGCGGCGCAGCCGGGTGATGTCGTGGAGCACCAGCAGAGCGCCGGCGGCGCGGCCCGCCTCGATCATCGGCGCGGCGTGAGCGTCGAAGACCATCTCCTCGGGCGCGAACAGGCGGATTTCCTGGGCCAGGGGCTTGCGCTCGCGCAAGACCGCGCCCAGCAGCGAGGCGATGCCGTTGTGGCGCAGGGCTTCGAGGTAGCGGCGGCCGCGCGCGGCCGCGGCGTCCACGCCGAGCAGGCGCGACAGCGCCGGATTGACCACCAGCACCGCCCCCGCGCCGTCCACCGCGACGACGGCCTCGGTCATTTGGTCGAGCACCGCCGCGAGCTGAGCCTTGTCGCGGGAAAGCTCCGCGACGGTCGTCTGCACGCGCGCGGCCAATTCATTGAGCGCCCCGCCGAGCACGTCGAACTCCACCCCGCCCACGCCCGGCGCCCGCGCCTCGTAGTCGCCCGCGGCGATGCGTCTGGCGGCCGCGGCCATCTCGGCGACGGGCCGCGCGACCTCGCGCGCGAGCGCCGCCGAGGCCAGCAGCGCCGCGGCCAGCGCGGCGAGCGTGGTCCACAGCACCAGCGAGCGCGCGCGGCCGACGGCGAGCTCGACTTGCGCCAGCGGGACCGACAGGCGCGCCACTCCGAGCAGGCGCCCGGCTCGGCGCATCGGCGCCGCCGCGTAGAGCATCCCGCGCCCGACGGTGGCGCTGCGGCGCGAGGCCGTGACCTCCCGTCCCGAGACGGCCGCCGCGACCTCGGGCCGCGTCGAATGGTTCTGCGCGCGCGCGAGCGCCGCGTCGTCGAGCTCGGAGTCTCCGGCCAGCCGCCCGTCGGGCGCGATCAGGGTCGCGCGGCAAGCGCACGCGGCCGCAAGAAGCCGCGCCTCGGCCTGCGCCGAGCCGGCAGACAGCGCGGCGGGCGCGGCGCTGGCCGCGCGCAGCGCGGCCAGGCGCGCCTGCGTCTGCAGTCCGCGCGCGAGGTCGGCGGTCAGGCGCTCGCGCAGGCCGCGCGTGAGGACGGCGCCGACCGCCGCGAGGGTTCCGGCCACCACGGCCGCCACGAGCAGGCCCAGCCGGAGGCCGAAGCGCCCGCGCGTCACGGCTCGGGCTTGATGCGGTAGCCGACGTTCTTGACGGTGGCCACGCGCGCGGACTCGGGGCCGAGCTTGTCGCGCAGGCGCGCGACGTGCTGGTCGACGGTGCGGGTGTCGATCTCCATGGAGCGGTCGTAGCCCCAGACCTTCTCCAGGATCTGGTCGCGAGACAGCGCGCGGCCGCCGGACTGCAGGAGGATCTTCAGGAACTCGAACTCCTTGGAGGTGAGCTGGACGTCCTTGCCGCGCACGCGGACCTCGTAGCGTTCGACGTCCATCTCGATGCCGCCGGCGCGCAGCAGCGACGCCGCCGCCTCGGCCGGAGCGGCTCGGCGCAGCAGCGCCTTCACGCGCGCCAGCAGTTCGCGCACGCCGAAGGGCTTGGTCAGGTAGTCGTCGGCGCCGAGCTCAAGTCCCAGCACGCGGTCCACTTCTTCCTTGCGCGCGGTCAGCATCAGCACGGGCGCGCGGGTTTCGCGGCGGACGATCTTGAGCAGTTCGAAGCCGTCGAGCTTGGGCACCATCACGTCCAGGATCAGCAGGTCCGGGCGGTCCTTGCGCGCCGCGCCCAGGCCCGCCTCGCCGTCCGTGGCCGAGACGACGCGGTAGCCCTCCTTTTCGAGGTTGTATTTCAGCAGACGCACGATGTCCTTGTCGTCTTCAACGACGAGGATCTTTTCCTGGGCCATGGCCCGATGCTCTCATTTCGAAGGCGGGCCGTCAACGGCGTGCGTGACGCCCGCGCTTGCGGGCGCGCCCCGGCATCCGCTATCCTCTCGGCGTCGTCACGCGTTCGTCACGCGCGCGTCGGCAAGATTTGACGCTCAGGGGGCGGGGTGGCTTTTCGACTGATTCCGAGGGAAGAGAAGTTCTTCGATTTGTTCGAGGCCCAGGCCGCGCACAACGTCGAGGCCGCGAAGCTTTTTCGCGAGATGGCCGTCTCCTGGAGCCGGGAGCGCTCGCGCTTCGACCGTTTGCGCGACATCGAACACGAGGCCGACATCACCTGCCACGAGATCTACGACAAGCTCAACCGCACCTTCGTCACGCCCTTCGACCGCGAGGACATCCGCGAATTGGCCAGCGAGCTCGACACGGTCGTCGACTTGATCGAGTCGGTGGGGCAGAGGATGTACCTTTATCAGATCGCGGCGGCGCACGAGGACTTGGCGCGGCTGACCGACATCCTCTATCAGTGCGCGCAGACGCTGCACAAGGCGGTCTGCGAACTGCGCGATCCGGCCAAGTCCCGCCGCGTCCTCGACTACTGCATCGAGGTCAACCGCCTGGAGAACGCCGGCGACCACGCGCTGGGCACGGCCATCGGCAAGCTCTTCCAGGGCCGGCCCGATCCGCTCGAGGTCATCAAGTGGAAGGAGATCTACGAAACCGTGGAGCAGTCCATCGACAAGTGCGAAGACGTCGCGCACACGCTCGAGACGATCCTGGTCAAGCAGGCCTGAGGCCGTGGGCCACCTGAGCCCGGCGATCGTCGCCGTGATCGTGATGGCGTTCCTGTTCGACATGCTCAACGGCATGCACGACGCGGCCAACTCGATCGCGACGGTCGTGTCCACGCGAGTGCTCTCTCCCGGGCAGGCCGTGCTGTGGGCGGGATTTTTCAACTTCGTGGCGGCCTTCTTCTTCAAGGTCCATGTCGCCGACACCATCGGCAAGGGTCTGGTCGATCCTCGCGTCGTGGACACGGCGGTGGTGGCCGGGGCTCTCATCGGCGCCAGCCTCTGGGACTGGATCACGATCGTCTTCGGCATCCCGGTCAGTTCCTCCCACGCTCTCATCGGGGGGATGATCGGAGCCGGCTTTGCCAAGGCCGGCGCGGGCTGCCTGCAGTACGCGACGCTCAAGACCACGGTCTTGTTCATCTTCCTGTCGCCGCTGATCGGCTTGATCTTCGGCTTCGGGCTGATGGTGGCGGTCTACTGGATTTTCCGCCGGCGCTCCCCGTCGCAGGTGGACCGGTTCTTCCGCGTCGGCCAGATGTTCTCGGCCGGACTCTACAGCCTTTCCCACGGCGCCAACGACGGCCAAAAAACGATGGGCGTCATCGCGGTGCTTCTCTACGCCAACGGCCTGCTCGGCGACAAGTTCTACGTTCCGGTGTGGGTCATCGTCGCCTGCTGCGCGGTCATGGGCCTGGGCACGACGCTGGGCGGCTGGAAAATCGTGCGCACGATGGGCAGCAAGGTCACCAAGCTCAAGCCGGTGGGGGGCTTTTGCGCCGAGGCCGGCGCGGGGCTGTCGATCTTGATCTGCTCGGCCTTCGGCATCCCGGTGTCGACCACGCACACGATCACCGGCGCCATCGTCGGCGTGGGCACGACCCAGCGGCTGTCGGCCGTGCGTTGGGGCGTGGCCGGGCGCATCGTTTGGGCCTGGGTGCTGACGATCCCGTGCGCCGCGCTCACCTCGGCGCTGGTCTACAAGCTTCTGGCGCTGGCGTTTCGAGCATGAAAGCCGACCTCGGCGCCGCCATCACCAAGCGCGCGCTCGACTACGCGTGCTCGTTCGACGCCTACGCCCGCGAGAAGATCGCCGAGCTCAAGCCCTACGCCGGAGAGAAGCGCAACGTCTGCCTGCAGGCCGCCATCGTGGTGGCGGCCTTGATCCAACTGGAGCGCCGCGACGGCGCGCAAGATCGCGAGTCGCGCCATCAAGGCGTCGTGCGCTCCTACGCGCCCGCCGTCGCGCATCGCCACATCCCGGTCATCCAGGAGCTCTGCGCCGCCTTGCTCTCGGCCGACGCGTCGCGCTGGAGAGCCGACGAGATCCCCTCTCTGGCACCCTTGGCCGCCTCGACCGACAAGGACTTGATCGCGGCGCTGGGCGCCAAGCTCGCCCGCGCCGTCACCAACAAGCCGGTCCTGGGGCCGGCCGAGCAGGCCATCGCCTCGGCGATGGGCCGCAGCGCGTGGACCAGTGCTACGATGATCGTTCGCCGGCTGTGAGGACTTTGCCCGGCGCGCGTCGGCCGCCGACGCGCGCGGAGCTTGCGGCCGCGAAGAGCAAGACGGTCAAGGACCTCATCCGCCCGGGGCTGGAAGTGCTTTTCGTCGGCATCAACCCGGGGCTCTACACGGCGGCCATCGGCCGTCACTTCGGGCGGCCCGGCAACCGCTTCTGGCCGGCGCTCAACGCCTCGGGGCTTCTGCGCGAGCCGCTGACGCCTTATGAGTCCGAGAGGTTGCTGGACTCGAACTTGGGCATCACCAACGTCGTGCGCCGCGCCACGGCGGCGGCCGACGAGCTGACGCGCGAGGAGCTGCGCGCGGGAGCCGCGGTCCTCCGGCGCAAGATCCTGCGCTACGCGCCGCGGCAGGCGGCCTTCCTGGGCTTGGGGCTGTATCGCGACGCCTTCGACCGTCCTCGCGCGCGGCTCGGTCTGCTGGAGGAGACCATTGGGAGCACGAAGCTGTGGGTGCTGCCCAATCCCAGCGGGCTTAACGCGCATTTCCAAGTTCACGACTACGCGTGCCTGTTTCGGCGTCTGCGTCCGCCGCGTTGACTCGCCCGGGACGCCCCGCTCGGCTGCGGCAAAGCGACAAATGTTCCTATTGACATGATAGTCGTCATATATCATGATAAATGACGGCAATGTCGACACCTGGATATGCCCGGCGTCTTTTGGATCCGGCCGCGATGCTAGCGCGCAAGTCGACGCTGCTTTTGGGCCCTCGCCAGACGGGGAAAACCTCCCTCCTGCGCCACGCGCTGCGCGGCGCGAGGACCTACAATCTGCTCGACAGCGATGTCTACTTGAAACTCAGCCGCCGTCCCGCGCGCTTGCGCGAGGAACTGGCTCCGGGCGACAAGACGGTCGTCATCGACGAAATCCAGCGTCTCCCGGCGCTGCTCGATGAAGTCCAGCTCCTGATCGAGGAGCGCGGGATACGGTTCCTTCTGACCGGTTCGAGCGCGCGCAAGCTGCGGCGCGGCGGCGTCAATCTCTTGGGCGGGCGCGCGGCGACGATGAACTTGCATCCCTTCGTTTCCGCGGAGCTCCCGGAGCTGGAGCTGTCGCGCGTCCTGCAGTTCGGCCTTCTGCCGCCGGTCTACTTTTCCGATAGGCCGGACGCGGAACTCGTCGATTATGTCGGAACCTACCTCAAAGAAGAGATCGCGGCGGAAGGCTTGACGCGAAATGTTCCCGCGTTCAGCCGTTTCCTGGAAGTCGCCGCGCTCTGCGACGGGCAACAGATCAATTTCACGAACATCGCCAACGACGCTCAGGTGGCGCGCACGACGGTGCACGAGTACTTCGAGATTTTAAAAGACACCTTGCTGGCCTACGAGCTGCCGGCGTGGCAGAAGACGCTCAAGCGCAAGCCGATCCAGGTCCATAAGTTCTTTTTTTTCGACGTGGGTGTGTCGCGTGCGCTGCGGGGCGGCGGGCCGCTGCCGGACAATTCCCCGGAATTCGGTAACGCTTTCGAGCGTTTTCTGTTTCATGAATTGCGCGCCTACGCGGACTATCGAATGGGGCGCGGCGGGGAGCATCTTCATTATTGGCGGTCGAAGTCCGGCTTTGAGGTTGACTTCATCCTCGCGGACAAAACGGCCGTCGAAGTCAAGGCGACTCGCCATGTCTCGCCGCGCGATCTCAGAGGCTTGCGCGCACTCTCCGAAGAAAGAAACATTCGAAGGCTGGTTTGCGTCAGTCGGGAGACCGAGCGGCGCGTCGTCGAGGGCGTCGAGATATTGCCGTGGCGCTTGTTCTTGAAGAATTTGTGGGCCGATGCGTTCCGCTGATTCATAAATCCCGCCATTGACGCCCGGCCGCCCCTTGAGGGCGCCGCGACAGCGCGCGCAGGTGGCGCGGCGCCAGCGACCAGACCAGCACTCCCGCGCCGGCCTCTGGGCGGGGGAGCTCGAGCAGCAGCGCCTGGGATTTCTTGAGCCTCAGGCGCGAGCGCGCCGCCCCCGTCATCAGCCAGGACGCCAGGCGCGAGAGGTGCGGCTCGTGGCCGACGAGTGCCACGCGCCTCTCGCGCCGGCGCGACAGCCAGGCCAAGAGATCCTCGGGCGCGCGGTCCGGCAGCAAGGCGTCGGTCTCCACGATGCGCCCGCCGCAGGCGCCCGCGAGCAGCGCCGCCGTCTGCGCCGCGCGCGTCCAGGGGCTTGTCGCGATCATGTCCAGCCGCCCGAACGCGCGCCGCAGGCCCGCGGCGGCTTCGCGCGCCTTCTTGCTCCCGCGCGGGGTCAGCGGGCGCTCGGCGTCGGGACGGCCCGCGCGGCGCCAGCGCTCGCGGTCGCCCGCCGGCCCGTGACGCACGATCAGGAGCTCCACGACGATTATGATATCATGGCGCCCGATGTCGCGAAGCTTCGACGCCCTCGCCCGTTCGCTCAAGACGCGGCTTGCCATCGACGACCTGCGCTTCGTCGAGATCGAGTGCAAGAAGCGCGTGCTGCCCGAGGAGTCCTCCGAGCTCAAGGAGTGGCTGCTCGAGCGCCGCGGCGTCAAGCACAAGAAGAGCGCGTTCTTCTTCGACCAGTTCCTGGACACCGCCTCGGGCGACCTCTTGCGCGCCGGCGCCAGCCTGCGCCTGCGCTACAAGCGCGGCGGCTCGGCGGTCTACCTCCAATACAAGGGCCCCGGCTTCAACCGCGACGGCATCCTGTATCGCTCGGAGTTCTCCTCGGCGCGCTTGACCGGCGTGTTCCTGGAGGAGAGCCACCACGACATCGTGCATTTCGCCGACGTCACCGTGGACTCGATTTTGCGCGGCCAGGCCACCTCCGAGATGGCCGAGGCCATGCGCCGCCACTTGGGCGCCGGCGTGGTGCGCCGCATCTCCAGCGGCCCCATCCTCGCGCTGTACCAAAAGGAGAAGTTCGAGGTGGACCTGGGCTCGGCGTTCCTGGAGCCCTCGCTTGACCGCGTGTTCGCCTTCCACATCGCCAAGAAGGGCCTGCACCCGTTGTCGACTTTCTGCGAGTTCGAAAACGAGATCAAGGCCGGCGACGGCTCCCTGCGCGCCAAGCTCGAGCACATGGACGACATGAGCGACTTCAACGCCGAAGTCGAGAAGCGCTTCGACTTGCGCCGCGAGCCGCTGGACAAATACCACCGCTGCGCGTCGTTCTTCGCGCGAAGCTGACGCGATGCGCGTCGCGCGCTCGCTTGCCGACCCGCTCCTGGCCGCGATCCTGCTTCTCGGGGCTTTTTTCTGCTTTTGGAACCTCGACGGCCGCGGCCTTTGGCAGGACGAGGCCGTCACCGCCGTGCTCGCGCGACGGACGCTGGCGCTCGGCGTCCCGCTGGCCGACGACGGCGTCAATCCCGTCTCCACCGAGCTCGGCCGCGACCGCGCGGCGGACGGCGTCTGGAACTGGTCGCCGTGGCTGCCGTTCTATCTTTGCGCGGCGGGCCTGCGCGCCGTCGGCGGCGAGGCCGGCGCGCGCCTTCCCTTTGCGCTGGCCGCCTGGCTGTGCCTGCCTGCCGCCTACTTGTTGGGACTGCGCGTCGGCGGCTCGCGGCGCTCGGCGCGCTTCTCGGCGCTGGCGTTGGCCTTATCCGCTCCGTTTCTCCTGCACGCGCGCCAGGCTCGCGGATATTCGCTCGCGGCCTTGTGCTGCGCCGTTCTGGCGCTGAGCGTCGAAGGCGTTCTCGAAGACGACCGTCGTGATTTTTTCTTATTCGTCTTTTTTTCCGCCGTTATGTTCTACACCAACGATCTCGTCGCCCTCGTTTATGTTTTTTCGTCGTTTTTGTCCGTCATGACCATCCGCCGTCCCTCGCGAAGCGCCCAACTTCGTTTGACGGCGGCCGTCGCCGTCGTCGCCGCCGCCTGTCTTCCCGGCATTTTTTACTTCCGCGTCTTCGAGCACGGCGCCGGCCTTTCCGTACTCTCAGCCCCCGTGCGCGCCGTTCGTTCGTTGTCGTATCTCTTCGCGTTCATCCTGCCCTGGCCCGCCGCGCTGGCCGCGGGCTCGCTCGGCGTTCGCGCCCGCCGTCTGTTGTGGTCGTGCCTGATCTACGCCGCGGTCCTAGGCCTGTCCCCGTGGCTTTTCTCCCGCTACCTGATCGCCTTGGCGCCGCTCGGCGCCGCGCTGACGGGCGCGGCGCTCGACGCGCTGGCCGCGCGCTCGCGGCTGCTCGCCGCCTCGTGCCTCGCGGCGCTGGCCACGACCTTGCCTTCGGCCGGGCTGATTCGTTGGGCCGAGTCCGGGCCGCTCCATTCTCCGTTCTTTGCGCTGACCACAGAGGTGCTCAAGGGTTATCCGTCCTGCGGCCGCGCGGCGGGGGAGTTCCTCGCCGCGCGCGCCGCGCCGGGCGCGATCGTCTTGACCAATTACGACGACGCCGTGCTCCAGTTCTACGCGCCCGCGCAGAGGACGCGCGGCGGCGAGCAGGGCCCGCCCTGGCCCGCCGATCCGGACTGGATGGTGCTTCATCCCTACGAGATCAGCCGCGACTCCGGACGGGATTTCGATGTCCTCAATTTCGCGCGCGCGCGCCTGGCGCGCGGCGGCTACGCGGTCCAGCCCTTCGTCTGCCGCGACCCGGTCCTGGCCGGCGCGCCGGAGCCCGAGACGCACCTGTTCGCCGCGCCCTCCGCTGGGAGCTCGACCGTGATCTTGCGACGAGCCCCCGGCTCTCGCTAGGACGCGAGGATGTCGGCCAGCGAGTGCCCGGTGGTTTGCTTGACGAAGCCATCGTAGGCGTTATAGATCGTGGTCGCGCGCGGGGGCGTGCCTCGCGCCTGCATCAGCAGAAGCATCGTCGCGATTTTGTTCAGGGCCTCGGTCAGGCTCGCGCGGCCGGCGTCGTCGACGGCAAGCCCCAGCGCCAGCGCGCGCAGCGGCGCGGCCGCGTCGGGGGGCAGGCTCGCCGGGTCCAGCGGGTAGCGCTGGTCGTAGAGGAAAAGATCCTCGATCGCCTCGCGCGCCGGCTCGCCGCGGATGGAGTCGATGGCCTCCCTCGGCGTCGGCTCGGCGAACGCGCCTTGAAGCGGCCGCACGCTCACGAAGTTGTACCAGCTGGGGTGCGCGGTTTCTTGAAGAGCGTCCACGCCCGCCTCGCGCAGGGCCAGCACCACGTCCAGGCGCTCCGAGGGCGCGATCGCGCCGCAGACGACGACCGTCGCCTCGCGCGAGGTGGTCGTGCGCAGCGCGCGCGGGCCGTAGTCGGCCGAGTCGGCTAGGCGCGAGGACAGGTAGAAGCCGCCGCCCCACAGGTCGTCGTCGGGGTCGCCCGAGCGCAGGATGCGCGCGTCGAGCTCGGCCTCGCTCAAGGCGCCGGAGACCCGCGTCGCGTCCAGGTCCGCGCCGCCCCAGTGGTAGAGCGGCGTGGCCGCCGCCAGCGTCGTCAGCGCGCCGAGTTCGTAAGTCCGGCCGGGCGCGTCCGCCGTCGGCGGGACGACGATCCAGACCGAGCGAGCGCCGGAGGCGTCGGCGCGGATTTGCGCCGAGTATCGGGATTGAGGCAGCGCCGAGGCCGGCGCCGCGGTGGGGACCGCGGCCGCGGCCGCCGGAGGCGCCGCGTCGGCCGCCGCGGCGAGAGCGGGAGCGGCTGCCAGCGCGGGCGCCGCTTCGAGGGAGGGCGCCGCCGCGGTCGGCGCGAGCGGCGCGGCGAGCGCGGCGCCGAGGTCGGAGACGGGCGGGGCGAGTTCGACTTGCGCCGCGGCATGCGTCGCGGCCAGCGCCAGAGCGGCCAGAAAAGAAGTCATGACGCATTGTCCCACGAGACGTCGGCGCGCCGCGAGGGACCCGCGGTCCGGCGCGACGCGGCAAAGGTCCTAGGCGGCCGTCGCCGCCGCGGCAAGCCCCGCGCAGGCCAGCGCCGAGCAGGCCGCGCCGAAAACGAAGGGGGCCGCGGGCCCCACGCGCGTCCACAGCAGGCCGGCCGCGACGCTGGCCGAGAAGGCGAGCGCTCCGGTGACGGATTGGAAGACCCCGTGCGCGGTCCCGCGGTTGCCCTCGTCGGTGAACTGAGACACGACGGCACGAAAAGAGCCCTCGACGAGCGCCGCGTAGACGCCGTAGAGCGCGAACAGGCCCCAGACGACGCCCGACGCGCGCGCGAGCGCGAAGCCCGCGTAACAGGCCGTGAAGACGGCCAGCCCCGCCGCGACGGTTCTTCTCCGTCCCCAGCGGTCGGCCAGGCGGCCGGTCGCGGGCGCCAGCGACGCGTTGACCAAGTTGAAGAGAACATAGGCCAGGATCACGCGCGTCTCGCTGAGGCCGTCGGCGCGCGCCCTCAGCAACAAGAAGGAATCCGAGGAATTGCCCAGGGCGAACAGCCCGTAGACCGCCAGGAAAGTCCAGAACGCGCGCGGCAGGGGCGTGCGCGCGCGCGGCGCGCCGACGCGTTCCGATGCGGGCGCGGCGTCCGGTTTGCGCGCCTCGCGCACGAACGCGGCCACGATCAGCACCGACGCCGCGGCCGGGACGGCGGCGAATTCGAAGATGCGCCTGTGGTCGAAGCCCCGGCGCAGGAGCGCGAGCGCGGCCAGAGGCCCCAGCACCGCGCCGGCCGTGTCCATCGCGCGGTGCAGGCCGAACGCGTAGCCGAGCTCGCTCTTGTCGACCGAGTCGGCGATCAGCGCGTCGCGGGCGCTGCCGCGCAGGCCCTTGCCCGCTCGGTCGAGCATGCGCGCGCCCATCGCCGCGGGCCAGGCCGCCGACAGGGCCAGCAGCGGCTTGGCCAGCGCCGAGATCGAGTAGCCAAACAGCACCGTCGGCTTGCGCCGCCGCGCACGGTCGCTCCACCAGCCGCCGAGCGCGCGGCAGGCGCTGGCGGTCAGGTCCGCCGCGCCGTCGACTAGGCCCACCGCGGTGGCCGGCGCGCCCAAGGTCGAGACGATGAACAGCGGCAGGATCGGCGCGATCATCTCGCCGGCGATGTCGGCGAAAAAGCTCACCGCGCCCATCGCGACGACGTTGCGGCGAGTCCGTTCGTCCACGCGCTATTCTAGCCGATCGGGCGCGGCGGCGCTCAGATCTCGCCGCGCTGGAACAGCGCGGTGTCGCGGTAGTCGGAGCGCGCCAGCGCCTCGAAGAAGGTCTGCGAGCGGATGGGCGCGGCGCCGGGGCCGGGAACGACGCGCGCGTAGGAGCCGTCGGGGCGCAGGGCCCAAGCCTTCTGGTTGTCGGCCAGCCCCTTGCCGAGGATCGTGTCGTGGACGTAGCGCTTGAGCAGGGGGTCCTTGACCGGGAAGGCCACCTCGTAGCGGGAGTAGAAATTGCGCGGCATCCAGTCCGCGCTGGACAAATAGAGCTTGCGCGCGCCGCCGGCGCGGAAGTAGTAGATGCGGCTGTGCTCAAGGAAGCGGTCGACGACGCTCGTCACTCGGATGTTTTCGGACATGCCCGCGATGCCGGGGCGCAGGCAGCAGATGCCGCGCACCATCAAGTCGACCTTGACGCCCGCGCGCGAGGCGTCGTAGAGCGCCTCGATGATGACCGGGTCCACGAGCGCGTTCATCTTGGCGACGATGTGGCCGCGCGCTCCGGATTTCTGCAGCCGCGTCTCCTCGCGGATGAGCGAGAGCATGCTCGAGTGCAGGTTGACCGGCGCCACCAGCAGTTCGCGGAACGCCTCGGGCTTTCGCCCGCGCGCGAGTGCGGTGAAATAGGCCGCCACCTCGCGGCCCAGCGCCTCGTCGCAGGTCAGCAGGCCCAGGTCGGTGTATTGCTTGGCCGTGACCGGGTGGTAGTTGCCGGTGCCCAGGTGCAGGTAGGACACGAGCTCTCCGCCCTCCTCGCGCAGGACCTGGGTGACCTTGGAGTGCACCTTGAAGCGGCCCAGGTGGCGCACGACCTTCACGCCGGCGGCGCGCAATTCCTCGGCCCAGCGCAGGTTGTTGAGCTCGTCGAAGCGCGCCTTGATCTCCACGTAGGCGACCACGGACTTGCCGTTGGCCGCGGCGGATTTCAGCGCCTCCATCACCGGCGAGTCTTGGCTCGTGCGGTAGAGCGTGTGGTAGATCGCGCGCGTCTGCGGGTCGCGCGCGGCGCCCTGCAGGAACTTCACGACGATGTCGAAGGAGTCGTAGGGGTGGTGGAGCAGGATGTCGCGCTTGCGCACGATCGCGAAGGCCGAGCGCGGCTTGCGGAAAGGGCCCGGCACGCGCGGCTCGATGGGCGGGTAGCGCAGCGCGCCCGGCCGCGGCGGCTCGATGCGCGCGAGCGTGCGCAAATCCAGCGGCAAATCGAAGCGGTAGAGCGCCCCCGAGTCCAGGCCGAGCGCGGTGGCCAGAAACAGCGCTCCCTCCGAGTAGGCGGGGGAGTCGACTTCAAGCCGCACGACCTTCGCGCGCGTGCGCCGCTGCACGGCCTCCCAGATCTGGTCTTCGAGCGATTCCTCGTAGTCGGGGCGGTAGCGCAAGTCGGCGTCGCGGATGATCTTGAACGGGAAGGTCTCGATGACCTCGCGGCCCGCAAACAGCGCGGCGGCGCGGTCGGCCAGCCAGCGCTCGAGCAGCGCGAAGCGCCGAGCGCCGCGCCGCGTGGGCAGGGGCAGAAGCCGCGCCTCGCGCTCCTCGATGGTGATCACCGCGTACTCGCGCGGGAAGCGCACGAACACGTGGATGCGCTCGCTCATCAAGGCCGGCGGCGGGTCCGGGTAGCGGCGCAAGACCACGCGCAGGCGGGGCAGCCGCCGGTGGATCTCGCGGTCGGACGAGCGCGACGCGGAGAAGTCGGTCAAGATCTCGACGCCCTCCCGGCGCAGCGCGGCCAGCACGTCTTCGAGCACCGCGGCCTGGCGCGACTTCTGGCGCAACGCGTGCTCGCGGATCTGCGCCAGCGCCTGGCGCGCGGAAAGCCCGTCCGGGAAGCGTTTGAGCGGGAATCGGCGCGCGATCTTGCCGATCTCGGCCACGCGGACCATGAAGAACTCGTCGAGGTTGGAGCTGACGATGGTCGCAAAGCGCAGGCGCTCCAGCGCAGGCACCGTGGCGTCGGCGGCCTCCGACAGCACGCGGTCGTTGAACGCCAACCACGACAGGTCGCGGTTGAACAGGCGCTCGGAGGCCTTCAGTCCCTCGTCGGGCCGGACGGCGGCGGCCGGGGCGTCGTCGATGCGCAGAGCCGGGAGTTGGAGTCGTGGCGGCATGGCCGAAGCGGAGGCCATGATAGCTTATTGCTCCCGGCCGTCGCGGCTCAGCCTCGCGGCCGCCGCGAACTGGGCCAGCGCCAGCGCGGCCAGCCCCGCGCCGACCGCGGCGAAGGCCCCGCGCGGACCCGCGCCCAGCGCGAAGGCCGCGCCCACCAGCGCCTTGACCAAGACCGAGGCGCCGTCGGCGCAAAACCGCGCGGCCGCGGTGACTCCACCGATGAGTCCGGCCGGCGTGCGCTCCTGCGCGCGGCGCGTCAGCGCCAGGCGCGCGCCGACGTTGCCCAGCGAAAACAAAAACGCCGCGGCCAGCATGGGCGCCAGGCCGCCCGGCGCCCAGCCCAGGGCCAACGCCAGCGCGCCCGCGCCGCCCGCCGCGAGCCACCCGGCCGCGCCCGCTCCCGCTCGCCGCGCGTAGAGCAGGGCGCCGAGCGCGCCGCCGATGCCAAAGGCCGCGCCGACCAGGCCCGCGGTCTCGGGACGAGACAGGATCGCGGAGGCGAAGAAGGCCGACAGCAGCTTGCGCAGCGGATACAGGTTCAGCGCCGCCGCCCCCGCGACCGCGGCGAGCAGGACCGGGTCGGCCAGCACGGCGCCCAGGCCCTGCAGGGGCCCTCCGGGCGCCGCCCCGGGGCGCGAAGGCCTGGGGCGCAGGGGCTCGGGGCGCGTGCGGCGGGGGATGGTCCAGAAGGCGAGCGCGGCCAAGACGAAGCCCGCCGGCACCAGCGCGTGCGCGGCCAAGCTCGCGGCGCGAGGACCGCGCAGCAGCAGAGCGGCCAGAAGCGCGGGGCCCAGCGCCGCGCCCAGGTCGAAGACGAACTCGTAGCGCGCGTTGACCGCGTCGAGCGCGGCGGCGTCTCGTCCGGCCAGCTCCAGCGGCAGCGCGTGGGCGGCGGTGTCGGCAAATCCCCGCACCAGGGCGTCGAGCGTGTAGGCCGCGGCGGCCGCGGCCAGCGTCAGGCGCCCGGACAGCCACAGGAGGGGAATCAGCGCCAGGCTCGCGCCGCGCAGCAAGGTGGCCGCGCACAGAAGGCGCCGCGCGCCGAAGCGGTCGGCGGGCCAGCCGGCCAGGAACGCCCCGCCCATGTGCACCGAGGTGTCGAAGGCCGAAAAGAGGGCCGCGTCGGCCAAGGAGCCGCCGGCCAGCCGCGCGATGAGCAGGGGTTGGAGCAGGTGCAGCGCGCCGTTGACGATCTGCGCCAGGAACACCCCGGCCAGAAATCCCGTCGGCGCGCCAAGCGCCGGCGAGAGCGCCGCTGGGTTCTCGGCGGGCGCTTCCAGCACCGCGCTCACGCGGCCTCGAGCTCCCGCGCGGGCCAGGAGTCCTTTCGCGCGTAGACGCGCCGTGCGGGGACGCCGACCAGGCGCCGCTCGGGCAGGATCAGCGCGGTGAGAGCGCCGCCGTAGACGCAGCCGGTGTCTAGTCCCACCGCGTTGCGGCGCACGACGGGCTTGGGCGCGGCCCAGTGGCCGAACACGGCCAGGCGCTCGTCTTCGTAGCGCTCATACCACGGCTCGCCCGTGTCTTTCAGGCGGCGCAGGCCGGTCAGCATCACGTCGGACTGGCGCGCGAGCGCGCGGCGCGGGTCGAAGCCGGCGTGGACGACGAGCAAATCCGGTTCGTCGATGGTCAGCGGCCAGCCGGCGATGACGCGCATCGCCGGCTCGTAGAGCTCGCCCAACTGGCGCACGGTTTCCATGTCGTAGGGCTTGACGTCGGGCAGAACGCCGCGGCGGCGGCAGTTGAGAAAGCGCAGTTCGTGGTTGCCGAGAACGCACTCGACATTCGGCGCGCGCATGGCCCACTCGAGCACGCCGCGGCTGTCGGGTCCCTTGCAGATCAGGTCGCCGACGCAGATGACGCGGTCCTCGCGTCCCACGCGGGCGGCGCGCAGCAGTTCGCGCAGTTCGGCCGAGCAGCCGTGGATGTCGCCGATGACGACGGTGCGGCGCGGGACTCTTTTATGGCGCATCGTCGCCCTCCGGCGGGGGCGTGAGCCCCGCCTTCTTCATGCGCTTCAGGTAGCGCGTGTGGGCGCTCAGCAACTCGTCGCGGATCGTGCGCCCGGCCTCGACGAGATCGCCGAAGTCCCGTTCCAGCGCGTTTTCGAGGTCACTTTCGGTCGTGCCGTCTTGAAGCGAGAGGCGATGCGCGCGGCCGAGCTGCGTGCCCACCGCGTAGGCCAAGTCGGCCTGCTGATCGAGCGTGAGCATTTTCTTGATCTTGGCGTTGAGCGGGTCGATGCGGCGCACGTCGTATTCGACGCCGTCGAGAGTCGCCGAGCCTTCGCCCTGGGCCCAGTCGGGCGCGTAGAGAGAGGAGGCCGCGTGCATGCGCGCGATCTCGCTCGGATAGGGATTGGTGTACCAGCGCGTGTCGGGATCGGAGCGGACCTGTTTGATGTTCAAGAGGATGCGGTCAAGCCCCGAGTTCGGGTCCTTGGGCGCCAAAACGACCAAGAACAGTCCGCGAAAGCCCATCGAGCCCCGCCCGCGCCCGGCCTCCTCGATGCGGTAGCGCTCCAAAAGCCCGCCGCCGAGGCTGCGGTCGTAGCCCTCCACCAGAGCGACGACGTCGGGGTCGCTGGCGGGCAGCGGCGAGCGGCGCATCTCGGCCGCCCACTTGCCGCCGGACTTGAGATACGCGTCGACGCTCTCCTCGCCCGGGCCCGGCTCCGCGTCCTTGAGCAGGCGCGCCTCGGAAAACGGCCGGTCGGGGTGGCGCAGTCCGTGCAGATAGCCCTTCTTGAGCTGCTTGAGCACGGACTTGTCGAGCAGGTCCTCGTCGGGCTTCTTGCGCCGCAAAGACAGAGACACCATCAGGCGCAGCAAATCCCAGGCGTAGGGCCCCACGCGCGAGCGGTCGAAGTCCACCATCGCCGCGCCGCGGCTGGATTTGGCGTAGTTGTCGACGTGCGGCGAGCCGTGCAGCAGCACGCGCGGCATCGCGGCCATGTCCATGAGCTCGGCGAAGCGCTCCTGCATGGGCAGCAGCATGTTGCGGAAGTAGAAGTGCGCGCCGCGCTTCTCCTTCATGTAGTTGCGGCGGATGTTGTCGGCGTCGCCGGCGGGATCCTTGTCGAAGAGGCCGGACTTCGGCGCCGCGTCGCGGCGTTTGAACGACGACAGGTCTCCGAGCGCGCGGCGCGCCGCCACGCCGACCGCGGCCGCGACGGCGTCGCGGTCCTTGGAGGCGTCGATCGGGCGCAGCCCGAATTCGCGCATCTGCGCGTCGTAGGACGCCGCCACGCGGGTCTGGAACTCGCGGAAGTTCTCCAGATCGTCGGGCGAGAAGTTCTGGTCGCGCCCGACCGCGTAGTAGTTCTGGCCCAGCACCTTGCCGGCGGAGTCCTCGTCGAAGTCCTCCGACAGGCGCGGCGCGCCGCCCCCGGCGCGAGACATCACGCGCGAGATCGCCGCCTCCACCGGCAGGCGGAAATACAGCGTCAGGTCCGGACGCGGTGCGTTTTCGTAGAGCGACCTCAGCCAGCGCGGGTCGTTGCCGCGCACCGAGTCGCGCGCCAGCGCCGTGAAAAACCAGCGGTCGGCCAACACCACCGCGCCCGAGCGCAGCGCGGGCAAGACCACCTTGTCGAGACGGTCCGAGAGATCGGCCGCGTTCATCAGCGCGAAAGTCCGCGGGTCGAGCGCGCGCGCCTTCTTGGCCTTCTTGACCGCCTCGGAGGCCAAGTCGGAGGAGTTCCAGCTCGTCTCCACGACCTCCACGCCGCGCGACTCCAAGTCCTCCTTGAGCCGTTGCATCTGGGTGGATTTTCCCGAGCCGTCCAGTCCTTCCACGACGATGAGGCGGCCGGGCATGCCGTGCACGGGCGAGAGTCGTGGCGGGGCGGCGGGAGACAGGGCCATCATCGCCGCCGCGGAGACGGGGCGCGTCAGCCGCAGCGCCGAGGCGCCCAACGCCAGCGCCGTGACGCCGAGTCCTCCGGCGATGGCGGCAAACGAACCCGCGGCAGACAGCGCCGCGCCGAAGGCCAAGCCGGCGAGCAGGCGGATGGCCAGACCCGTCGCGTTGGCCGCGAAGCGCGCCGGGCCCATCAGCGCGCCGGCCCGGCCGGGCTCGGCGCGGCGCTGGATCTCGGCGCTCAGCGCCAGGCGCGCGGCGGTGTTGGTGGCGGCAAAGAGCAGGATGCCCGCGGCCGCGGGCAGAAACGCCCCGGGTAAAAACGCCGCGCCAAGAAGCGCCACTCCGCCGGCGCCCGCCGCGATCCAGCCCCGCGCGCCGCGCTCGCGAGAGAATCGTCCATAGGCGAGCGCGCCCAAAAGCCCGCCGACGCCGAACATGCCCGTCAGCCAGGCCGCGGAGGTTTGGCTGTGCAGGATTTGCGTGGCGAACACCGCGGGCAGCAGGCCCTTGAGCGGATAGACGGTGAGCAGCGCCGCGCAGGCCAGCGCCCAGGCTTTCCAGCCGTCCAGGCGCGCGGGCGTCGAGTTCGACGCGGACGCGTCGGAGGCGGCCGGGATCGGCGCGCGGCGCGGCAAGGTCAGGTAGGCCGCCGCGACCAGCGCGAAGGCGATGGGCGCCACCAAGAGCGCGGCCGTCGACGCCGCGCCGCCCATCGCGGCGATCAGCCCTCCGGCCACGAAGGGGCCCGCGAGCGCGCCCGACTCGAGCGCGGTCTGGTTGCGCGCGAGCACGGTCTTGAGCGCCGCCTCGTCGGCGCCCGCGACCTCGGAGGGCAGCGTGCTGCGCGCGGTGTCGGCCAAGCCTCGGCAGAAGCTTTCGACCGCGTAGGCGGCCGCGACCGCGGGCAGGGTCAGCGCGCCGCCGGCGGCGAGCGCGGGCAGCGCGGCCACGGCCAAGCCGCGCGCGACGGTGCTTGAAAGCAAGACGGGTTTGGCGCCCCAGCGGTCGGTCATGCGCCCGCCGATCAAGGTCCCCACGGCGTCCAGCGCCGAGCCGGCGGCGAGCAGGAATGCGGTCGACGACGCGGCGCCGGTCATCTTAAGGAAAATCAGAGGCATCGTCACCTGCTGCGAGTTGCTGGCGAGCTGGGCCATGAACGCGCCGGCCAGGTAGCCGCGCAGCTTGGGCGCGCGCGGCGTAGACGGCTTGAGACTGGCCGCGGCGGAGCGCGCTTGGGCGCGGGCAACGAGCGAATCGTCGGACGCGACGGCGCGAGCGCCGCCGTCGAACAGACGCGAGCCCGCGATCGCGGCGGCCGCTTCGCCGCGGCGCTCGCCGGCAATGAGCGCGCGCAGATTGGAGAGGAAGGTCGCGACTCGCGGCGCGGGCGCGGCGGCCGGAGCCGCGGCGAAAGGTGTCGCGGCCTCGTCGGCCGCGGCGGCCACGGCCGCGGCGGAGGCGGCCGGAGCAGGTGCGGACGCCGGCGCGGCGGAAGCGGCAAGCGCGGGGGCGGCCGAGAGGTTCGGCGCGGCCGCGCGCAGAGACGGCGCCATGGACGCTGCCGTGAGGCCCGGAGCCTCAGCGGCGGATCCGGAGAGGGCGAGGGGGAGAGCGCCCATTGCGATGGGTGCGGAGGGCGGCGCCTCGGCCGCGCGCGCGGCTTGCGCCCACGCCGACGCCCCCGGGATCGAAAGAAGATACAGCGCCGCCAGTGCCGTTCTCATCATGCGGTCATTGTAGGCCCCGCGGCGCCGCGGACGAATAGCCCGAGAATCTTCGTCGTGTCAACGCTGCGTGACGCCGAAGTGCCCGGAGGTCCCGGAACCGAATTAGGACCGACGGTCGCGCCGGAAGGCGCGCCAGAGCGTCAGCGCGGCCAGAGCCAGAAGCGCGGCCACTCCGGCGGCGGCCTGAGCGCGAGAGACGGCGAGTGAAGTCTCGGCGGCGGCGGCGGCGCCCGCGCCGGCGTCCGCGGCGAGCGCCCGCGCGTTCGCGGACGCCGCGGGCTCGGCGGCGGGAGAGGCCGCGACGGCATCGCGCAGGTCGGGGCCGTCGAGCGGTGCGTCGGCAACGCCGTCCGACGCGGCGGCCGCGGCGGCGCGCGCGGGCATGCCCGGCTTTCCTAAATAAGTGAAGCTCTCGGCGTCGAATCCGGGGCCGCGCGAGAAGAACTTCGTTCGCGGCGCGCCGGCCCTTCCGGCGCGAACGGCCGAGACCGAGACGGCGTGCGCCGCCGCTCGGCTGCCCCGGCCGGACAGCCCCTTGGCCGTCGCGCGAGCCAGCCTCAGCGCGCGCGCCGCCGCGGCGCGCGCCGCGGCGAGTTGGGCCTTCTCGTCGGGCATTTTCGACGCCACGGCCTTGAAGTCGGGGGATTTCTTCAGCTTTGCCGAGCGTCGCGCTCGTGACTTGCCTCCGGATTTGGCGCTTTTAGCGCCGCCGCGTTTGCCGCCGAGCGACGGCGCGCGCGGATTTTTCTTGGGCTGCTTATGGGAATGTTTTTTCTTCTTTATACCCGGAATCCATAGGTCCGTGTCGCCCAGGTCGACGCTGATGCGCTGGTGGTCCTTGAACTTGAGGCGCAGAATGAACTCGCCGTTTTTCGTTTTGAGGCGGAACTTCTTGACCGCGTCCCAGTTCACGCCGATGGCGCGGGCGGAGAGCTTTTCGGCCATTCTTTCGGCTCGGGCGTCGATTTTGTCCGAGGCGTAAGTGGAGCCGAAGTATTTCTGCAAGATGACGGTGGCCGCGTCCTTGTAGTTCGTGCTCCAGATGTGTTTGTGGAATTTCTCGGGCTTGTCTTTTTTGTCCTTTTTCGCGCCGTCTTTCTTCTTTTTCTTGCCGGGCTTGCCGTCGAGCGCGCCGTCGTCGGAGGCGCCCGGCGCGAGCGCGGCGCCATCGGCGTCGGCCGCGCCGTCGAACAGAGTCGCGCCCGAGGCGGCGGCGGCTCGGCGCAGGGCTTCGGAGGCCGCGGGGGGCGCGAACGCGGCGGCAAGCGCGGGGCCGGGCGCCGGGGGCGGCGCGGCGGCGCCGGAAGGCGGGGAGGAGGCGGGCAGCCCCGAGTTGAGCCGGGCGAGTTCGGCCTTGGCCTGGCGCATGCGCACATGCGTGTCGGGATCGGAGCCGAAGCCGCGCTGGATGGCCTTGAGCTGGTTCCACTCCGCCTGGAGGCCGGAGATCGTCCTGGCGTCGCCGGGAGAGACGGACTCGATGCGGCGCAGGAGATCGGCGGCGCGGTCGTGGATGCTGCTGACCGGCGCGGCCGCGGCGGGCAGGGCGGGCAGGCCCGGCGCGCTTTGCGCGCGGGCCGGCGCGGCGGCCAGAGACGCCAGGAGCATGAAGCGCCCGATCATGCGCACAGCGTAGCGCGCGCGCATGGAACGCCTCTGACGGGCGCGTCACGAATCCGTGACGGCGCGCGCCCGCGCGAATTCGTAGAATCGACGCGTGACCCCCGAGCAGGTCCTCAAGGAAGTCTTCGGCTACCCGTCCTTTCGCCCCGGCCAGCGCGAGATCATCGACGCGGTGATGGCCGGGCGCGACTGCGTGGGCGTGATGCCCACGGGCGGGGGAAAATCGCTGACCTATCAAATCCCGGCGCGGGCCTTGGGCGGGGCGACGCTCGTGGTCAGTCCGCTCATCGCGCTGATGAAAGACCAGGTGGACGCGGCGAACTCGGTGGGCCTGCGCGCGACCTTCCTGAACTCGAGCCTGTCGGCCGACGAGCGCCGCGCGCGCGTGGAGGGCGTGAGGCGCGGCGACTACGAACTCGTCTACGCGGCGCCCGAGGGTCTTGAGGCCGGGGCGGGCGCGGCGCTGTCCGGGGTGAGGCTCGCGCTGATCGCCGTCGACGAGGCGCACTGCATCAGCCAGTGGGGCCACGACTTCAGGCCCGCCTACCGCAACCTGCGCGGGCTCAAGGACCGCTTCGGCGCGCCCATATTGGCGCTGACGGCCACCGCGACCCCGCATGTGGTCTCCGACATCGTTTCACAGCTCGCGATGCGCGACCCGCTGAGCGTGCGCGGATCGTTTTTCCGCTCGAACCTGCGCCTATCGGCTTATCTCAAGGCCGGCGCGGGCGCGGCACCCCGCCCCGGCGCGGTCTCGGACACCCGCGGCGCGATCCTGCGCCTGTTGCTCGCGCGCGCGGGCCAGAGCGGGATCGTCTACTGCCTGTCGCGCAAGTCGGTGGAGAGCACCGCGGAATTCTTGTGCTCTCGCGGGATCAAGGCGCTGGCCTACCACGCGGGCATGGACGCGGCCGCGCGCGAGCGCGCGCAAGACGCCTTCAAGCGCGACGACGCCGACGTGATCGTGGCCACCGTGGCCTTCGGCATGGGCATCGACAAGCCCGACGTGCGCTTCGTCGTCCATCGCGACATGCCCCGGTCCGTGGAGGCCTACGCCCAGGAGGTGGGCCGCGCGGGCCGCGACGGCGCGCCCAGCGACTGCGTGCTGTTCTATTCCTGGGCCGATGTGATCGGCTACGAGCGCCTGACCTCGGACCTCGCGCCGGAGCTCGCGCGCTGGCACCGCGAACGCGCGCGGGAGATGTTCCGCCTGGCCGAGCGCCGCGCCTGCCGCCACCAGGCGCTTTCGCGGCAGTTCGGCGAGGAACTGGCGCCCTGCGGCGCGTCGTGCGACGCGTGCGCGGGACTGGACCCCGTGGCCGCCGCGCCCGAGGTCGCGGCGGCGCGGGCGTCGTTTGGCGCGCGCGCGGCCGGCCAGGACGCGCCGTCGTCGGCCGGCTCGCCGCTGTTCCAGAAGCTGCGCCGCCTGCGCAAGAGCCTGGCCGACGCGCGGCGCGTGCCCGCCTACATGATCTTCAACGACGCGACGCTGCTGGCGATGGCCGCTCAGCGCCCGCAAGACGAGGCGGGCTTGCGCCGGGTGCCGGGCGTGGGCCCCAAGAAATGGGCCGACTACGGCGAGGCGTTCCTGTCGCTGCTGCGCGAGGGCTAGGCGAAGCGCGGCGCGCGGCGCTGGCGCGCCGCGGCCACGCCTTCGGCTAGGTCCGGGCCGCGGAAAAGCCGCGCCTGCGCGCGCGACTCGAAGGCCAGAAACGGCGCGAGTTCCTCGCCGATGCGCGTTTCCGCCTTGATCGCGCGCAGGGCCGCGCCGGAATTGGCGGCGATCACGGCGGCAAGCCTCTCGACTTCGGCGTCGAGCGCCGCCGCGGGAAATGCGAGCGCGCCGCCCCAGGCGGCCAAATCCGCGCCGGAAAATGCCCGCGCGCTGGCCAGCAGTTCCCGCGCGCGCGCCTCGCCCACGGCCGCGCGCGCCAGCGGCCAGGCCGCCATGCCGGGGTTGAGCCCCAGCCGCGCGAAGTTCAAGGAAAGCCTGGCGTCGTCGGCCGCCGCGCGCAAATCGGCGGCCAGGGCCAGGCACAGGCCCGCGCCGTAGGCCGCGCCCTGGACCTTGGCCAGCACGATCTGGGGCAGTTCGCGCACGGACAGGAACGCGCCGTAGAATGCGCGCATGCGCGCCGCCAGCGCGCGCGCCGGGCGGCGGCGGTTGCGTTCGATGAAGTCCAAGTCGCCGCCCGCGCAAAACGAGCGCCCGCGGCCTTCCAGGATCAGCACGCGCGCGCGCGAGCGCCGGGCGCGGCGAGCGGCGGCCGCGAAGGACTCGGCCATGGCCTCGTCGAGGGCGTTGAGCGCCTCGGGACGCTCGAGCGTCAGCCGCGCGATGAGGGGACCGTCGGTGAAAGCCACGCCCGCCACGCGCCGATTATAGCAAGGCCCGCGCGCGTGGCGCGGCGGCGGGCAATCCGATACAATGCCCGGCATGGCCGAGGGGGTGGGCAAGAGGCTTGAGCGGGCCGGGAAGGCGGCGCTGCGCGCGGCGCTGGGAGCGCTTCTTCCCGCGCCGCCGCGGGCCGCCCCCGCGGCGGACCCGGCCTCGGTGAGGCGCGTGCTGGCGGTGCGCCACGACGCGCGGCTGGGCAATCTTCTGCTTCTGACGCCGGCGCTCGCCGTTCTCAGGCGATCCTTCCCGAACGCGAGAATCGAGGTGCTGCTGTCGGACCGCTACGGCGACGCTCTGCTCCATAACCCGAGCGTCGACGCGATCTTGACCGCGCGCTCCCTGCCGGGTCTGCGCGCGCGCGGCTACGACCTCGCCGTCGATTTTTCCGCCCAGCAGGCCTTCTCGCTGTCGAGCGCGGCCTGGACGGCGTGGTCGGGCGCGCCTCGCCGCGTGGGCTTCGAGCGCGGCGACGCGGCGAGATTTCTCAACGCGCTCGTGCCGGTGCCCGCCGAGCGCGCGCACGAGACGGCCAACCTGGCGCGCCTGGCGCGCGCGGCCGCGCCGGGCGCGCCGCCGCTGTCGCCGCAAGACCTGCGGCCGCTCTGGTTTTTCGCGCCCGGCGAGCGCGAGGAGGGCGCGCGGACCTGGCGCGGCTGGGGACTCGACGAAAATTCCGTGGCGCTGTTTCTGGGCGCGCGCGCGGAAAAGCGCCTGCCGCCGGAGTGGTTCCTGTCGCTGGCCGAGCGGCTGGCCGAGTCCGGACGGCGCGTCGCGCTCATGGTCGGTCCGGCCGAGGCCGAGCTTCTGCGCGGGCGCGCGATCGCGCGCGGCGTCGTGGTCGCTGCGCAAACGCCTCTGCGCGCGTTCGCGGCCGCCATCGCGGGCGCGCGCGCCGTGCTCACCGCCGACACCGGCCCCATGCACCTGGCCGTGGCCGTGGGAACGCCGACCGTGGAGCTGTTCAGCCACACCGAGCCCTGGCGCTTTGGCTACGCGCACCTGCCCGGCCACATGGTGCTCGACTGCGCCGGACGCCATCCCTCCGTGGAGGAGGCGTGGTCGGCGCTGGCCGCGGTTCTGGCGCGGCCGCGCGGCGCCTAACGCCCGTCCGTCTTCGCTTCGGGCTCGACTTGCGACGCCCAGCGCTCCAGCCACCGCGCGGCCGCGACCGCGCGCTCGCGCTCGCGCGCGACGAACTCGGGCTCCACGCCCTTCTTGGGCTTGCCCCCGGCGGCGTAGTAGCGCTTGACCGACCACAGCCACTCGGTCAGGCACTGCAGGTCGGCGGCGTATTGGCGCGGGGTCTTGGCGTAGTTGAGCGCCCTCCCGCCCGCGGCGACGGGGCACGACCACTGGTCGGGCGGCAGTTTGGCGTTGTCGCCGTAGGTGGTGAGCAGGGCGGTGTTCTTGCGCTCGTCGAGCGGCGCGGCCTGGTCTTGGGCGGCGGCGGCGCGCACGGCGGGGACGAAAGCCAGCACGGCGGCGGCAAGCAGCAGCGGGCGCATGGAGCCTCCAGGAAGCGGCATGCCCGATTGTGGCCGTTTTTCCGGGCGCCGTCAACGGCGCCGCGTCTTGCCGACGCGCGCGCGGCGCGCTAAACTGGACGCGTCGGGGGGAGGCGAGGCATGAATAGGCGCGGATCGATCCATCTGGTCTTGCTGGCGGCGTTGGGGCTCGTCGCCGTGGGCGCGGTCTTGTGGGGAGTGGGCGACTACAACGACATGGTCGCGCGCAACGAGGAGGTCAGCAAGTCCTGGTCCGTGGTCGAGAGCCAATACCAGCGGCGCATGGACTTGATTCCGAACCTGGTCGAGACGGTCAAGGGGACGGCGGGCTTCGAGAAATCCACGCTCAAGGCCGTGGTCGAGGCGCGCTCGCGCGCGGGCGAACTGACCCCCACCCGGGAAACGCTCGACGATCCGGCGAGCTTTCGCAAGTTCGAGGACGCTCAATCCCACCTGAGCTCGGCGCTGTCGCGCCTGCTCGTGGTCATGGAGCGCTATCCGGACATCCGCTCCAGCCAAGCCTACCGCGAACTGCTCGCCCAACTGGAAGGCACCGAGAACGCGATCCAGTCCGCGCGCCAGGACTACAACGCCGCCGCGCAGGGCTACAACACGCGCATCAAGATGTTTCCGGACAAGCTCGTGGCCGACTACGGCCGTTTCAAGGAACGGCCCTATTTCTCGGCCGCGCCGCAGTCCGCACGGGCGCCGGAGGTGAAATTCTAGGCCGCGGCCCAGGGCTTGAGGCGGGCCAGGTGCGCGCTCAGCGCCGCCCAGGCCTCGTCGACGCTCGTCTTCTGCACGTTGTCCCAGTCCGGCGCGACGACGCCGCCGTGGCGCGCGCCGCGAGGCCGCCAGACCGTCTCGGTGTAGCCCTCGTAGAAGGCGAAAGTCGCCGCGCCCACCGCCGCGGCCAGGTGGGTGGTGGAGGTGAGGCTGCCGATGAGCAGCCCGCAGCGGCGCGCGACGCCCGCGACCACGCCCAGGCGCGCTCCGTGCAGCACCGGCGCGGGCCGGCGCAGCGCGCGCGCCACCGACTCGACGGCCGCCCGCTCGCCGGGGCCGGCCAGAAACACCAGGCGCAGGTCCGGCTCGGCGGCCTCCAGGCGCCGGCAGAGCTCGGCCAGGCGCTCCAGCGGCCACAGCGACGGCGCGCGGCCGAGGTTGCCCGGATGCACGAGCGCGCGCGGCCCCGCGCCGGCGCACAGGCGCGCGAGCGCGGCGTCGGCCTCGGCCTGGTCGGCGTCGGGCACGCGCAGTTCCAGCTCCGGGCTGCCGGCCGCGCCGATGGCGGCGATCAGGCGCGCCATGCGCTCGCCGACGTGCTCGCGCTCGCCGGCGGCCGGCACGCGCCAGTCAAAGAGCGCGCGCCCGCGCGGCTTGTCGAACGAGAGCTTGCGTCGCGCGCGCGTGGCGCGCGCCAGCCAAAACGAGGTGGTGGAGTCGGCCGAGTTGAGGTCCACGGTCAAGTCCTCCCGGCCGCCCAGAGCCAGCGCGGCGGCCAGGCGCAGGTGCGCGCCGAACTCGCCGGGGCGGCCGACGGTCAGGCCCTCGTCGATGAACGGGATCAGGGGCAGCACCTCGGCCGCGCGCGCGCCCACGATCAGGCGCAGTCGCGCGCGGGGATGGCGCCGACGCAGCGCGCGCAAAAACGGCGTGGCCACGATCACGTCGCCCAGACGCCCGACATACAGGCAGGTGGCGCGCGCCACGGGGGCATCGTCGACCGCGGAGGACATGCGGATATTATACGGCAGAGCGCCGCGACCCTTCGCGCCCGCGACGGCGTCATAATTGTAGGATGGAGGCGATGAACGCTCCGGTGCGCCGCCTGCGCGCGCTCGACGTCTTTCGCGGCGTCACGGTCGCGGGGATGATCGTGGTCAACTGCCCGGGCTCGGCGGCCATCTACCCGGCCTTCGACCACGCGCCCTGGAACGGGCTGACGCTGGCCGACCTGGTGTTTCCGTCCTTCCTGGTGATTTTGGGCGTGTCGGCGGCGTTGGCGCACGCGGCGCGGCGCGCGCGCGGCCAGAGCGTCGGGCAAATCGAGCGCCACGCCGCGGCCCGCGCGCTGGGACTGTTCGCGTTCGGCCTGCTCGTGGACGCGTTCGTGTTCCGCGAGCCCGGCGGCGGCATCCGCTGGCTCGGGGTGCTTCAGCGCATCGCGCTGTGCTCGCTGGCAACCTCGGCGTTTCTGGTCATCGACCGTCCCCGGGCCGAGCCGTGGGCGGCGGCGCTGCTGCTGCTCTTCTACTGGTGGCTGCTCGCGCGCCACTCGGCGCCGGGCTATCGCCCCGGCGACCTGACGCCGGCGGGCAACCTGGCCTCGTGGCTGGACCGCCGGCTGATGCGCGGGCACATGATGACGCCGGTGCAAGACCCCGAGGGACTGCTCAGCACGCTTCCGGCTTTCGCCACCGCACTGCTGGGCCTTGTCGCCGGCCGCCGGCTGTTGTCGGCGCGGGCCGACCCCGCGGCGGCGGAGCGCCTGGGCGCGTTGGGCCTGGGACTGGCGGCGCTCGGCTGGGCGTGGAGCGCGGCGTTTCCGTTCAACAAGCATCTGTGGACGAGTTCCTACGCGCTGACGGCGGGCGGGCTTGCGCTGGCGGGACTGGCCGCGTGCCTGCGCGCCTTCGGCGAGCAGCCGCCGCGCGCCGTCGCGCCGCTGGAGGCCTTGGGCCGGCACGCGCTGGCGGCCTACGCGCTCTCGGGCCTGGCCTACGGCCTGCTGGCGCATCTGCCCGCGCCGGGAGCGGCCAGCCTGCGCGCGCGGCTGCTCGCGGCGTTGTTCGGCGCGCTGGCGCCGCGCGCGGCGTCGCTGGCGTTCGCCGTGTCCTTCGCGGCGCTGTCGGCGCTGGTCGCGCGCGGCGGCGAGTTCGTCTTGGGCCGAAAGACCTAGATCGGCGCGGGACTCGCGGCTCTCGTGCGCGCGCCGGCGGCGCGTCAGACTCCCTCAAGCCCGGGGATGTCGCGCACGAGAGGTGCGGAGCATGGACACGCGGGCATGGTTGAAGACGGGTTTGGTGCTGGTGCTGGCGGTCGCGGCGCGGGCGCAGACGCAAGGGCGCAGGCTGATCGTGACCTTCGCCGACGGCGCGGACGCGGCGGCGCGGGCGGGCGCCGCGAAAGCCTTGGGCATGACGGTCAGAGACGACCTCGGCGACATCGGCGTGGAGGTGCTCGAGTCCAAGAGCCCCTTCAGCGCGCAGGAGGCCGAGGCGGCGAGATCCCTGCCCGGAGTGGCCGGCGTGGAGCAAGACGTCTACCGCAACTGGCTGCTGGACGCTCCCGGCTCCTTCCAGGAACTGCCCGCGCTCGACGCGGGCGCGCTGCGCGCCTCGCTGAGCGCGGCCTTGCGCGCCCAGCGCGCGGCGGCCGCGCGCGGCGGCGGG
>JAJZQS010000019.1 GCA_021806745.1 bacterium
GACGCCGCGGGCAACACCGCGGGATTTACCCTGGGCGCTTTTCCGGGTTCGCCGGCGCCGCAGACGCCGAGCGCGCAGGCGCGGCTGTTTTCGACCGGTTTGTACACGGGGATGTTCTCGATCGACTTCAGCTCGCTTCCCGCGGGCGGGCAGCTGAACGGCAGCGTGGTGACCGATTCCCAGGCCACCGGTTTGGCCAGCGGAAGCTACATGACGCCGATCTACGACATCACGCAGTCCTCGGGTCTGCCGGGGAGCATGATCCGCGTCGGCCAGTTCACGGATCCCGTGCAGAACATAATCTCGACGTATACCGCGTACGCCCTTGGCGAGGGTTTTGGGACGACGCTCATCTCAGGGCCGACGACAAGCCTGTATGCGGCGGTGAGTCTCATGAACGCCGAGATCGACGTGGTTACCGGCAACAAACCCGATCTCAGCGATGGCGTTTCGTCGGTTTTGTACAAGAACGCAAGTCTGCCCATGACCTGCGATTCGAACGGCCTCAACTGCACCGGCGATCTTTATCTGGGCAGCGGGCAATTCGCGCCGTCGGTCTCGACGGCCCGGGTTCTCCAGCGATATTTCCGCCTGAAGATCTCGGTTTCTCCGGACGTGGACGAAAACGCCATCGCCGAGTGCACTCTGTATGCATCCGACGGTACGACATGCTTGCAAGGCCACCCGCTGGTTCCGGTCATCGCCGCCTTCGGCGGCGAGATCTTCGGCCTGCAGACCAATCAGTTCTCGGGGCCGCAAAGCTCGTTTCAGTTCGAGCCCGGCCCCGACCAAAGCGCGCCCATCGCTCCGGGGCTATCCATCGCGGGACTGGACGTGACCGCGCCTGGCTCGCTGAGCGTCACTGTCGGCGGCGTGCGGCCCGACCCCGGCTACATGGCGGCCCCGGGCTCGGCCTACAAGTTCACCGACGCGCCCTTCTACGTCCCGCCCATGAACGTCTCCATGAACTTCTCGACCTTCGGACTCAGCGCGGGCCAAGCCAAATACGCGCGCATCGTCTCAGAGGATGCCTACGGCAATCTTTCGGCGCCGCTGGCGGCGACCGTCAGCGGCGACACGGTGACTTTTCCCATCGACCCGTCCCAGGCGCCCGTCACCATCACCATGCTGGCCCCGCGCGCGCAAAATCCGATCTA
This sequence comes from bacterium, assembly GCA_021806745.1. Lineage (GTDB taxonomy): Bacteria > Elusimicrobiota > Elusimicrobia > UBA1565 > UBA9628 > GWA2-66-18. The sequence continues at coordinate 1,158 of JAJZQS010000019.1, forward strand.
TTTGCAGGCGGGCCAGGCAAGCTTTCTCTATGACGGATCGCAAAACGCGCCAGTGACTTTCCAGGCCGCCTCCGCTTCGCCCGCCTTGTCGGTCCTGCTGGCCTCGGCCGCCGCGCAAGGACTCGCGCCGCTGAGCCCCGTCGTCTCGCTGACGGTCAGCAGTTCTACGGTCTACGGCTCGAACTCGCTTCTGCTCCCCTACACGCCCCAGCCGGGCCTGACGACCGTCGCGATCTATCAGTTGACGCCAGGCTCGCCTGCCCGGCGCGCGGCCGATCAGTTTTCGGGATACCAGTATCCCGCCGTATCTGCGGGCCTAGGCGCCGGTGCCGGCGGCTACTACGCCGTGTTCGGCAGCTCGAGCATCCCTCAAGCCCCCGACGCCACGCCTCCGGTCACGAGCATCGAGTTCGCGTCGCTGATCTCCTCGTCGCCGGGCGCGGCATATACGATCGCCCTCGGCGCGCAAATCTCATTTTCCGCCGTCGATCCCGTGGTCGCCGGTGCGCTGACTTCCGGCGTCTCCGCCACCTATTACGGCATCGACGTCGATCCCCTTTCGCCCGCCTGCCAAGCCGTCGCGTTCAGCAGTTCGGCGCCCGCTGGCACGTGCGCCAACGACGTTTACGGCGGGCCGTTCGCCGTCTCCGTCGGCACGCATACGATTTATTATTTTTCTAAGGACAACGCCGGGAACATCGAATCCCTTAAGCAAGCCTTTCTGACGGTCGTCTCGACTTCCGCATCCGCAGGCTCCGGCCTCAAGGGCTTGGCCTTGGCCGCGGACGCCGGCGGGACTTTGTGGGAGGTGGCCGACGCGGGCGGCGAGATCGTGGTCGGCCGCTACTCGCTGTCCAACGGCGTTGCGACGCCGCTGAGCTCGGCCAACCTCGGCCCCGACCCCCAGGTCGGGGCTTGGAGCCTGCAGTTCGACGCGTCCGGCAACGCCTACGCGATCGGCGACTCGTCGGCGGGCGCCGTCGCCGCAGCGGCCGTCTACGAGTTGAACTCGTCGGGCGTGCCGGTCTCGAGCGCGGCTTACGCGGCTTCCGGCGGCGTCTCGGCGCTGGTTTTCGGCTCGGACGCCAAGCTGTGGGCCGTCGGCGCAATCGCGTCGGGCTCGCCGGGACAGCCCGGCTTTTCCGCGGAACTGGCGCTGTGGCGTTACGCGCCCGCCGGTCCCCTGACGCTGGCCGCGACCTACGGCGGAGGCGCTGCCGTCGCCGCAGGAATGGCGGCAGGCTTGCTTGACGGCGACTCGTATGTCGCGGGCTATGTTGGAAGCGCCTCCTCGTCGACGCTGGCTTTGTCGCTGTGGCGCTTCGACGGCGGCACGGGCGCTCTCAAGGCCGGGCCGTTCGCGACTCCAGGCGAGCTTGCCTTGAGCAGCGCCACGAGCAACCTGGGCGCTGCGCTTGCGATCTCGTCGGGGTCGGCCTTCGCCTTCGGTCAGCGCACGGGCGCTTCCGGCGAGAGCGACCTGGAACTCGCGGTGTTCGACGCCTTCGGTCGCGTCTTGGTCGACCGCTACGAGACCGCGGGCGCGGGCGCCGACCTCCTGCCGCGCGCGGCCGTCGACGACCCCGGCGGCGGCGTGGACGTCCTGGTCCAGGCCCGGACCGCGGCGGGGCCCGCCTTCGGCGTGGCGCGCTACGGCGCCGACGGCAGCTTTAAGGGCGCAACCACCGACGGGCAATCCGAAGGCGCCCACGGCCTTGCCGCGGCGGGCGGGCGGCTGTGGGTGGCCGTGGACGGCTCAACGGTCCCGTATGCCTTCGCCGCCGCCAAGACGGTGGCGCTCCAGGACGTTCTCGCCAGTTCCGCGCCCGCCGACGTCCTGCCGCCGCGCACCAGTCTCGTGATCGGAACGCCGAGCGTCGCCGAGTCGTCGTTCACGTTCATCTCGACTTTTACCGCTCTGTCGCTGAGCGCCGTCGACGACGCGCAAGTCGTCGGCGACGGGGCGGGCGTGGGCGTGGCCGCGACCTATGTGGCCGTGGACACCTCGTCGTTTTCCGTCTACCGCTCCAGCTTCGTCTTGACTTCCACCGGTACGCACGTGATTTCGTTCTACTCGGTGGACTTGGACAGCCATACGGAAGTCGCCCACAGCAGCGCGGTCTTCGTGGCCGCCCCGCCCAGCCTCGCCTTCATTCCGCCCGCGGGCAGCACGATCACGGTCTCAACGCCCACTTTGTCGGCGGTCTACTACGCCGCCGACGGGATATCGACCGCGACCTTGTCTTTCTCGCTTGACGGCGTGGTCGTGACCACGCGGGCATACGTCTCGTTATCCTCGGCCGAGGTCGTGATGCCGTTCGCGTTGTCCCAAGGCACCCACACCATGACCGCGCAGGTCGCCGACCTGCTGGGGCTGACGGCGAACGCCGCGTCGACGTTCGACCTCGATTCGATTCCGCCGGTCACGACCCTGCTTGTGGACGGCTTGCCCGCCTCGACGACCGATTTGTTGCTCGTGTCGACCGACACGCTGAGCTTCGTCGCCATCGACACGGGAACGGGCGTTGCCGCGACATACTATTCCATCGATTTGTCGTCGTTCGCCGTCTACGCGTCTTCGTTCTCGTTGGTCGGCGGTACGCATGCCGTTTCGTTTTATAGTCGCGACTACGCGGGCAACCTCGAAGCCCGAAAATCCGTCTTTCTGTTGGTGTCGTCCACCGGCACGCCGGAAGGTCTTCTCTCCGTGATCCTTTGGCCCGGCGGCGTCGGCGTGGAGCAAGCCGTGGGGCTGAGTCCGCAAGTGCTCGGCATCGCTGAGGGTCCCGGCGTCGCGCCCTGGACGCTGGGCGTCGCCGCGGGGACTTCCACCGCCGTCGGCCTCAAGACCATATCCTCCGGCGCCGGCGACGCGTCCGGCGCGCTCGGCGCCTGGAACACCACTGGCGCTTCTGGGCCGCAGACGCTGCAGCTCCTCGTGAGCGATGCGCTGGGCGGCACGGCCGTGTCCACCGCGCCCGCCTTCGCCGGGGCGCCGGTGTATGCCGGCTCTCTCGGCGCGGGCTTCGCCGACTGGAACATCCCGGTTCTCCATGAGCCCACCGGCCTCGCCGTTCGCTCCGACGGGAATCTCTGGGTGGACATGGCGAGCGGCGAGCTCATCTTGATGAGCTCCTCCGGGACCGTGCTCGCCCAGGAAGGCGGCGGCGAGTCTCGCGCCCACGACCGCGACGGATCGTCGCTGCGCCTTCAAGACCCGCACGGCCTGGCGCTCGACGCCACCGGGTATTTATATGTGGCCGACACGGGCAATAACCGCGTGTTGAAGCTTTCGATCGACGGCGGCTCCGTGCTCACGCCGTACGGCGGTTCCGACTTGAAACGCCCCTACTCCGTCGCCGTCGACACCGACGGCACGGTGTATGTCGGCGATGTCGGCGACGGCCGCGTGGCGGCGTTCTCCAATTCCGGCGCCTTCCTCCGTCGCTTCGGCGTGGCCAGTTCCAGCTCGGAACTGCGCGGACTCGCGCTGACCTATCGAGGGTTGTGGGTCTCCGACCGCGGCCGCAATGAAATCGACCTGTGGTCGCGCGCGGGAGCGCTGCTTCAGACGATCACCGCCGCCCAAGCGCCGGCCGGCGAGCTCACGCGCGTGCGCACGCTGACGGCCGACGCGCTCGGCGCTTTGTATGTGATCGAGTCCGACCGAGACCGCGTCCAGAAGTTCGACCCGCTGGGCGACGGCCTGCTGGCCTTCGGAGCGCCCGCGCAGTATTCCCGCGAGCAGCGCTGGTGGCATCGCTACCTGACCGCGCCCTCGGCCGCGGCCATCGCCCCCGACGGCACGCTGTGGGTGGCCGACCGCGGGGCGGACCGACTGGTGCGCTTCGCCTTGCCCGGCGCGCCCGGAACTTCCCCGGCGCCCGACCAGCCGCCGCCGGGCCCGACCCCGCCCGTCGCGCGCAACATCGACCCCGACGACGGCGGCGCGATTTGGCGCAGCGACGGCACGGGCGTGCAGGTTCCGCCGGGAAATCAAGGCTTGACCGTGGGCATCGATCAGGCCGCGGCGGGCGCGGACCTCTCCTCGCGCCAGTCCCAGCGCCAGACCCAAAATTTGTCGGCCGCCGCCGCGGAGGTGGACTTCGAGCCCAGCGGCGCGATGTTCGCTTCTCCCGTCACGCTTTCGCTCGCCTACGACCCCCTCCAGGTCGCCCAGGCCTCGCTCGACGAGTCCTCACTGCAAGTCTACTGGTGGAACGCGAACGCCAAGCAGTGGGTGGCGCTGCCCTCGACCGTGGACACCGCGGCCAAGGTGGTGCGCGCGCAGACCTCGCACTTCTCGCTGTATCAGGCCATGGCCCCGCAAGTCCAGCCCCTGGCCTCCGGCGGCGGCGCCTACGACGCGTTCGGCCTGCGCGCCCATTACGCCTTCCCCAATCCCAGCCGCAGAGGCGCCGCGGTGGATTTCCGCATCCAGACCGGCCTGGCCGACTCGGTGGACTTGCGCGTCTATAGTTTGACCGGCCGCAAGGTCTTGTCGACCACGCTCACGAGCGTGCAGTTCCTCGACGACGGCAACGGGCTCGGCGCCCAGGACACCTACGACTACCTCTGGAACGTGGGCGGGGTGGGCTCGGGCGTCTACACCTACGTCTTCGTCGCGCACAAGAACGGCCAGCACGACATCTCGGCCTCGGGTCGAGTGGGGATCATCAAGTGAACGCGAAAACCATCGCGTTTGTCCTCGCGCTGCTGCCCGCGCCCGCGCTCGCGGCCGAGACCGCGGAGTTTTTGACCCTCGGCCCCGGCGCGCGGGAGCTGGCGATGGGCTCGGCGGGCACGGCGGTGTCAAACGGCGCCCAGGCGCTGTGGTGGAACCCCGCGGGCCTGGCGCGCCTTCGCGGCGGCGAGGCGATGATCGACGACGCGGAACTGCCGCAGGGCGCGCGCATCGACGACGCCGACGCGGCGCAGGGCACGAAGTTCGGCGCGGTCGCCCTGGGCGCAACCTACCTGAACCAGAGCGTCGCCGACGGCCGCGACGCGTACGGACACCCCGTGGGCGGCTACGGCGCCTGGGACGGCGCCGTGTCGGCGGGCGCGGGCTTCAAGACCGACTGGGTGGACCTGGGCGCGTCCGTGAAATACATCCGCTCGGACATCGCCCAGGCCCAGGCGCAGTCGGCCGCCGTGGATTTCGGCGCGCGCCGAGCCTTCGGCCCGCTGGCGCTGGCCGCGGCCGTGCGCAACCTGGGGCCGGGCATGAAGTTCGCGGGCGAGACCGACGGCCTGCCGCTGCGCCTGGACGCGGGGGCGGCGTGGAACTTTCCCGGCGGGCACGCGCTGGCCGCGCAGTTTTCGAACGCCCCGCGCGGCGCGGGCAGCGTCGCGAGCGTGGGCGGGGAGTTCAACGCCTTCGACGGGATTTTCCTGCGCGCCGGCTACTCGACGCAGGCCCAGACCGACGCCGGCACCGGCCTTGACGCCGTCACCGGCGTCACCTTCGGCTTCGGCCTGCGCCAGCCCCGCTGGTCGCTCGACTACGCCGCCGCCCCCATGGGAGAACTGGGCAGCGCGCAGAGATTTTCCGCCGCCGTGCGATGGTGACAAGGCGCGCCAGACACAGGAGAACGCACATGCTCGATGAAATGCGCAGGACGCTCGCCGTGGGGACGCTCGGCTTCGCTCTCGGCGCCTCCGCGGCCCACGGCGCGGGGACCTACGCGTCCCATCCGTTTCTGTTCCGGGCCAAGTCCGACCTGACCCACGCCGAGTATTTCCTCAAAAAAGCCACGCACCCCTGCGGCGGCCATCTCGCCGCGGCCGCGCAAAAAACGGCCGCCGCGCTGGCCGAGGTCGACGCCGCACTGCGATATGCGGACGCTCACCCGCAGGAAGACCCCGGCCCGAGCCGTTGAGCGCCGCGCGGTTCAGCGCGGCTCGATCGCGTCCAGCCACGCCCCCAACAGGTCTGCATGGGTGGCGAGGCGCGAGTAGATGGCCTTGGCCAGGCCTTCGTTGTAGGTGTGCGAGGTCAGGTTGCGGTCGTCGGTCATGCGCAGCGCGGCCTCGGCCTGCGCGTCGCTCAAAAGCCCCAGTTCGCGGCTGGCGCGCACGCAAGACTTCGGCGAGGCCGCGTCCAAACCCTCGCGTTCCTTCAAGTGGAGCTGAACGGCCCTCCAGACCGCCTCGAAGGTGTACTCGAAGCGCTGGATGGCCGCGTCCCTGTCGCGCGGCGAGACGGCATCCAATCCGACGAGCTCGCGCAAAGTGGCCAGCGCGCGCCGCGCGGACGCCAACCGCTGCTTCAGGCGCTCCATCGCACTCCTTCCTTCAGAACGCGCTCGCGAAAGGCCGGATCGGCCTCGCGCAGATCGACCACGTCCACGCGGTAGGGCACCCAACTCTCTTCCAGCGCCTCGCGCAGCCGAGACAGCGCGCCCTGCGCGGCGTCGGCGCGCGGCAAGACGGCCAAATCGATGTCGGACCCGCGCCGAGCCGTCCCGCGCGCAAACGAGCCGAACAGATAAACCTCGGCTCCGCCGGCAAGCTCGCGCACGGCGAGCCGGCGCACTTCGTCCAAGTAGCGGCGCTGGTCCGCGCTCAGGGCCATCGGAGGAACTTTAACAGATGCCCCGGTTCTCCACAAGCCGCGCGCCTCACACCGCCAGCGCGCCGCTGAAAAAAAGCCCGAAAAAAAGCGCGCGCGACGGTAGGTCCACGAAAAGCTGGAACGCCCCCGCGGCCAGAGGATTTTCCCCGGCCGCGCCGAAATGCCACGCCACCCCGAGCGCCGCCAGCGCCCGCCAGACGGCCAGCGCCAGCGCCGGCGCGAACGCGCGCCGCGGCGACCAGTCGGCGTAGCCCCGCTCGGCGTAGAGAGTCCTCGCCGCCCACGCCGCTCCGACGGTCCACAAAATCAGGAAGAACGCCCCGAAAAATCCGGCCGCCCCGGCCGAAGCGCGGTAAATGACCTGCGCCCCCGTCAGCCACGCGCCGGCCGCGCACAGGACCCAAACCCACCCGTCGCGCGGCGGCGCGTCCTCAAGCCCCGCGCGAATCCAAGCTCGGCGCGCGAGCCAAGAGATCATCCCGGCGAAAGCCAAGTCCACCGTCAGCCAGATCGGTCCCAGATAGCGCTCGTAGCGGTAGCGGCCGCTGAAGGTCTTGAACAAGTAGACCAGCACCGCCGCCGCGCCGATGCCCCCCGCCGCCGCGACCTCGGGCCTCGGATCCGGCGCCCGCGCCGGGCGCGGCAGCACGGCCTCGACCGCGTGCAGAGACAAGACCGCGATCATCCCCCAGTCCAGAACCGTGAACGCCGCCCCCAAAAAGTCCACGCCCAGAAAAAGACCTCCGTCCTGAAGGGTCTTCGCGTAGAGACCGTCGCGCAGAAGCCCCCCCGCCGCGCCCAACAGAAAGGCCTGCGCGTCGTCCAAACGCCGACGCGACGACAGCGCCTCGAAGGCGAGAAACAGGAACAGGTACGGGAAGAGAAAGTTCCAAAGCCCGAAGGCGTCCGCGCCGCGCGCGGCCGCCTCGCCCGAGATCAGCAGGGCCGTCAGCGCGGCCAGCGGCGCGCGCAGGCGCTCGGCCACCGCCCTAGGGCCTCATCGCCGTGACCTCGATCTCGACGGCCGCGCCCTTGGGAAGCGCCGCCACCTGCACCGTCGAGCGGGCCGGGTACGGAGCGCGGAAATGCCGCGCGTAGACCTCGTTCATCGCAGCGAAGCTCCCGAGATCGGTCATGAACACCGTGGTCTTGACCACGTCGTCCATCGTCAGCCCCGCGGCCTCCAGCGCCGCGCGAACATTGAGCAGGCAGCGCTGCGTCTGCGCGGCCGCGTCGCCGCCGACGAAGGCTCCCGACGGGTCCAGCGGGATTTGTCCCGACAGGAACACGAAGGAGCCCGCGGAAATTCCCTGCGAGTACGGCCCGATCGCGGCCGGCGCGCGGTCGGTGACGACGGCGGACTTGGTCGCCACGCCTACCTCAGCGCCGCCATCAGCTTTTCGTTGAGCTTGTGCGCGCGCATGAGCTCGGTCAGCGCGCGGATGGCCTCCAGGTCCCCGAGCCCCGCCAGGTGGCGGCGCAGCTTGTAGACGCCCTCCAGGTAGTCCTTGGGGAAGAGCTTTTCTTCCTTGCGCGTGCCGCTGTCGCGCACCTTCAGCGCCGGGAAGATGCGCATCTCGGCGGCCTGCCGATAGAGCACGAGCTCCATGTTGCCGGTGCCCTTGAACTCCTGGAAGATGATGTCGTCCATCTTGGAGCCCGTGTCGACGAGGATCGTGGCCAGTATCGTCAGCGAGCCGCCGTTTTCGATCTTGCGCGCGGCGCCGAAAAAGCGCCGCGGAATCTCCATGGCGCGGCTGTCGAGGCCGCCCGACATCGTGCGGTTGCCGGTCGCGAACTGGTTGTAGACCCGCGCCAGACGCGTCAGCGAGTCCAGCAGGATGAACACGTCCTCGCCCGCGACCACCTTCTCCAAGGCCGTGCGCATCAGGTCCTCGGCGATCTTCCTGTGCTGCTGGTAGCTCTGGTCCGAAGACGACGCCCAGACCTCGGCCGGCACCGAACGCTTGAAGTCGGTGACCTCCTCGGGGCGCTCGTCGACGAGCAGGCAATACTGGCGGACCTTCGGATCGACCGCGTGCACCGCGTTCGAGATCTGCTTGAGAAAGGTCGTCTTGCCGGCCTTGGGCGGCGCCACGATCAGACCGCGCGTACCCTTGCCGATGGGCGCAAGCAAATCCAGCGCGCGCATCGACGGATCGTTGGAGCCCTTCTCCATCTGCAGCCACTGGTAGGGGTCGACCGGCGTCATCTGGGAGAACTTCTGCTCCACCTCGGAGCGCTGGGGCGCCTGAGGCGCCTGCGCCGGGCGCTGCCCCTGGCCGCGATTTTGATTCTGGTAGCCCTGGTAGCCGCCTTGGCGCTGCGGCTGGGGTTGACCTTGATTCTGGCCGCCGCCCCCGCCGCCGCGATGGCGCCGCCGACGGCGCCGCCCGCCGTGATGGTGCTGCTGGCCGTTGTGGAAATTCCCGCCGGGCTGACCCGGCTGGCCTTGGGGCTGGGGAGGCTGACCTCCGCCCGCGGGGCCCGAGGGCGCACCGCCTTGAGGAACCTGCCCCGATTGCCCGCCCTGTGCTCCCGTGTTCTCTTCGTTCATTGTGTCACCTCTCCCGATCTCACGCGTCGAGGCGGTGCAGACGCACCGCGTCGACGACGCCTCCCAGCATGCGGCGGCCCAGACGGCGAAATCTCTCCGGCGCGTCGGACGCCCAGAACTCCCGGCGCCCTCGCCGACCGGCGGGCGCGCGAAGGCCCGCGCGCGACAGCGCGGCCTCGGCGGCGCGCGCGGTCTCCTCGGCCGAGTCCACCAGCGCCACGCGCGGGCCCATCGCCCGCGCGATCTCGCGCTTCAAGTACGGATAGTGGGTGCAGCCCAAGATCAGCGCGTCCACGCGCGCTTTCTTGAGCGGAGCCAAATAGCGCCGCGCCACCGCCGCCGCCACCGGACCGCTCCACCAGCCTTCCTCCACCAGCGGCACGAACAGCGGGCAGGCCGCGGCCGTCGCCGTGGCGCCCAGCCGGCGCAGGGCGCGCGCGTAGGCGCCCGAGCGCACCGTGGCCTCCGTGCCGATCACGCCCACGCGTCGGCGTCCGGCCGCGGCGGCGGCGCGCGCTCCGGGCTCGATGACGCCGATGACCGGCACGCGCGCGGCGCGGCGGATGGCGGGCAGCGCCAGGGCCGAGGAGGTGTTGCAGGCCACCACCAGCAGCTTGATGCCCCGCCCGGCCAGGAAGCGCGCGGCCTGCGCCGAGAAGCGCGCGATCGCCTCCGGAGACTTCGAGCCGTAGGGCACGCGCGCGGTGTCGCCGAAATAGACGAGCGACTCCTCGGGCATGCGACGGGCCAGAGCCGCCAGCACCGTCAGGCCGCCCAGGCCGGAGTCGAACACGCCGACGGGCGCGGAAGGCTTCATCGGCACTTGCGCCACCCCTTCTTGCGCGCGTAGTCGCAGACTCCGTCGGCGACGCTGGCCACCGCGCGCTTGCGAAACGCTTCGGTGCGCAGCTTCGCCTCGTCGCGCGAATTACTGAGAAACGCCAGCTCCACCAGAATCGCCGGCGCGTGCGTGCCGCGCAGAACGTAGAAGCCCGCCTGCTTGGCGCCGCGGTCGGCCACGTTCAGATGTTTGGCCATCTCGCGCTCGACGAGCGCGGCGAACGGCGCGGACTCGTTGATCATCTCGGTCTTGGTCATCGCCAAGAGGATCTGCCGGGCGGTCTCGTCCTCCGGTTTTTTCCCCTCCATCGCCAGCGGGGCGTTCTCGGCCGCGGCCAGCGCCTCGGCCTCGGGATCGGAGGCCGTCTCGGACACCGAGTACACCTCGAAGCCGCGCTCGTGGGGGTTTTTCGCCGAGTTGCAGTGCAGGGACACGAACAAATCCGCGTCCAGATCGTTGGCCGTCTTCGAGCGGTCCGACAGGGGAACGAACACGTCCCGCGAGCGCGTCAGCGCCACCTCGAAGCCGCGGGCGCGAAGCACCTTGGCCAGCGCCAACGCCGCCTTCAGCGTCACGTCCTTCTCGCGCGTGCCTCGCGTGCCGGTGGCGCCGGGGTCCTTGCCGCCGTGGCCCGCGTCGACGACCACGAGGCGCCGCTGCGAGGCCGCCGAGGTCGGGGCGGCGACCGCGTCGGAAAGCTCGGCGGCAGGCGGCGCGGCCGCTGCGCGCGGGTAGGCGTCGAGCTCCAGGCGGCGGGGATCGGAGAGCTCGACGGCACGCCACGCCGCGCCAGCGGCCGCCAGCTTGACGATCAGCCGCGCACCGCCCGCCTCCTGGACCGCCGCGTAGCCGCGCACCAGCCCCGCGCCCGCGGTCGGACTCGACGGCGCCACTCGCGCGAACGGGAAGGTCACGTCGACTTCCCCGGCGCCGCGCGCCGACGCACGCCACGAGACCCCGGGATCGAGCGCGACGACGACGCCGGCGCGGCCGGCGTCCTCGACGAGCTCCGGCGCGCCGACCGTGTCGCGCGCGGTCAGGCGCAGGGCCCGCCCGTCGGGGTCCAAGCGCGCGTCCATCCCGCACCAGCGCGCGAAATCCTCGGACAACACGAAGGACGCCGGCGCGAACGCGCGCCGTCCGGAAACCGAGAGACGACCGCCCATGTCGCACGGCTGGCCCTGGCAGACCGCGCGCGAGGAGCCGTCCGACAGCGCCAGCAAGCGCCCGCGAAGGGTCAGCGTCAACGCGCCCGACGCCTGCGACCAGTTCGCGCGGCCGCCGCACAGCCGGCCCAGCCGCGCCGCGTCGAGCTCCGGCCCTTCGGAGCCGGCTCGGCCGGCGACGGCGCCGAGGTCCCGGCCTTGCGCGTAGACCTCGACCGACGACGGGCCCAGCGGCGCGTGCGCGCACGCGCCGAGGATCAGGGCCGCCGCCGCCAGACGCAGCTTCATTCGAGCACGATCCTATAGTCCTCCCAGGGCAGTTGCGCGTCGCCCTGGATCTTGATCGGCCGCACGATGTTTTTTTCGATGACCGACTGCTGGGCGCGGAACGCCTCGGCGACGGCGGGGTTGAGCAGGACGCGGATGGAGCCTCCCGGACGGCCGCCCGTCATTTCGACGATCTCGCGCTGGATTTTGATGCGCAAGGTCTCGGTGGACAGCACCCGGCCCGAGGCGCGGCATTGCGGGCATTCGCTGGTCAGCAGCGCCGCCGTCGACACGCGCTTGCGCTCGCGCGTCAGCTCGATGAGACCCAGGCGCGTGATCGGCAGGATGCGGATCTTGGCCCGATCGGCGCGGCAGGCCTCGGCGAACGCCTCCATGACTTTCTGTCGGTTGGAGGCCTTGCGCATGTCGATGAAGTCCACGACGATGATGCCGCCGATGTTGCGCAGGCGCAACTGCCGGGCGACGGTCTGCGCGGCCTCGATGTTGGTCTGCGTGACGGTCTCTTCCTGCGACTTGGAGCCGGTGAAACGGCCGGTGTTGACGTCGATCGCGCACAAGGACTCCGCCTCCTGGATCACGATCGAGCCGCCGTTGGGCAGGGGCACCTTCGTCTCGCGGATGCCGGCGATCTCGCGCTCTATGTTGAACGCCTTGAAGATCGGAGTCTTGCCCTCGTAGCGGCGCACGCGCTCCTTGAGCTCGGGCGCGAAATCCTCGACGAAGCGCACGACCTCGGCATGCGCGTCCTTGTCGTCGATCAGGTAGACGTAGACTTGATCCGACATCAGGTCGCGCGCGATCTGCAGAGCCAGGCCCAGGTCGCGGTGCAGCAGCGCGGGTCCCGTCCCTTCGGCGTAGCCTTTTTCGATCTTCTGCCAGGCCTCGAGGAGGTACTTGACCTCGCGCTCGAGCTCCTCTTCGCTCGCGCCCTCGGCCTCGGTGCGCACGACCACGCCCTTGCCCGCGAGCTTTTCGGTCGACAGGCGCCGCACGATCTTGTCCAGGCGGTCTCGCTCCTGCTGGTCGGCGATGTGCTTGGACAGGCCGATGTCGGTTTGAAACGGCGTGAAGACCAGGTAGCGTCCGGGCAGCGTCACGTCCATCGTGACCTTGGGGCCCTTGGTGCTGATGGCCTCCTTGGCGACTTGGACCATGATCGTTTGTCCTTTTTTCAGCGTCGCGTCGATGGCCGCCCCCTTCTCGCCGAGGACGTCGGAGATGTAGAGGTAGGCGTTCTTCTCGAAGCCGATGTTGACGAACGCCGACGAGATGCCGGGCAGGACGTTCTCGACGACGCCGCGGTAGATGTTGCCGACCACGTTCTGTCCGCCGCGGCGCTCCCAATGCAGCTCCGCGAGGCGGCCGTCCTCGATGATGGCCACGCGCGTCTCTTCGGCCGACGAGTTGGCCAAGACCTCGCGTTTGACGGCGATCTTGGCGCCGCGCACCTCGTTGGTGCGCTCCGCGCCGTGGAAGCGGTCGTGGCGGTCATTTCGGTCGCGCCTGTCTCGGCGCTCGTCGCGGCGGCCCTCGCCCCGGCGGTCTTCATGCCGCTGCTCGCGCCGATCCTCCGGCCGCTCGTCGCGCCGGGCCTCGCGGCCCAGGTCGCGGTTGCGGCGCTCCTCCTCGCGACGGACCTCCGACGGCTCTTTGGGAGCCGCGGCGGGCGGCTCGGTCGGCGCGGGCGCGGACGGCGCCCCGGGCGCGGATTGCGCGGGGGAAGCGGCGGCCTGACCCCGCACCTCGGGCTGGCCGTTGGCGCCCTCGCGTCGGTCCCGCCCGCCTCGTCCGCGGCGGCGGCGGCGGCGGCGACGGCCCTCGCCCGGAACCCGCCCCGCTCCCTCGGCGGGCGCGCCCTGTCCGGTCACGGGCATCGCGGAAGACGCGGCGACTTGCGAAGCGGCGGCGGGCTGGTCGACGCCCTGCTCCTCGTCGCCCTCGTCGTCGGATTCATTTTCGGAGACGGGAGCGGGAGCGGCCGGCTGCGGGTCTCGCGGCGCGGGCGTCGGCGCGGGAGCCGGAGCGGCGATCGGCGCGGGAGCGGCCGCGGGAGCGGCGGCGGGCGCCGGCGCGCGCTCGACCACGCCGGGGGTGGAACCGTCGTGCACGCGCTCCAGGCGCGGCTTCGACGGCTCGGGCGTCTCGGTTTTCGGGGCTTGAGTCGAATCGAGTTCGTTGGACATGTTTTCTCCGGGAATCATAGAAGCGCGTAGCGGCGCGCGTAGACGTTGGCGACGATGCCGAGCGAGAACAGATTGACGACCAAGCTCGACCCGCCGTACGAGATCAGCGGCAGGGGAATTCCGGCCACGGGCATCAGGCCCACGCACATTCCCACGTTCAGGACCACGACGAAGGCGAACATCGAGGCCAGGCCGCAGCAGACGAGGTAGCCGTAACGGTCCCTCGCCTGCCGTGCCGCGGCCACGATGCGCCAAAACAGCAGCGTGTATAGGCCCAGCACCAGGCCCGCGCCCCAAAAGCCCATCTCCTCGCCGATGTCGGCGAAGATGAAGTCGGTGTGGCGCTCGGGCAGAAAGCCCAACTGGGACTGCGTGCCTGAAAACAAGCCCTGCCCCCACAGACCGCCCGACCCGATGGCCACGCGCGACTGGATCACGTTGTAGGCCGCGCCCTGGACGTCCGAGCGCGGAGCGACGAAGGCGACGAAGCGGTTGCGCTGGTAGCTCTTCATCGAGCGGTTGACCGCCACGCCGGTCAGCATGGCCAACGAGACGATCACCGGCGCGGCGATGAACGCCAGCGGCCGCGCGGACAGGCGCAGCCACGCGGCCGCAAGCCACGCCGCCGCGGAAAGCGCCGCCAGAAGAACCATCGCCGCCAGCAGAGGCCAGCCGAAGCGGGACGCGGACAACACGAGACCGGGCAGGCTCATGGGCGGAGAATACGGAAAGCGGACCTGGCAGAAAGTGACGACCAGGGGCACCGACAGCGCCAGGGCCCCGTAGCCGAACACGAACAGCATCTGGAACATGTCGGCTCCGGCGCAAAACAGCATCCCGGTGATCGTGGGCAGGAAGGTCAGCGCGGTGGAGAAATCCGGCTGCTTGAGGATCAACGCGAGTATGGGCGCGGCGATGGCCAGCGCGGCGAGCAGCGTCGGGAATTCGCCGACGCGCCGCGCGCGGCGGTCCAGGAAATCCGCGAGAACCAAGACCACCAGGACGCGCGCCAGTTCCGCGGGCTGAAAGCTGAAACCGGCCAGCCTCAGCCACGCGCGATGGCCGCGCGCGCTGCGTCCCAGCACGAGCACCGAGGCCATCAGCGCGACCGCGACCGCGTAGAGAGGCTTGGATTGGTCCTGGAAGATCTGATAGTTGAAGGCCAGCGTCAGAGTGAACAGACTCAACCCCAGCGCCAGGGCGATGAAGTGCTTGCGCAGGATCGACTGGTAGAACATCGTCGTGCTGGCCGCCGACAGCATCGCGATCGTGCCCAGCGTCACGAGGCCGAGTACCGCCGCCACGAAGGTCCAATCCACGCGGCCGGACAACCCCGGCTGGGCGCGCGCCTGGCTCATCGGATCGCCCCCGCGGGCAGTATCTCGGGCGGCGGCGCCGGACGCGCGCCGGGCGCGGCCGGGCGCGGAGCGCGGGCGTCTTGCGCGTCGGCGAGGCCGAAGCGCGCGAGAATCATCCTCCGCGCGACCGGCGCGGCGCTGACGCCGCCGTGGCCGCCGTTGGCCACGAGCACGGCCACCGCGATCTTGGCCGGCTCTCCCGGGCGCCCCGCGTAGACGATGAACCAGGCGTGATCTTTGCCGCCGGCGTTTTGCGCGGTGCCGGTCTTTCCCGCCACGACAAGGCCCGGCACGCGCGCGGATTTTCCGGTCCCCGAGGAAACGACGATCTCCATCGCCCGCTGGACCAAGTCCCACGCCCTGGGCGTGGCGTCGATCCGGGCCGAGAGCTCGGGGTGTTGGACGAAATCGGGACGGCCGTCGGCGTAGACGATGCGGCGTGTGAAGTGCGGACGCCAGACTTGCCCGCGATTGGCCAGCGCCGCCGTAACGACGGCCATCTGCAGCGGCGTCACCGTCAGTTCGCCTTGGCCGATCGACAAGTTCAGCGTGTCGCCGTCGTACCAGCCTTTGCCCTCCTTGCCGCGCTGGCGCGGGCCGAAGCGGTGCCCGGACTTTTCTCCGCGAAGGGAGATGTTGGTGCGCTCGCCGAGGCCGAACATCCGCTCGTAGCGCTCGATCTCCGCGCCGCCCGTCTTTAGACCCAGGTTGTAGAAGTAGACGTCGCAGGACTCCTCCAGGCCCTTGAACCAGCCGACGCGCCCGTGGCCCTTGTGAACCCAGCACTTGAAGCGCCGGTTGCCGAGCTGGTAGTAACCCGGGCAGAAATATTCCTCGTCGGGAGACGCGCCCTTGGCGAAGGCGGCCAGGCCGACGATCGGCTTGAACGTCGAGCCGGGCGGATAGGTGCCGGCGATCGCGTTGTTGAACTCGGGGATGCCGGCCGACGGCCGCCCGGTCTTCGCATCGACCGAAAGCAGGGCGTTGGGATCGAAATCGGGCTGAGAGCTCATCGCCAGGATGTCGCCGTTGCGGGGATCGATCGCGACCGCCGCGCCGCGGCCGGTGACCGATTCGCGCAGGCCCTCGTCGGCCGCGCGCTGAACGGCGGCGTCCAGCGTCAAGTAGACGTTGCTGCCGGCCTCCCAGGGGATGTTCTCGAGCTCGCGCTTGATGCGGCCTTGCGCGTCCACCTCCATGCGCCGTCCGCCGTCGCGGCCGCGAAGATCGTCCTCGAACAGGGCTTCCAGGCCCATCTTGCCGATGCGCTGGTCGGCGCGGTAGCCGCGCGCCTTGAAGTTGCGCCACTCGCGAGGGCTCATCTTGCCCATGTAGCCGAGCAGGTGGCTGGCGAAGCGGCCGTATGGATAGTAGCGACGCGCCTCCTCGATGAGCACGATGCCCGGGTAGATCGTCTTGAGCTCCCAGAGCCGGAACGCGGTCGCCGGTGGAAGATTCTCGGCCAGGCGCGCGGCGGACTGGTCTCGTTCGGCCTGCTCGAGGGTCACGAGCAAATCGCCGGGGTCTTGGCCGAGCTGGCGGCCGAGCTCGCGTGCGAGCGGCTCCAGGTCCCGCCGGACGCGGTTCTTTCCGGGAAGGAATATCAAGGTGAACGCGCCGCGGTTTTCGGCCAGAACCTCGCCGTGGCGATCGTAGAAGCGCCCGCGTGGGGCGGTCTGGTAGATGATCTGAGAGCGATTGCGCTCGGCCGCGTCCCGGTAGTAGGCGGCGTCCAGGATTTGCAGTTGGGCCAGGCGCAGGCCCAAGACCACGCAGGCCGCGGAGATCACGCCCCAAAGAATCGACAGACGGCCGCGCGTCGAATCGGGCTTCATCGGGCCGGCCTCCGGTCCCACATCGCCGCGGCCGCGACCGCGAGCGCCGCGTTGAGCGGCGGATTGGCCAGCGCCGCGATCCACCCCGGCCAGAGCGCCGTCCTCGCGAAGATCAAGCCCAGCGCCAGCCTCGCCAGCAGATACAGCCACGACAACAGGAACACCGCCACGGCCAGCGGCCCCGGCGCCTCCAGATCGACCTGGCGCCGAACCAGGCCCGCCGCGTAGCCGGCCAGCATGTAGAGAAGCGCGTCGGCGCCGAACAAATCGGCACGCAAGACGTCCGAATAGAGTCCCCAAGTCCAGCCGAAGGGCACGGCAAGTCCGGCGCCGTCGCGTGCGGCGATGACCACGGTCAACGCGAGCAAAATCTGCGGCGAGCCGGCCCACGCGGGGGCGTGCGCGCTCCACCACCATTGCGCGAGCATCGCGCCCGCCCACAGCGCCGCCAAGCGCAGAAGGCTCATCGCCGGACCTCCGCCTCGTCGGCCGACGGCGGGCCGCCTCCGGAGGAACGGGCGCGCAAGACGAGGACCTCCTGCAGCGAGGCGCCGTCCACCGCGGGGACGATCTCGGCCGACTGCGCGGACAGAAACGGGTCGCGCGGGTTGACGGACAAGACCCGGCCGACGAGAACGTCGGCGGGAAACGTCACGCTCGTCGGCGACGAGTAGACCTGGTCGCCGGGCACGATGCGCGCGTCGGAGTCGATGTAGTCCATGCGCAGCAGCGCGGGGTTCTGGCTCTGTCCCTGGACGAGGCCCTCGACGGTACCCGAGGACAGATAGGCCGCCACCGCCGAGCGTTCGTCGGTGAGCAGGAGAACGGTCGCCTCCCGGCGACTGACGTCGACGACGCGGCCCGCGGCCACGATCGTGTCGCTGCTGCGCGCCAGAACCGCGTCGTTGAGCGAGACGCCGTCGAGCGCGCCCGCGTCGATCGTGAACGAACTATACCAGCGCATCGGGTCTCGCCCCATCACCCGCGCCCACAGGGGGTGCAGCGCCGGCGGCGTCTTCAGGCCCAGGGCGGCGCGCAAGCGGGCGTTCTCCTCGGCCAAACCGCGCGCGGACTGCTCAAGCCACGCATCGGAGCGCAGACGGTCGCGCAGACGGCGATTCTCGATGTCGGCGTTCAAAAGGTCCCGCACGCGCCCCGGCGCCTGGGCGATGCGCTCATAGCCCGCCTCGCCCTCGTAGGGGATCGGGTCGAGCACATAGGCCGCGCAGACCTTGAAGGCCCGCACGGGCGACGACAACGGCAAGGACAATAGGACCAGCGACACGGCCGCCAACGATCCGGCGGCGTAATGCGCGGCCCGAGATTCGCGTTGCATGCGTTCCGGATTCGTCCGGATGCGTCGCGACGACGGCGGAGAGGGCGGCGGCCCGACGACGGTGGGCCGGACTTAAGAGCGGGCCCGGCCGGACGAGACGGAGTCCGATCCCCGGGCTTGGATGTAGTCGAGCTCGTCGAGGTATTTCCCCGTACCGAGCGCGACGCAGCTCAGCGGATCGGCGGCACGATGCACCGGGAGCTCGGTCTCCTGCCGGATGAGGTCGGGAAGACCTCTCAGCAGGGAACCGCCTCCCGCGAGCATGATGCCGCGGTCCACCAAATCAGCCGCCAACTCCGCCGGAGTCTCCTCCAGCGTGTTTTTGATGACGTCGAGGATCAACTGCACCGGCTCCATGAGAGCCTGGCGCACCTCCTCCGACGTGATGAGAACGGTCTTCGGAAGCCCGGTGGCTTGATCGCGCCCCTTGACCTCCATCGTCTTCTCTTCCTTCAGCGGGAAAACAGAGCCGATCTGGATCTTGACGTCCTCGGCCGTGGTCTCGCCGATGAGCAGGTTGTACTTGCGGCGGAAATGCACCATCACGGCTTCATCCATCTCGTCGCCCGCGATGTCGAGAGACTTGGACACGACCATCCCGCCCAGCGACACGATCGCCGTCTCGGTGGTGCCGCCGCCGATGTCGACGATGAAATTCCCGTGCGGCTCGGAGATGGGCAAATCCGCGCCGATCGCCGCGGCCATGGGCTCCTCGATCAAGTGGACCTTGCGCGCGCCCGCCTGGATCGCGGACTCTTGGACGGCGCGGCGCTCGACTTCGGTGATGCCCGAGGGGATTCCAATGACCACGCGCGGGTGCAGGAGCGAGCGGCGGTTGTGCACCTTGCGGATGAAGTACTTGATCATCTCCTGAGTGACTTCGAAGTCGGCGATCACGCCGTTGCGAAGAGGCCGCACCGCGATGATCGTCGACGGGGTGCGGCCGAGCATGCGCTTGGCCTCCGCGCCGATGGCGAGCACCTCGCGGGTGTCCTTGTTGATGGCGACGACCGACGGCTCCCGCAGCACGATCCCCTGGCCTTTGACGAAGACCAGGGTGTTGGCCGTGCCCAGGTCTATGCCCATGTCGTTGGAGAACAGGCTGAAGAAGAAATCGAGCATGCCCGTGTCAGGAGACCAGCATGATCAAGCCGCGCTTGGCGTTGTCGCCCAGGCGCGGCTCCAGGCGCAAGATGCGCGTGTAGCCGCCGGGGCGCTGCGCGTAGCGCGGAGCGAGCACGTCGAAGAGCTTCTCGAAGACCATCTTGTCGTGGATTTGCCGCCGCACCATGAAGCGTTCGCCCTTCTTGGCGTGGGTGATCAGCTTCTCGGCGTAAGGGCGCAGTTCCTTGGCCTTCGCGATCGTCGTCTCGATGCGCTCGTGCTTGAACAGATTGACGGCCATGTTGCGCAGCATCGCGCGCCGGTGAGAACCGGTCACGCCGAGCTGGCGCCGTCCCAAAGTTTTCGATGCCATTGGAAAAAACTCCTCTCTGAATCCGCGTCAGGCGGCCTGGGTCACCTGCATACCCAGCGACAGCCCCATGTCCTTGAGGCGGTCCTTGATCTCATCGAGCGACTTCTTGCCGAAGTTCTTGACGGCCAGAAGCTCCTCGTCGCGCTTGCCGACGAGCTCGCCGATCGTGCGGATGCGGGCGACCTTCAGGCAGTTCGAGGCGCGGCTGGTCAACTCGATCATCTCGATGGGCTGATTGAGGATTTCACGCAGCTTCGGGTCCAAGCCCTCGGCGGTGATCATCGCCGGCGGCGCGTCCGCGCCGGATTCATCGGCGCTGATCGCGGTCTCGGCCTGCTGCTCCTCCTCGGGGATGAAGATGTTCAGCGACTCGCGCAGGAGCTTCGAGGACTGGATCAGCGCCTCCGCGGGGTTGAGCGAGCCGTCGGTCCAAATCTCGAGGATCAGGCGGTCGTAGTCGGTGACTTGGCCGACGCGTGCGTTCTCCACGTCGTAGTGCACCTTGGTCACCGGGGAAAACAGCGCGTCCACCGGCAGGGTGCCGGCGGCCCACTGGCCCTGCGCGCGAAGTTCCTCGGCGGGAACATAGCCGCGACCCTTGGAGATCTCGATTTCCATGTCGAGCTTTCCGCCGGCCTCCAGATGCGCGAGTACGAGGTCGCCGTTGACGATCTCGACGTTGTCGTTGACCGTGATGTCCTTGGCGCGGACCTCGCCTTCCTTGCCGACCTGGAGGTAGACGGTCTCCGGGCCGTTGGAGAAGAGCTTGACGCGCAGCTTTTTGAGGTTCAGGAGGATGTTCATCACGTCCTCCTTGACGCCGGGCAGGGCCTGGTATTCGTGCGTGACCTTCTCGATGCGCACCGAGGTCACCGCCGCGCCCTCCAGGCTCGACAGCAGCACGCGGCGCAGCGCGTTGCCCACGGTGTGGCCGTAGCCGCGCTCGTAGGGCTCGGCGACGAACTTCGCGTAACCGTCGGACATCGTCTTCTCGTCGACCGACAGCTTCTGCGGCAGGATCAGTTCTTTGTAGGCCATTCTCTTAAATCTCCGATGACGGATTTTTCACGGGCAAAGTATCATCCGCGATTTATCGCGAGTAATACTCGATGATCAGCTGGTCGTTGATCGGGAAAGACATCTCGCCGCGCTCCGGGATACGCAGGAGCTTGGCGCTCAAATCCGCCTCGTTGAACTCCAGGAACGCGGGACGGTTGTTGAGCTTTTTGGCCGTGTCCAGGCTCAGCTTGACGCCCACGTTCTCCTTGAGCTTCGACGACAGCGAGACGGTCTCGCCGGCCCTGACCGTGTAGGACGGGATGTTGACCGCGCGTCCCGCGACCTTGATGTGGCCGTGCTTGACGAGCTGGCGCGCGGTCTTGAGCGAGGTGGCCAAGCCCGCGCGGCGCACGATGTTGTCCAGGCGCAGCTCCAGCGAGCGCAGCAGATGGTCTCCGGAGGCCTCGCGGGCCTTCGACGCGTCGGCGACGCGCCGCTCGAACGGGCGCTCGTTCATCTGGATCATCCGGCGCAGCTTCTGCTTCTCGCGCAGGCGAATCGAGTACGCCGAAGGTTTGCCGCGCTGCGGCTTGGCGATGCCGGGGCCGCCTTCGCGCTTCTCCATCACGCACTTCGTGTAGCACTTGTCGCCCTTGAGGAACAGCTTCTGCTGTTCGCGGCGGCACAAACGGCAAACGGCGTCGGTATAGCGGGACATCGAGTTACACCCTCCTGGCCTTCGGCGGACGGCAGCCGTTGTGCGGCAGCGGCGTCACGTCCTTCAAGCTGACGACGAGCAGTCCCGCCGAGCCCAGCGAGCGAACCGCGGTCTCGCGCCCCGGTCCGGGACCCTTGATGAAGACGGCCACCTGCTTGACGCCCATCTCGGCGGCCTTCTTGGCGACCTTTCCGGCGGTCACGCCCGCGGCGAACGGCGTGCCCTTCTTCGTGCCGCGGAAGCCCGAGCCTCCGGCCGTCGCCCAGGCCAGAACGTCGCCTCGGTCGTCGGTCAGCGTCACGATCGTGTTGTTGAAGGAACACTGGATGTGCACCTTCGCGAAGGACACGGACCTCCAGGCCTTCTTCCTGGGAGCCGGCGAAGGCGCGGCCTTCGGCGCGGCGGTCGTCTTCTCGTCAGCCATGATTCTTCTCTCCGTGATTGCCGAAAATCAATTCTTGCCGGTCGCCGACGGGGCCTTGCCCACGCCCACCGTCTTGCGGCGGCCCCGACGGGTGCGCGCGTTGGTGCGGGTGCGCTGTCCGCGCGCGGGCAGGCTGCGGCGGTGGCGATGACCGCGGTAGGAGCCGATCTCGGTCAGGCGCTGCATGTGCGCCTGCAGCTCGCGGCGCAATTCGCCCTCGACTTTGTATTCCTTGGTCAAGATCGTGTTGAGCAGACCGATCTGCTGCTCGGTCATGTCCTTGACCCGGGTCTCGGGCTTGATGGAGCCGCTGAGCTTGCCCAGCACTTCCTTGGCCCGGGTCTTTCCGACGCCGTACAGATAGCACAGCGCCACGTCGATCCTCTTGTTCTTGGGCAAGTCCACTCCGGCCACACGCGCCATATCTCTTTTCTCCTGTGTTTCTGACTAAATGGTTCCGCTCAACCCTGACGCTGCTTGTGCTTGGGATTGGAGCACTGCACGCGCACGACGCCCGCGCGCTTGACGACCTTGCACTTCTGGCAAATGGGCTTGACGCTGGCTCTGACTTTCATCTCGTTACTCCCGATAGGTGATGCGTCCCCGGTTCAAATCGTACGGGGACAACTCGATGCGGACCTTGTCGCCGGGCAGGATCTTGATGTAGTGCATGCGCATCTTGCCGGAGATGTGGGCCAGCACGACTTTCCCGGGGGCGATCTCGACGCGGAACATCGCGTTGGGCAGCGCCTCCAGAATGTTTCCTTCCACTTCGATCTTCTCTTCTTTCGTCATGAAATCTTCGCGTCGGGCAAAGTCAGGATGTCCGCGCCCTCCTCGGTCACGAGCACCGTGTGCTCGAAGTGCGCCGACAGCTTGCGGTCCTTGGTCACCGCGGTCCAGCCGTCGGAGAGGGTTTCCACTTCGATGCCGCCGGCGTTGACCATCGGCTCGATGGCGATGGTCATGCCCGACTTCAGGCGCGGACCTGTGCCGGGCTTGCCGAAGTTCGGAATCGGGGGCTCTTCGTGCAGCGCCCGGCCGATGCCGTGGCCGACGAAATCGCGCACGACGCCGTAGCCCGCGCCCTCGGCGTGCGTCTGCACGGCCGCGCCGATGTCGCCGACGCGCGCGCCGGCCTTGACCGCGGCGATGCCGCGCTCCAAGGATTCCCGCGTGACGCGCATCAAGCGCTCGGCTTCCGGCGAAACGCGGCCCACGCCGACGGTGACCGCGCAATCGCCGTAGAAGCGGTCGACGACCGCGCCGAAGTCCAGGCCCACGATGTCTCCCTCGGCCAGCGCGCGCTTGTCGGAGGGGATTCCGTGCACGACCTCGTGGTTGATCGACACGCAGATCACGGCGGGAAATCCGTGGTAATTCAAGAAGGCGGGCTTGGCGCCGCGCTTCTTGAGCTCCTCGCGCGCGATGCTGTCGATCTCTCCGGTGGTCAAGCCCGGCGCCACGAGACCGCGCAGGCGCTCGAGGATGGCGCCGGCGACAGCACCCGCGCGGCGCATCGCGGCGATCTCCTCGCGTCCCTTGACCTCGACGGCTTTCTGCATGAACATGGTCAACGGGCCTTGAGCGCGTCGATCTCGGCGGCGAGAGCGGCCTCGACTCGGTCCGGGTCGGCGGAAGCGTCGATCTCGCGCAGGATCTGCTCGCCCTTATAGTAGGCGACCAACGGATGGGTCTGCAACTCGAAGACCATCAAGCGGCGCTCGGCCGTGGCCGTGGAGTCGTCCTCGCGCTGGATCAGCGCCGCGCCGCACTTGTCGCAGACACCCTCGACTTTGGGGCGGCGGCTGATGACATTGTAGACCTCGCCGCACTTGGAGCAGATGCGCCGAGAGGTCATGCGTCGGATCGCCTCGGGCGTGGGCAGCGTCAGCGACAAAACGAGATCGACCTCCGCGCCGCCTCGGCGCAGGATGTCCGACAGACCGTGCGCCTGGTCGACCGTGCGCGGGAAGCCGTCGAGCAGGTATTTCCCGCCCGGCTGTATGCGGCCGGTCACCATCTCCAAGACCAGGCCGTCGGGCACGAGCTTGCCCGACTTCACGTAGCTCTCGGCCTTCTGGCCGAGCTCGGTCTTCTGAGCGATTTCCGCGCGGAAGATGTCGCCGGTGGCCAGGTACTGGTAGCCGTAGCGCTTGATCAGGCGCTGGGACTGGGTGCCTTTGCCGGAGCCGGGAGCGCCGAGGAGGATGACGATCATCTCAGACTTGCTCCCCGATGTTGAACCAGCGGCCTTGGATGCGGCCCTTCTTCATGAAGCCTTCGTAGTGGCGCATGATGAGCTGAGCCTCGACTTGGCCCATCGTGTCGAGAGCGACGCCGACGACGATCAGCAGCGAGGTGCCCCCGAAAAAGAACGGGATGTTGAAGTTTCGGCGCAAGACGTCGGGAAGCACCGAGATCGCGGCCACCGCCAGCGCGCCGCCGAGGGTGATTCGCTCCATGACCCACTCGATGTACTTGGCCGTCGGCTCCCCGGGGCGGATGCCGGGAATGAACCCGCCGGACTTCTTGAGGTTGTCGGCCAAGTCCTGCGGATTGATCGACACCGAGTTGTAGAAGTAGCAGAAGAAAACGATCAGCGCGGCATAGGACAAGTCGTACATCCAGCTGCCGCGGTTGATCACTTCCTGGATTTTCTGTCCCCAGGCCGTGTTCGCGTAGAACATCGAGATCGTCAGCGGCACCTGGATCAGCGAAATCGCGAAGATCACCGCGATCACGCCCGACTGGTCCACCTTGAGCGGAAGATAGCTCTGCGTGCCGCCGTACATCCGCCGTCCGACCATGCGCTTGGCATACTGCACGGGCACGCGCCGCACCGCCGTCTCAAGCCATACCACCGCCACGACCACCGCGAGCAACGCCGCCACGATCGGCACGGCCTGGAAAATGCTCATTTCTTCCAGGCGCACCAGCTCGAAGAGGCTCATCGCCGCCGACGGGATGCGCTCGACGATGCCGGCGAAGATGATCAGCGAAACGCCGTTGCCGATGCCCATCTCGGTGATCTGCTCGCCCAGCCACATGACGAAAATCGTGCCGGACACGAGCGTCAACACGGTCAGCAGGTAGAAGGGAACGCCCGGGTTGGTCACCACCGGGATGTTGCCGGGCGTGGGCATCTTCGTGATGGCCAGCGTCAAGCCGAAGGACTGGAAGCAGGCCAGGCCGAGGGTCAGATAGCGCGTGTAGTTGTTGAGCTTGCGCCGACCGAGTTCGCCTTCCTTGGCCAGGCGGTCGAGCGCCGGAAACACGTGCGCGCCCTGCAGGAGGCTGACGATGATCGAGGCGTTGATGTAGGGCATCACGCCCATCGAGAAAATCGAGAACCGGCCCAGCGCGCCGCCGGAGAAGGTGTTCAAGAATCCCAGAAGGCCGTTGGACTGCGCGTTGAAGATCGCGCGGATCGCCGCGGAGTTCACTCCGGGAATCGGAATCGACGCGCCCACGCGAAACGCCGCCAGCGCGCCCAGCGTGAAGCCGATGCGCTTGCGCAGGTCCGGGATGTCGAAGAACTCGGCGATGCCGGCCATCTTACGCCTTGACCACCTCGGCCTTGCCTCCGGCCTTCTCGATCTTGGCCTTGGCCGGACCGGAGAACGCGTGCGCGCTGACCGTCAGCTTGCGCGCGACCTCGCCGTCGCCCAGGATCTTGACCGGCCGGCGGCCCTTGACGAGGCCGTGCACGCGCAGATCGTCGAGGGAGATTTCGGCTTTGTTCTTGAACACGCGCTCAAGCGTCTCCAGGCTGACGAGCTGATAGACGGTCTTGAACATCCCGTTGGTGAAGCCTCGCTTGGGGATGCGGCGCAGGAGCGGCGTCTGTCCGCCCTCGAAGCCGACGAGCTTGCCGTCGCCGGAGCGGGAGCGCTGGCCCTTCTGGCCGCGCGTGGCGGTCTGTCCGGTGCCCGAGCCCTCGCCCATCCCCAAGCGCAGGCGGCGTCGCCGGGCGCCGGGAGTCGGCTGAAGATTGGAGAGGTCGATGTTCGTCGTGGTCATGGGATTTCCGGTGCTGGTTTTACTTGCCGCGCAGCTTGGCGACGTCTTCCTTCGTGCGCAGGCGCTTGAGCGCCTCGAACGTCGCGCCGACGGCGTTGAACGGATTCGAAGAGCCCAGGCTCTTGGTGAGGATGTTTTTGATGCCCGCGGCCTCAAGCACCGCGCGCACGCCGCCCCCGGCGATGACGCCGGTTCCGGGAGCCGCGGGCTTCATCCAGACCATGCCCGAGCCGAACTTCGCGACGATCTCGTGAGGGATCGTGTCGTTGACCGTCGGAAACTTGATGATCGCGCGGCGCGCGGCCGCGTTGCCCTTCATGATGGCCGCCTGCACTTCCTTGGCCTTGCCCAGGCCAAATCCCACCGAGCCCGCGCCGTCGCCGACGACGACGATCGCCGAGAATGAAAAGCGCTTGCCGCCCTTGACGACCTTCGCGACACGGTTGATGGCGACGACGGTCTCCTTGAAGCCGCCCTCCTCGCGGGGGTTGTCGCGGCGCGGGCCGCGGCGCGGGCCGCGCCGATCTCCGCGGTCTGCGCCGCGCTCGCCGCGGGATTCTCCGGGCTGGGGCTGGGGAGGAACGGGCTGCTGTGGGATCGCCGTCTGGGTTTCGGTGCTCATGAAAATCGTTCTCCTAGAACTCGAGTCCGCCGGCACGCGCCGCCTCGGCCAGCGCCTTCACTCGGCCGTGGTAGACATAGGCGCCACGATCGAAGGCCACGCGCTTGACGCCGGCCTTCAAGGCTTTCTGCGCGATCGCCGAGCCGACGTGCTTGGCCGCGTCGATCGACTTCGTGGACTTCGCGGCCTTCTTCAGGTCCTTGTCCAGCGAGGACGCGGCGGCCAGCGTCACGCCCTTGGCGTCGTCGATGACTTGCGCGTAGATGTATTTCAGGCTGCGGTGCACCGACAGGCGCGGGCGCTCGCCGCGGTGCTCGAACAGACGCTTGCGCGTGGCCTCGCGGCGAAGGTTGTAGCGGGTCCATTTGTTCTTCATGGCTTATTTCTTGCCTCCCGCCGCGGCGCCGGCGCCGGCGGCCGTCTTGCCGGCCTTCTTGCGCACGTGCTCGCCTTGATAGCGGATTCCGGTCTGCTTGTAGGGCTCGGGCTTGCGCAACTCGCGGATGTCCGCGGCGACCGAGCCGACCATGTCCTTGCTGGCGCCGGCGACGGTGATGAGCGTCTTCTTGGCGTCGACGGTCAGAGTGATTCCCTTCGGGGCCTCGTAGGTCACCGGGTGGGACTTGCCCAGCGACAGCGTCAGCTTCTGGCCCGCGAGCTCGGCGCGAAAGCCGAGGCCGTGAATCTCCAGATTTTTCGCGTAGCCGACGGCCACGCCCTGCACGAGGTTGTTGAGCCGCGCGCGAGTCATGCCCCAGATCGCGGAGGCGTCCTTGGCCGCGGCGAGGTCCGCCGTCAGCAGGACTTTGCCGTCTTTGATCTCGGCTTTGACGTAGGGGTGAAGGACTTCCTTCATCTCCCCCTTGGGGCCCTTGGCGACGACGGCTCCGCCGTCGAGCTTGACCTGAACGCCTTGCGGAATGACGACGGGCTGTTTTCCGATTCGGGACATGTTGGTTACCAGACCTGGCAGAGGATTTCGCCGCCGACCTTCTTTTCCTTGGCCTGGCGGTCCGTCATCACGCCCTGCGAGGTGGACAGGATCGTGACCGCAAAGCCGCCGCGCACGCGGGGAATGTCGGAGTAGGAGCGATAGACGCGCAGTCCCGGCTTGGACACGCGCTTGATGCCGCGGATGACCGACTCCTTGGCCGGGGAGTACTTCAGGAACACGCGGATGGTGCCGCGCTTGTTGTTGCCGTTGTAGAGGGACTTGAAGTTCGCGATGAAGCCCTCGTCCTTGAGGACGCGCACGACCTCCATCTTGAGCTTGGACATCGGCACGTCCACGCGGTCCTTCTGGCGGACGTTCGAGTTGCGGATGCGGGTCAGCAGGTCGGAAATGGGATCCATTTTTATTTTGCCGTTACCAGGAAGATTTTTTCACGCCCGGCAGAAGTCCGCCGTGGGCCATCTTGCGAAAGCACATCCGGCACAGCCCGAAGTCGCGGTAGAACGCGCGCGGGCGTCCGCAAATCTGGCAGCGATTGCGCTGCCGCGTCGAGAATTTCGGCTCCTTCGTCATCTTCGCACGCCACGCGGTCGTCGCCACTGTCAATTCCTCCCGGCCGTCGCGGCCTGCTTGAACGGCATCCCGAGCTCCTTCAGGAGGTCGAGGCTGGCGGCGTCCTTGCCGCCGTCGATGACGAACGAAATGTTCATGCCCCGCTGCTTGGCCACGCGCTCGCTGTCGATTTCGGGGAAGATCAACTGCTCCTTAAGGCCGAGATTGAAGTTGCCGGAGCCGTCGAAACCTTTCGGCTCGATGCCGCGGAAGTCCCGGATGCGCGGGATGGCGACCGTGATCAGGCGGTCGACGAACTCCCACATGCGGTCTCCGCGCAAGGTCACGCGCACGCCGATGGGCATGCCCTCGCGCAGTTTGAAGTTGGAAATGGACTTGGTCGCGCGCCGGACCTGCGGGGCCTGCCCGGTGATCAGCGCCAACTCTTCCTTCGCGTGGTCGATCATCTGCGCGTTGTCGCGCGCCTCGGACACGCCGATGTTGACGACGACTTTCTTCAGGCGCGGAACCTGGTGCGGGTTCTTGAGGCCGTGGCGCTCCATCAGCGCGGGCACGACGGCCTCGGCATACAAGGCCTTCAGGCGCGGGGTCGGGTGCTCGGTCTCGCGGCCGTCCGCGTTGACCTCGTAGGCCGGGCCGGCCTTGGACGCGGCCTGGCGCTCCAGGCCCGCCTTTTTGGCGGCGGCGGCGGCTTTGGCCGCCTTCGCCTTCTCGTCGGGAATCTTGTCTGCCATGATCTGTTTCGCTTCCTCTAGGCGATCGTCTCGCCGGACTTCGCGGCGACGCGCACGCGCTCGCCGTCGGACTGGATCTTGACGCGCACGCGCGTCGGCTTGCCGGTCTTGGGATCGGCGAGCATGACCTTAGACAGCGCGATGGGCGCTTCGAGCTTGACGAGCCCGCCGGCGTCGGTCTGCGTCGGCTTCTTGTGCTTGGTGACGACATTGACTTTGGACACCACCACGCGCGTCGGGGTCCATGCGTCGCCGGCGATGACTTCCATCACTTCGCCGGTGCGGCCTTTGTCCTTGCCGGAGATCACCACGACCTGGTCTTTCTTTTTGATCTTGAGCTTCATCTCAAACGACCTCCGGGGCAAGCGACACGATCTTCAGATATTCCTTGTCGCGCAGCTCGCGCGCCACGGGCCCGAACACGCGGGTGCCCTTGGGCTCGTTCTTGTCGTCGATCAGGCAGGCGGCATTGTCGTCGAAGCTGATGTAGGAGCCGTCCGGACGGCGGATGTTGCGCTTGGCGCGCACCACCACGGCCTTGACGACCTGACCCTTCTTGATGGCGCCGTTGGGCAGAGCGTCCTTGACGGTGCAGACGATGATGTCGCCGAGGCTGGCGTAGCGGCGGTAGCTTCCGCCCATCACGTGGAAGCACTGCAGCTTGCGCGCGCCGGAATTGTCGGCGACGTTGAGCATGGTTCGCAGTTGGATCATGGCGCGGTCTCCTGCTTGATCTCGGCGGCCTTCGGGGCGGCCTTGACCACGCGCACCAGGCGCCAGCGCTTGAGCTTGGACAGCGGGCGGGTGCTCGCGATCTCGACCAAATCGCCGGCGCGGGTCTGATTGCCTTCGTCGTGCACGTGGAACTTGCTCGACTTGGTCATGACCTTCTGGTAGAACGGGTGGCGGACCGAGCGGGTCACGCGCACGACGCGGGTCTTGTCCATCTTGTCGGACACGACGACGCCTTCCAGCGTCTTGCGCGGGGCGCGCGCGGCGGTCTCGGCAACGGGAGCGGGGGCGGTTTTCGTCACTTCGCGGCCTCCTTCAGACGAAGATGCGTCTTCAGCCGGGCGATCTCGCGGCGCGCGCGGCGCAGTTCCATGGGATCTTTAAGCGGCGCGACCTTGTGCGAGAACTCCAGCTTCGCGCGCTGGGCGAGAGCGGAGCGCAGCTCGGAGGCCAGTTCCGTGGTCGTCATCGATGATTTTTCCTGCGGCGCGGCCTTTTTCTTGTCGGCCATGTCAGATGTGCTCCCGGGCGACGAACTTGGTCTTGATGGGAAGCTTGTAGCCGGCCATCTTCAGCGCCTTGTGCGCCTCGTCGCGCGTCAAACCTTCGATCTCGAACAGCATTCGGCCGGGACGAACGACGGCCGCCCAGTGGTCCGGCGCGCCCTTGCCTTTTCCCATGCGGGTCTCGGCCGGGTGCTTGGTGATCGCCTTGTCGGGGAAAATGCGCACCCAGAGCTTGCCGCCCTTCTTCATGTAGCGGCCGATCGTCACGCGCGAGGATTCGATCTGGCGCGCCGTCACCCACTTGGGCTCCAGCGCCTTCAGGCCGAACTCGCCGAACGCGAGGGAAACGCCGCGCTTGGCCGGACCCTTGATGCGCGGGTGGCTGTGCGGCTTGCGATACTTGACGCGCTTGGGCATCAGCATGCTACTTGCCCCCCTCGACGGCCGCCTCGGCGGTCAGCGACGCCGCGCCTTCGGAACCGCTCTCGATGGCCATCGCGGCGGCGGCCAAGGCCGCCTCCTTCTTGGCCATCTGCTGAAGCTCCTTGAACGACTTGACGAAGTGCTGCTTCTTGAAGATCCAGACCTTCACGCCGATGAGGCCGGCGGAAGTCATCGCCTCGGCGTGACCGTAGTCCACATCGGCGGCATAGGTGTGCAGCGGCACGCGACCCTCGCGGTTCCACTCGCGGCGCGCGATCTCGGCGCCGTTGATGCGCCCAGAAACCATCACCTTGATGCCGAGAGCGCCGGACTGCAGCGTGCGCTCCATCGCGCGGCGCATCGCGCGGCGGTGGGCGATGCGCTTCTCGAGCTGAACGGCGATGGATTCGGCGACCAGTCGCGCGTCGAGTTCGGGGTCCTTGATCTCGACGACGTTGACGCGGGTCTGGCGCTGGCTGATCGCCTCGACCTGCTTGCGCAGCATCTCGATGTCGGCGCCCTTCTTGCCGATGACGACTCCCGGACGCGCGGTGTGGATGAACACGCGCAGGAATGTGCCGGTGCGTTCGATTCCCACCCAGCTGACCGCGGCGGCCTTGAAGGTCTTCAGGACCAGATTGCGGATCTTGAAATCCTCGCCGATGAGCGTCGGAGCGTCCTTGACCGAGAACCACTTCGACTGCCAGTCGTGGATGTAGCCCAGCCGCAGGGCGTTCGGATTGGTTTTATTGCCCATGTCTTTACTTCCTCTCGGCGCCGGCGCCCCGCTCGTCGGAGACGACGACGGTCAGATGGCAGACCTTGCGCTTGAACGTGTAGGCGCGCCCTTGGGGCGCGGGGAGCGTGCGCTTCATGTTGCCCATCGGCCCCATCGTCGACCAGCAGGACTTGATGTAGACCTTCTGGGGATCGACCGGGCGCCCGGCCTTCGTCGATTGCGCGACGAGGTTGGCGGCGGCGGAGCGCACGGCCTTGGTGATCATCGTCGAGCAAACGCGCGGGATCATCGGAAGAAGGCGCTCGGCGTCGAGCACCTTCTTGCCGCGAATCTCGCGCAGGACCTGGGCGACCTTGCGCGTGCCGTAGCGCTGAAATCTGGCGTGTGCGGTGGCTTCCATGTTTTTCCTCGTTGAACCGCGGACCTCAGGTCTTGGCGGTGGACTCCTTGGACGTTCCGCCGTGCGCTTTGAAGAAGCGCGTGAACGAGAACTCGCCGAGTTTGTGGCCGACCATCTGCTCGGTGACGAGCACCGGCAGGAATTTGCGGCCGTTGTGGACCGAGAACGTCTGCCCGACGAAGTCGGGGACGATCGTGCAGTGGCGCGACCAGGTCTTGATCGGCTTGCGCTCCCCGGAGGCGGCCATCTTCTGGACCTTGGCCAGAAGCTTCGCGTCGACGAAAGGACCTTTTTTAGTGGATCGGCTCATGTGGCTTCCTCGATGTTATCCGGCGGCCTGCTGGCCGCGGCGGCGGTCGGAGACGATCATCCAGCCCCAGACCTTTTTCTTGTTGCGCGTCTTGTAGCCCTTCGAAAGCTGGTTCCACGGCGAGCGCGGATGGTTGTTGCCCTTGGACTTTCCGCGGCCGCCGCCGAGCGGGTGGTCGGTGGCGTTCATCGCGCCGCCGCGCACCGTCGGGCGGATGCCGCGGTGGCGGCTGCGCCCGGCCTTGCCCAGCGAAATGGTGTTGTGCTCGGTGTTGCCGATCTGGCCGATGGTGGCCATGCAGGCGTCGGGCACCATGCGCACCTCGCCCGACGGCATCTTGATCTGCGCGTAGCCGCCGTCCTTGGCCATCAGCTGCGCCTGGGAGCCCGCCGAGCGCATCATCTGTCCGCCCTTGCCGGGGATCAATTCCACGTTGTGCACGAAGGTACCTTCGGGGATGTTGATGAGCGGAAGGGCGTTGCCGGGCTTGATCTCCGCGGACGGGCCGCTGGACACGGTGTCTCCGACCTTGAGGCCGACCGGATGCAGGATGTAGCGCTTCTCTCCATCGGGATACTGGACCAGGCAGATGCGCGCGGTCCGGTTGGGATCGTACTCGATGGTGGTGATTTTGCCGGGGATGCCGGTCTTGTCGCGCTTGAAGTCGATGAGCCGGTAGGCGCGCTTGTGGCCGCCGCCGTGATGGCGGACCATGATCATGCCGGTGTTGTTGCGGCCGCCGGACTTTTTGAGTTTGGAGACGAGGCTCTTCTCGGGAGCGTCGGCGGTCAACTCCGAGTAGTCGGCCGAGGACATCCCTCGGCGCGACGGCGTGTAGGGCTTGTAGGTTTTGATCGGCATTGGATCCTCAGGCGGCCTTGGCCGCGAAATCGATCTTCTGACCCTTGGCCACGGTGACGACGGCCTTTTTCCAGTCCGGCTTCATGCCGCCGCCGCGGCCCGAGCGCCGGAACTTCCCGGGCAGGATCATCGTGTGAACCTTTTCCACGTCGACTTTAAAAAGCTCCTCGACGGCGCGCTTGATGTCGGTCTTCGACGCGCCGGGAGCGGCCTCGAAAAGGTACTGGTTGCTCTTGTCTTGCAGGCGCTGGCCGCGCTCGGTGAGCAGGGGCCGAACGAGTATTCCGTGGATCGGGGATTCGGACATGGTGTTTCCTAGTTCCAGCGCGCGCCGAGCTTCTCGAGCGCGGGCTGAGTGATGACGAGCTTTTTGCAGTGAAGGACCTCGTAGGCGTTGACGTCGGCGGCCAAAACGAGATCGACCTTGGGCAGATTGCGGCTGGCCTGACGAAGGGCCTCATTGGGAGCGTCCAGAACGACCAGCGTTCGCCCCTCGCAGCCGAGCTTCTGGAAAACGCCCGCCGCGATCTTGGTCTTGGGCTCCTTGATCGACAAGTCCTTCACGCAGATCAGACCGCCGTCTTGCGCGCGCGCCGACAGGGCCTGGGCGAGAGCGAGCTTGGCCTTCTGGCGGGGGAAGTCCAAGTGGGACCCGTAGCCGGAGCGCGGCCCGTGGATGATCGCGCCGTGGCGCCACAGACCGGAGCGAATCGAGC
Source organism: bacterium (assembly GCA_021806745.1). Classification (GTDB taxonomy): domain Bacteria; phylum Elusimicrobiota; class Elusimicrobia; order UBA1565; family UBA9628; genus GWA2-66-18. The sequence goes on from JAJZQS010000019.1 coordinate 34,508, forward strand.
CCGCGCGCGCGCGGCCGGTGTGCTTTTGCTTCCACGGCTTGTGGCCGCCGCCCGAGATCTCTGAGCGTCCCTTGGTGTGCGCGCCGTATTGGCGCTGGTTGGCGAGGAACACCGTGACATACTCGTGGAGGAAGCGCTTGGACGGCTTGTGCCCGAAAATTTTCTCGGGCAAGGCGACCTGTCCGACCTCTTTTCCGCTGACGTCGAGAACCTTGGCATCCATGGATTAGTCCTACTTCTTGCCGGGCTTGGCGCCGGGCTTGATGATGTTGCCCATCTTGTCCTTCTTGATGGTGGAGCGCTGAATCTCGACGCGCGCCTTCTTGTTCTTGATCGTCTCGCTGATCGTGACCAGGCCGCCGCGCGGGCCCGGCACCGGGCCGGCGAGGTAAATCAGGCTCTGCTCGGGGTCGATCTGAACGACCTCGAGCTTGATCGTCGAGCAGACCACATGACCGTCATGGCCGGCCATGCGCTGTCCGGGCAAAACGCGCCCGAGGGCGCGCCGGGAGGCCAGCGAGCCGGGCGAACGCTCCTTGTCGGAGGCGCCGTGGGAGGCCGGCATGCCGAGGAACCCGTGGCGCTTGATCACGCCGGCGAATCCTCGGCCCTTGGTGACGCCCTGGACGTCGACGTAATCGCCCGGCTTGAACGGGCCGTCGACGACGACCGTTTGTCCGGCCTCGATTCCCTTGACGTCGGCGACGCGGATCTCGCGCACGTAGCGCTGGGCGGGGACGCCGGCCTTCTTGAACTGGCCGAGCTCGGACTTCGAGCAGACCTTGTCGCGGCGGGCGCCGAAGCCGAGCTGCACGGCGTTGTAGCCGTCCTTGGAGTCGGCCGTCTTGACCCGGAGCACGGGGCAAGGCCCGGCCTTGACGACCGTGACGTCGTACAAGTTGCGGTCCTTCGGGTGATAGACCTGAGTCATGCCGACTTTCTCGCCCAAAATCGCGCGGAAAGTGGCCGGAGCCTTTTTCGCTCCGTCCGCCTCAATCGCCGCCGCCGTCGCCTGCGTATCGCTCATAAGACAAAAAACTCCCTATTCAATTGGAAAGCCGAAAAGGCCGTCCCGTCCCCGCTCAAGTCAGAGCTTGATTTCAACGTCAACGCCAGCCGGCAGATCGAGCTTCATCAGCTCGTCCACCGTCTTGGCCGTCGTCGAGTTCAGCTCGATGAGGCGCTTGTGCACGCGCATCTCGAACTGCTCCCTCGACTTCTTGTCGACGTGCGGAGACCTTAACACCGTGTACTTCTTGATGTGCGTCGGCAACAGGATGGGACCGGATACGACCGCTCCCGTACGCTGGGCCGTCTCGACGATCTTGCCGACGCTGGCGTCGAGGACGCGGTGGTCGTAAGCGCGAAGGCGGATGCGAATTCTCTGCTGCGTATTGCTCGTGTCGGCCATGATTATACCTTATTCCTCGCGTGAAAGGCTAGTCCAGAATCTCGGCGACGACGCCGGCGCCGACGGTGTGGCCGCCTTCGCGCACGGCGAAGCGCAGACCCTTCTCCATCGCGATCGGCACGATCAGCTCGCAGTCGATGTCGATGTTGTCGCCC
>JAJZQS010000020.1:0-12771 GCA_021806745.1 bacterium
ACCGAGGTGCACACGAACACCGCCGCCACCAGCGCGAACTCCCACAGCGGCGCGCGGATGGGCACGCCCATCAGCCAGGCCACGAACATCAGCAGCGGCAGGTCGCAGAAGCCCAGCAAAGCGTAGGGCACCGTCTTGCCCAGGAAGATCTCCCACGGCGAAATGGGGGCGGCCAGCAAGGTCTCGATGGTGCCCGCCTCCAGTTCCCGCGTCATCGCCATGGACGTCAGCGTGATGGTGACCAGAAACAGCATCAGCGCCAGAGTGCCCGGGACCATGTAGGTGGCGGTGTCGTCTTCCGGGTTGTAGAGGAGGCGCGTGGAAAAATTAAAAGTCGCGCCGGCCGGCGCGTGCAGGTCGCTCAGGTGCTCGGCCAGGATCGCGCGCGCGTACTGCTCGACGCCGCGCGCGCGCTCGGCGTTGGTCGCGTCGATGAGCAGTTGGTAGGCGGCGTCGCCGCGGCCGTAGGCCTTGTCGCCGCCGTCGGCCGGCGCGATCAGCGCGACTTCCGCGCGGCCGGAACGCAGCATGTCCACGGGGTCCTGCGTGCCCGCGTCCACGGGGATGAACCAGCCGCCGGCGTAGAAGCGCCGCGCCAGCTGGCGCGAGAACGCGTCGCCGGGCCGGGCGTAGACGGCCAGGCGGATGTTGCGGATTTCGCTCGACAGCGCGTAGCCGAAGATCAGCAGTTGGATGATCGGCATGAACAAAAGCATCCCGCGCATGCGCGGGTCGCGCAGAGCCTGAGACAGCTCCTTGCGGATGAAGCCCCGGGTCGTGGGATTCATCACGGCTCCAGGTCCGTCTTGAACTTGCGCCGGGCCAGCAGCACGGACAGCAGCGTCAGCGCGGCCAGCGCGGCCAAAGGTTCGGCCAGCATGGCCAGAGTCGGGCCTTTCAGGAACAGCCCGCGCGTGATCGTCATGTACCAGCGCGCGGGGATGATCGCCGTCACATAGCGGAAAAACGCCGGCATGCTCTCCACCGGAAAGATGAAGCCCGACAGCAGCTGGACCGGCAAGAGCCCCGTGTTGATGGCCACCTGGAAGGCGATCGCCTGCTGGCGCGTGACCACCGAAATCACCAGTCCCTGCGCCATGGTCGCGGCCAGAAACAGCGCGGTCGCCAGCAGAAACAACGCGTGGCTGCCCACGAACGGCACACCGAAGACCAGCCGCGCCAGCGCGTAGACGAAGCCCACCCCGGCCAGGCACAGGACCAGATAGGGAGCGATCTTGCCGAAGATGATTTCCAGCGGCCGCACCGGCGTGGAGAGCAGAAGCTCCATGGAGCCGTTCTCCCACTCGCGCGCCACCGTCAGCGCGGTCAGCAGCGACGCGATCAGCCCCACCACGATCACGCACACCCCGGGCACGATGAACCAGCGCGAGTTGAGCTCCTCGTTGAACAGGAAGCGCGTGCGTAGGCTGGCCGCGGGCGCGGGTCCGCCCAGGAAGCGGCTTTGCGCCAGGTCCTGGATGCCGGCCAGGTAGGCGGCCACCGTGCCCGCGTAGGCGTTGTCCGCGCCGTCCAGCAGTACCTGGGCCGAGGCCGGGCGCCCGGCGCGGATGTCGCGCTCCAGCTCCGGGTTGATGATCAGCGCGGCCTTCGCGCGTTCGTCGCTGAGCACCGTCACCGCCTGCGCCGCGGAACCGCCGCTCGAAACTTGGAAATAGCCCGACTCGGAGAACAGCTGGATCAACTGCCGGGAGGTGCGCGTCATGTCCCCGTCGACGGCCAGCATCCCCACGCCGTGGACGTTCAGGTCGATGACGAAGCCGAAGAAGACCACGAACAGCACCGGCATGCCCAACGAGGCGGCCAAGGTCACCGGATCGCGCAGGATGTGGCGCATCTCCTTGCGCGCGATCGACAGCGCCCGGCGAACGTCGAAGGAGGAGCTCATCGGTCCTTGCCCTCGACCAGGCGTATGAAGACGTCTTCGAGCGTAGGCGCGATGCGCGCCGCCTCCACGCCCGCGCCCAGCGCGTCGCGCAGCCGCGCGAAACCCGCCTCGTCGCGCACGCTGGCGTGCCAGCGCAGGCCGTAGGGCGCGACCTCGAACACGCTGGGGTCGGACTTCAGGCGTTCGCTCCAGCCCGCGGGCGCGCCGGGACCGGCCGACAGCTCGTAGAGCGGCTCCGGAAAGGACGACGCCTTGAGCCCGGCCGGGGAGTCCAGCGCGATCAGCCGGCCGGAGCGCATCAGCGCGATGCGCCCGCACTGCTCGGCCTCGTCCATGTAGTGCGTGGTCACGAACACCGTCTTGCCCGCGCCCGCGATGCGCCGGATCAAGTCCCAGAACCGCGCGCGCGCGGCGGGGGCCACGCCCGCGGTGGGCTCGTCCAGGAACACGATCTCCGGGTCGTGCAGCATCGCCGTCGCCAGCGACAGCTCCTGGCGAAATCCCCCCGCCAGGTCGCGCACCAGGGTGGAGACGGGCTGGTCGAAGCCGATCGTCTCGAAGAGTTCCCGCGTGCGGCGCGCGAGCTCCTCTTTCGGGATTTTGCGCAGGGCGGCGGCGAAGGCCAGGTTCGCCTCCACCGACAGATCGTCGTAGAGCGTGAAGCGCTGGGACATGTAGCCGACCTTGCGCTTGATCGGCGTCAGCCCGTCGCGCGCGTCCAGCCCCGCGACGACCACGCGCCCGGCGCTGGGCGTCAGCAGGCCGCAGAGCACGCGGATGGTCGTGGTCTTGCCCGCGCCGTTGGCGCCGAGAAAACCGAAGATCTCACCGGGGGCCACGCGGAAGGTGACGTCGTCGACCGCGGTGAAGTCGCCGAAGCGCACGGTCAGTCCCTCGCACTCCACGGCCCAGGCCGGGGCGCTCACGCCGCGGCCCCCGCGCGCTTCAGGAAGAACGCGTCGAAGCCGCTCACGCCCTCCGCGCGCAGCAGCGCGCGCGGCTCGCCCTGCGCCAGCGCGCGCCCGGCGTCGAGCAGGTGCACGCGCGCGCAGCGCTCCGCCTCGTCCATGTAGGCGGTGGTGACGATGATCGTCGTCTCGCCGCCCTCGGCCAGGCGGTAGAGCAGGTCCCAGAACTCGCGGCGGCTGATCGGGTCCACGCCGTTGGTGGGCTCGTCGAGCAGAAGCACGTTGGGCGACTGCAGAAGCGCGCACATCAGTCCGAGCTTTTTGTACATGCCGCCGGACAGCTGGCCCGCGGCCCGGTCGACGAACTTGTCCAGGCGCGTGATCCGCAGCAGCTCCTCGCGGCGCGGGCCGTAGACCTCCGGCGGCAGGCGGTAGAGGTCGCCGAAGAAATCCAGGTGCTCGCCCACCGACAAGTCGGCGTAGAGGCTTTGGCGCTGGGGCATGTAGGCCATGCCCGGGCGGATCGCGGCGAAGTCCAGCGCCGCGCCCGCGCGCGAGAAAACGATTTTTCCCTCGTCGGGCCGCAGCAGGCCGATGAGCAGGCGCATGGTCGTGGTCTTGCCCGCGCCGTCGGGGCCGATCAGGCCGTGCAGAAGCCCCGGCTCGAAGTCCAGATCGACGCCGGCCAGCGCCTGGTTGCGGCCCAGGCGCTTCTTGACGCCGCGGACTTCGACGGCGATGGCGGCCATGACGCCTCTAGTACGGCAGCTCCACTTCGATGGGCATGCCCGGCTTGAGCACCTGGTCGGCGTTGTCGAGCATGACCTTGACGCCGTAGACCAGCCGCTCGCGCTCGGCGCGCGTCTGGACGTTCTTGGGCGTGAACTCCGCCTCCGGCCTGATGAAGGCCACGCGCCCGCGGCGCGGCTTGTCGCCGGCCTCGGGCAGGAAGACGCGCACCGCGTCGCCGGGATGGATCTTGTAGAGCACGGTCTGCGGAACATAGGCGTAGACGTAGAGCTGGTCCATGTCGGCCAAGGTCAGCAGGTTCACGCCCGGCGCGGCCCACTCCCCCGGCTCGTGCAGGCGCGCCAAAATCACGCCGTGGATCGGAGAGAAGATCCGGCACCACGAGACCTGCAGGGCGGTCAGGTCGCGCCGGTTGCGGTCGCGGTCGTAGGTCTCGAACGGCGTGGAGCCCACCTTGTACAAACGCTCCGAGCGCGCGAAGTCCGACGCGGCCAGCGCCGCGGACAGCTTGTAGTCCTCGCAGCCCAGGTCCACCAGTTCCTGGCCCGGAGCGACCACATCCCCCTCCTGCACGGTCACGGTGGAGATGGTCGAGGAGATGCGCGGCGACAGGCTCACGTCGGTGGCCTCCACGGTACCGGCGTAGCGGAACGGCGGCTTGGACCACTCGGTCCACGCGGCCAGAGCGGCGACCAGCAGCGCGACCGGGATCAGGATTTTTCTCTTGTCTTTCATGGTCATTCCTTCGTGCCCAGCTCGGCGAGCGTCGCCAGTTGGATCAGGGTCTGCGCGCGCGTCTTGGCGGCCGCGACCTTGGTCGTCAGCGCGTTGAGATCGTAGGTCTGCACATCGAGATAGGTCGAGCGTCCGGCCTTGTAGGACAAATAGACCAGGTGCGCCAGCTGCGCGGCCTCGTCGGCGGCGCGGTCGTCGACCACCTGTTCGTCGCGCAAGGACGCCAAGGTCGCGCGCGCCTTGTCCCAGTCGCGCGACAGCTCCTCGGCGGCCAGGTCGCGCTCGCGCTCGGCGGCGGTGGCCAGGTGCTTCTGGCGCGAGCTCAGCCGCGCGGTCTGGCGCATCTCGAACAGCGGCAGGCTCGCGGTCAGGCCCACGGTCTTTTGCGTGACATAGACCAGCTGCGGGCCGTTGGGGTATTCGTAGTCGATGGAGCCGTTGAGCTGGATCAGCGGCCCGTCGGAGGCCGACAGGCTCTGCGCGGCCAACAAGGCCGATTCGGCCTGACGCTGATAGACGAGCACGCCGGGATGCCGCGCGTCGGGCCCCGCCGCCTCGACCTTGGCCAGGGCCGGCGGCAGGCGCGCGAGCGGGTCGAGCGCCACGAGTACCGTGGGCGCGGGCAGCCCCGCGGGCAGGGCGCCCGCGCCCGCGTCCACGGGCCGCGTCAAGTCCAAGCCCTCGCCCATGCCCACGATCTGCAGCAACGAGCGCAGCGCGGCGGCCAACTGGGCCTGCGCCTCCAGGAAGTCCGCCCGGCGCTGGAGGTCTTCCTGGTGCGACGACAGCGCGTCGATGACGCTGGCCGCGCCCGCGCCGCGGCGGCGGGACACGTCGGCGTATTGCGCGTCGGCCAGGGCTACCGAGTCCGCCAGAAGACGCACCTGCTCGCGCGCGAGTTGGGCCTGGGCGTAGGCCAGACGCGCCGACAGCGTCGTCTGCAGTTCTGTCAGGCGCGTCTTCTCGTCTTGCGAGACCGCCGCCGCGCGCTGGGACTTCCAGGTCTTGTAGAGCGCGCCCTCGTCCCAGAGCGTCCAGGACAGCGCGGGGCCGATCGAGCGCACGTGCTGGGCGCCGAACAGGAAGGGGCTCTGCCCGGGAATGACCGCAAGCTCAGGCAACACCGCCTGATATTGGTAAGAGCCTTCGAGACTCACCCGGGGAAACAGCGCCGAGAACTGCGCGTCGGCGCCGTCCTTGGCCGCGGCGCTCTGCTCGGCCGCGGCCTTGAGCTCCTGGGAGTGCGCGCGCGCCGCGACCTCCGCCTGCTCCAGCGTCAGCGAAAAAGTCGGCGGGGCCGCGGCGGCGCGCGCCGCCAGCAGAAGGCCAAAAATCACGATCATCTCTTCCTCCGTGGCGGGGCGAGCGCGGCCAACACCATGTCCGCGCGCGTCTCGATCATCTCGTCGGACAGCGCCATCCGCGCGAACTCGCGAGCGTCCAAGCCGCCGATCTTCACGCGCCCGGCGGCCAAAAGCGCGGTCGCGGCGACGCTGGGCACGCCCATCGAGCTCATCGCGAACATGCACAGCACGGGGCAGGGCAGGTCGCGCACCGCGCCCTTCCGGCGCCCCTCGTCCATCAGCGCCATCATCACGGCCGCGTGACGCGAGAAGTTGGCGCGCGCGAACCCGATCATATCCGGCTGGGCGTTGGCCAACTCGCGCATCATCAGCGCGTACATCTCGCGATGCTCGCGGGCGAAGCGCCCGTAGGCCGTCAGCACGCGCCGCAGGCGCTCGCGCACGCCCCCCGGCGAGGCGGCGGCCTCCCGGAACGAGACGAGAAAGTCCCCGTAGACCTCCTCCAGCACGCGGCGCACGAACTGCTTCTTGCCGTGAAAGTGGTAGTGGAACATGCCGGCGTTGACGCCCGCGCGGCGGGCGACCGCGCGCACGGACAGGCCGCCGAGGCCGGTCTCGGGCAGCAGTTCGCGCGCGGCTTCGATCAGGCGTCGGTCGAGATTGCGGGAAGGCCTCGGCATAACTGGTCTCGCGTATAATTATACATAAGACCAGTTACAAGTCAAGCGGGCCGCGTCCGCGCCGCGCCAGGCCCAGGCGGTCGCGGTCCAGCGAAAGGACCTTGCGCCGCGACAGAAGAAACCACGCGGTGCCGCTGAGCACGGTGGACGCCGCCCGCGCGGGCGTCAGGCCCGCGAACACGCACAGCAGCGCCGAGACCGACGACCACGCCAGAAGAATCCAGCGCAGGGCCAGCCCCGCCGCCGCGCCTACAGAGCGTCGGCGTCCGGGTTCTGGACTTTGCAAGGCTCGTCGGTCGAGCACGCGCCGGGGTTGTCGTCGGAGTCGTCCGAAGGCGCGGCTTTCTTTTTCTTCTTCTTGGCCGAGGAGCGGACTTTCGGGACGACCGGGTTTCCGTTCTCGTCGAACAAATAGGAGTGCTGGGTGCGCTCGCTGAGCACGCGCGACTTGTAGCGGGACTCCCGCGCGCGCACCGCCCTGTGGTGGACGCCCTTTTTCTTTCGCGTTTTCTTGGATTTCTGCGGCGAGGCTCGGCGTACGGGAATTTTCGGGGCGGACAGCGCTCGCTCGAAATGCCCGCCGCTGGTCCCGGTTTGCGCCGCTGCGGCCGCTCCCGCCGCGCCGGCCGCGCCCCCGGCGCCGCCGGCGACCGCGGCCTGCGCCGCGGCGGCCACGGCCGCGGCGTTTTGAGCGTCGTCGGCGCGCGCGCAAACCCCGGCCGTCAGGGCCACGATCGCCGCCGCCAGAAGTCGTCTTGCGCTCACGGAGCTAGTATAGCCCCGCCCGACGCGCGCTTTCAAGGACGCGCAACATTCATGAAATGCGGGGCCGCGCGCCGCTACGCCGAAGCTTCGCCGTTCGTTTCCTGGCGCGGGACCCGCCGCGCGCGCACACTATGGCCGGCCGGACTCGTGCGCTGAGAAGGCCCCGGGCAAATCAATCCCCGGGGCCTTCCGATTTCAAGGTCGGTAGATCGACGGGCTCGCTCCCTGCGGGAAGAACTGCGACTCCCAGTTGGGCTGCGGCGGCGGACGGCCCACGCCGGAGCCCAGGCGCAGGCTGGCCAAGACCGAGTACTCGCCCACGCCGCCCGGGCGAACCCCGATGATGGCCTTGGTGATGAAGTCGTGCCAGGTCTTGATGACGGCCAAGTCCTTCTCGTAAATGCGCAGGCCGTGCAGGCGCTGGGGGCCGCCCAACGATTCGAACACCGTGCCCACGTCGGCGATCACCTTCCAGGTGGAGCTGGTCGGAGAGACGGCGAAGTTGAAGCTTTCGTAGTAGTTCTCCGGATCGAACTGGTTGTGCTCGAAATTCCCCCCGATCGTCGGCCCCGTGCCGTCGCCGTAGGAGAAGTACGCGATCAACGCCTGCAGGCCGTACGCGGGCTGATAGTCGGTGCGGAAAGCCGAGACCAGGTTCGCGTTCGGAGTCCAAGTGGCCTCGGCCTGCACCGGCTCGAAGCGTTCCTTGGCGCTGAGCGTGTGGTCGTTGTAGTTCTGGAAGGTGTAGCCGCCGCTCAGCCGCGTCCACAAATCCGGAGTGATCCACCACAGATCCGACAGCTGGAAGTCGTTTTGCTCGATGCCCCGGTCGTTGGCCGAGGAATCCAAGCCCATGCCGTTGGGCGCCATGCGCTCGGTGTAGGTCTGGCGCGCGTCGATGGAGCCGAAGTGCGAATTCCAGCGCAAGTCTCCGCTGGTCGTCCAGCGAGTGAGCGCCACGTCGGCGTAGGAAATCGTCGAGACCGCGTTCATGTAGTCGTCGAAGCGGTTGTACTCGGTCTCGCTGACGTCGGTGCGCGGCGTGAAGGTGATCCCGCGGCCGAGATTGAATCCCCGCGTGGCCTCCCATTGGCCGGCGACGGACTGCTGCGTGTAGCCGCGGATGAGGTCGTAGTTGTTGTCCGCGTAGCCGTTGAACATGTTCAGCCACGGCAGGCCCAACACGTCGAGCGATTCGGTCTGGAACTCCACGCGCGGCAAGCTCTCGGTGTTGCGGATGTAGCGCACGCCTCCTTGGTCGAGCACCGCCCCGGTCGAGTTCAGGATGTCGTCGCGCGAGTAGACCACGCGCGCCGCGAAGTGGTCGAAGCGATGGTTGAGCGCGGCGCTGTTGACCAACTCCTGCGGGATCGTGTAGGCGCTGGAGCGCACGTAGTCGTTGTTGAAGTTCGGGTCCGACTGCATCTGAAGGCGAGTCTGGAAGGAGGTCGACGACGGCAGGGCTTGAAAGTCGGAACCGGCCAGACCCCAGCGGTCGGCGCCTCCGCCCGCGAACTCGTCGACGTTGTAGGCGTAGATGCCGCCCGCAGAGCTCTTGTCGTGCGGGTCTTGGTAGTTGAGCTCGCCGCCCGCGCCCACGCCCTGCTTCGAGTACTCGTCGAGATAGGTCTTGCTCGAAAGGCCGTGCCCCAGCGGGGTGTCCAGCGTGCTGTGCAGGAAGACTCCGTTGCGGGCGTCGTCGCCCGGCTGGAGCTTCCAGCGCAGCAGGTGGTTCGGGGAGAGGTCGTGGTAGAAATACGGGAAGTAGAACAGCGGGATGTCGCCCAAGTAGAAGAGCACGTTCCAGGCCGACAGCGCGCTGTGCGGGACGATCGTCACCTTCTGCGAATGGAAATGATAGTGCGGCGTGGGCAAATCGCAGGAAGTGAAGTCCGCGTCGTGGAACGCCGCGCCCCCGTCGGAGCGCAGCTGCGCGCTCGGCCCGTGGATGCGCCACTCGCCGTAGCCGGCCTTGGCGCCGAAGACCGTGCCCGTGTGGTCGTCGAGGTCGAACTCGCCCGCGTCGCCGTAAAGCGCGCCGCCCTTGCCCTCCAGGATCAGGGGAGCGTCCGAGGTGACCAAGCGGCGGTTGACGTCGATGCGCATGTCCGAGCCCTTGACCGTCCAGGTGGACTCGTGCACCGTGACGCCGGTCGAAAGATGGATCATCCCGGAATCCGCGTCGTAATCGACGCGCTCGGCGGAATAGTCGACTCGCCGACCGGGCGGCGGCGCGGGCAGCGCGTAGTCGGCCGCCGCGGCCGGCGCGCACAGCGCCAGCGCCAGCAAGGCCGCCGTCAACGCCCCTCCCGCGCCAGCAGGGCCGCGCCGACGCAGCCCCAATCCCGCTCGGCCGGGGCCGACAGCGCCAAGCGCGCGAACGGCTCGCGAAACGGCTGCTCGGCGAAGACCCGCCGCACCGGCGCCAGCAGCAGTTCGCCCGCGCGCGCCACCCCGCCGAGAACGACGATCGCGTCGGGGTTGAACATCAGCACCGCGTTGGCCAGGCCCTGGCCGAGCGCGGCGCCGACTTCCTCCCACACCGCGCGCGCGCCCGCGTCGCCGGCCCGCGCCGCGTCGGCGACGGCCCTCGGCGTGAGCGGACTCGGCCGACGGCGCATGCGCCTTCTCGCCGCGCGCAGGATGGCCGCGGTACCCGCGTAGGCCTCAAGGCAGCCGCGGCGGCCGCAGGCGCACGGCGCTCCGCCCGCGCGGATGACCTGATGGCCGAGCTCTCCGGCGGCGCCTCCCGCGCCGCGATGCAGCGCGCCGTTCAAGATCAGCCCCCCGCCCACGCCCGTGCCCAGCGTGACGCCGACCGCGTGCCGCGGTTTGCGCTTGAGACCCACGACATAGCCGCCCCAGACCGCGACGTTGGCGTCGTTGTCGACGACCACGGGAACCTTCAGCCGGCGCTCGAAGGCGCGCCTGAAAGCGAATCCTTTCCAGCCCGGGAGGTTGGGCGTGAACAGCAGCGTCCCCGTCCCGGCGTCCACGCCGCCGGCCAGGCCCAGGCCCAGCGCCGAGAAGCGCCAGCCCGCGACCGCCGCCGCCGCGCGCGCGACGAACTCCCGCGGCCCGCGCTCGGGCTCGGTGGGAAATCTCGCCGAGCGCAGCGTCCGGCCGCGCGCGTCGACGAGCGCGATCTTGGCGAAGGTCCCGCCCACGTCGACGCCGACGCTCGCCCCCGTCACGCGCGCCTCCCGCAGGCCTTGAGCGCCGCGCCGGCCAGATACAGCGAGCCCGCGCAGACGGCCGCGCGCGGCGCGCGCGCGTCGGCCCGCCAGGCGGCCAGCGCGCGCTCGACGCTCGGCTCCACGCTCACGCGCGCGCGGGGCGCCGCGAGCCTCACCTCGCGCGCCAGGTCCATCGGCTCCCTCGCGCGCGGACTGGGCGCGCGCACGACGACGACCTCGCGCAGGAAAGGCGCCAGGGGCCTGAACACGCCGCGGGCGTCCTTGTCGCGCAGCAGTCCCAGAATCCAGCGCGCGGGCGCGCGCGACCAGGGACTGGCGCGCCAGGTCTCGGCCAGCGCCGCCGCGGCCTCGGGGTTGTGCGCGCCGTCGACGATCAGCGTGCGCGCACCCAGTCGCACGGGCTCGAAGCGCGCCGGCCAGCGCACCCGCTCCAGGCCTCGGCGCCACGCCTCGCGGGAAAACTCCAGGCCCGAGGCGTCCAGCGCCGCGCGCGCCAGCGCCGCGTTGCGGCCCTGGCGCGCGCCGAGAATGCCGAGCCGATGCTCGCAGCCGTCGGTCGAACGCAGAATCTGGGCGCCCGCGCGCCAGTCGACGCGAATCGTCCGCCACGACCGCGCGACCGGCGCGGGCCGCGCGCGCCGCGCCGCGCGCGCGACCACCGCGCGCGCGGACGCGGGCAGCCAGCGCGGATAGACGGCCGGGCGGCCGGGCTTGAAGATCGCGGCCTTCTCGGCGGCGATGGCGGCGAGCGTGTTCCCCAAATACGCCTGGTGGTCTAGGCCGATGGAGGCGACGACCGCGGCCAGCGGAGCCCGGACCACGTTGGTGGCGTCCAAGCGCCCGCCCAGGCCCGTCTCGAGCACCGCGACCTCGCAGCGCACGCGCGCGAAGTGCAGGAACGCCGCCGAGGTCATCAGCTCGAAGTAGGTCAGCTCGCCGCGAGGATCGGCCGCGAGAGCCTCCTCGACGGCGCGGGCGAAGGCGCGCTCGGAGATCGGCTCGCCGTCCACGCGCACGCGCTCGCGCGGCGAGATCAGGTGCGGCGAGGTGTATAGACCCGTGCGCCGACCGGACGCGCTCAGAACCGAGGCCAGGATCGCGCAAGTCGAACCCTTGCCGTTGGTGCCGGCCACGTGGAACGCGGGAATCTTCTCCTGCGGGTTTCCCAAGCGCGCCAGGTGCGCGCGCAGGCGATCGAGCCCCAATTCGATGCGCGTCTCGCCGCGCGCCGCGAGAGCCGCGAGGGCCCGCGCGTAGGTCATCGCGCGCGCTCGACGCGGGCGCCCAAGGCCGCGAGCTTGCGCTCGACGGCCTCGTAGCCGCGGTCGACGTGGTAGACGCGCTGGAGCACCGTGCGCCCGCGCGCGGCCAGCGCGGCCACGATCAGAGCCGCGCCCGCGCGCAAATCCGAGGCCATGATCGGCGCGCCGGAAAGACGCTCGACGCCGGCCACCACCGCGGCGGCGCCCGACACCGCGATCTGCGCGCCCATGCGCGTGAGCTCGGCGGCGTGCATGAATCGGTTCTCGAAGACGGTCTCGCGAACCTTCGTGAAGCCCGTCGACAGCGTCATCAGCGCCATCCACGGGGCCTGCAAGTCGGTGGGAAATCCCGGGTAGGGCGCGGTGCTCACCGCCACGGGCTTGGGACGCTCGCGCATCTCGAGCTCGATGAAATCGCGGCCGCTGCGGACTTTCGCTCCGGTGCGGCGCAACGCCGCCAGCACCGCCTCCAAGTCCCCGCCACGCGCGCCCTGCACGCGGACCTTGCCGCGCGCGGCGGCCGCGGCGATCAGGTAGGTGCCGGCCTCGATGCGGTCGGGCATCACGCGGTGGCGCGCGCCGCGCAGGCGGGGCTGACCCTCGACGGTCACCGCGGCCGTGCCGGCGCCGGAGACCTTCGCGCCGAGCCTCTCCAGGAACGCGCCCAGGTCCGCGATCTCGGGCTCGCGCGCCGCGTTGCGGATCACCGTGCGTCCCGGCACGGCCGCCGCGGCCATCATCAGGTTCTCGGTCGCGCCCACGCTGGGAAAGCGCAGCCGGATCTCGGCGGCCTTGAGCTTGGGCGCGCTGAGGATGATGTCGCCCTGGTCGGCGATGCGGCGCGCGCCCATCGCCTCGAAGCCCTTCAGATGGATGTCGATGGGCCGCAGGCCGATCGCGCAGCCGCCGGGGATGGGCACGCGCACCAGGCCGAAGCGCGCGAGCAGCGGCCCCGCGGCCAGCACCGAGGCGCGCATCTGCTTGACGATGTCGTAGGGCGCCTGGGTCTTCAGCGAGCCCGTGGACAACACGCGCACCGAGGACCCCTCGATGTCCACCTTCTTGCCCAGGCTTTCGAGCAGGCGCGCGGTGGTGCGGATGTCGCGCAGGGCGGTGGGACAGTTCTCCACCAGGCAGGGATCGTCGGTCAGCAGGGTGGCGATGAGTATGGGCAGGGCGGCGTTCTTGGAGCCGCTGACGAGCACGCGGCCGGAAAGCGCTACGCCGCCGTCGATGATGAGTCGGTCCACGCCGAGTGCGCGGC
>JAJZQS010000020.1:12871-35962 GCA_021806745.1 bacterium
GGCCGGCGGCCGGGGCCGGCGACGGCCTCGATCTCGGCCCATAGGCGCTCGACGGTGACGGGCTTGGGCAAAAACTGCGCGGCGCCGGCCTGCAGGCCCTCGGCGCGGTCGCGCGGGTCGCTGTATTGCGAGGACGCGGACACGAAGATGACCGGGATGCCCTCGAGCCCGGCCAAGCGCTTGATGCGGCGGCACAAGTCGAAGCCGTGCACGTCGGGAAGCTGCACATCCAGGATGATGACCGACGGGCGGGACTGGCGCAGAGCGCGCAAGGCCTCGTCGCCGGTGCGCGCGCCGGACACGGGCACGCCGCGCAGCGACATCACATCGATGAAGGTCTCGCGGAAGTGGTCGTCGTCTTCGACGATGAACATCGACGCGGGCGTCACGGCCGCCTCCCCGCGACGGCGCGCGGCGCGCCGAAGCGCGCGGCGAGCGCGTCGTAGGCGGCCTGGACGTTCAGGAAGCCGCCGCCGACATGGTCGGCGTCGCCGACACCCTTGTCGAGCGTGGACATCACCGCCGAGACCACCGCGTCCAGGCGCGGCCCGAGCTCGGTGGCGCCGAAGAGCATCGCCAAGAGCGCGATGGCGCCGGAGACCGTGGGCTGGGACATCGAGGTTCCCGAGATCGCCTTCAGCGGCCCCGCGGCCGGGTCCACGCGGTCGGCGTCGCCAAGCGCCGCGGGCCAGGCGCCCTCGGTGTTGACGCCGACCGAGGCCAGATCGGGGCGTTGGACGCCGGGCTTGCCCGCGGTCTTGGCCGAACCGGGGCCGACGGACGAAAACGATGCGACCCTGCGGTTGCGATCGGTCGCGGCGACGGAGACCACGCGCACGGCGCCGGTCTGAGGATCTTTATACTCGACGATGGCCGGCGAGCCGATGGTGTTGGCGCCGGGGCCGGAGTTGCCGGCGGAAAAAACCATGATGTGGCCTTCCTGCGCGAGCTTGCGCACGAGCTGGGAGTCGGGACTGTCCGGGTCGCCGTCGTCGGAGCCCCACGAGTTGGCGATGACGAGGTTGCCGTCGTCGGCCGCGGCGGTGAGGGCCTTGAGGATGTCGTCGAGCGTGGCGCCGCCCTCGGTGAAGGTCTTGTAGTGGGTGACCTCGGACAGCCACGGCGCGTAGTTGAGCACCATGCTCGTGACCCAGCTGCCGTGGCCGATGTCGTCGGTGTTCGGGGAAGTCGTGAAGTTCAGCACCTTCTTCACTCGCCTGAGCAGAGGGTGCGTGGTGTCGGCGCCGGAGTCCACCACGCCGACCTTGACCGACGGCGGCCGCCCGCCCAGGCCAAGCAGCGCGCCCGCCGCCTTCAGCGCGCGCCGCCACGGGTTCATGTCCGGCGCGCCCCAGCGCGCGCGCGCGATCGCCTGCACGGAGTCGGCATGAGTGAGGCGCAGGTTTTCGGCCATCGTCACGACCGCGCGCGCGGCCCCGCCCGCGGCCTGCGGGTCGGTGACGATGGGCGCGATGATGCGGCGGCGCTCGTTGGGATAGACCGCGTGGCCCTGCAGGCGCAGCGCCGCGGCGAAGGCCTCGGCCTTGGCCGCGTCGAGCGTGAAGGTCGCCGCGTTGATGCGGCGGTAGGAGGCCACGGGGCTGGCGTTGAACGAGGCCAGCTCGTCGGCCGACACGCCGTGGGCGGCCGCGTCGGCCATCAGCGTGGAGTAGGCGCGCTGATAATCGCGGGCATAAGTGGAACTGCGCGCGTCCAGGCGCGCCAGGTGGAGGTCTGCGCCGAGCGCGGGACCGGAGTCGGGATTGTAGACGACCACGAACGAGGCCGTGCCCGGCGCGGGCGCGGCGGGAGTCTGCGCCGGGGCGCCGCCGAGAACGCCCATGAGGCCCACGCCCGCCGCGACGGGCGCCAGCACGCCGGCCAACTGCACGCCGGTGGCGGCCACGGCGACCCCCAAGAGCAGGTTCGTCAGCAAGGCCGCGGCGGCCATGACGGCCCCCCCGCCCAAGAGCGCCAGCGCGATGGCCGGCGCGAACGAGAACGCGCCCAAGCGCGCGTAGGCGGCGTCAAGCCGCGCCGAGACCGCGGGGGGCAGCAGCGCGGCCAGGATGTGGCCGCCGTCGAGCGGCCGCACGGGGATCAGGTTGAACAGGCCCAGCGCCGCGTTGACGAACACGAAGGCCGACAGCGCGCCCATCGCGACCGCGCCAAGCCCCAGCGCCGCCGCGGCCGCATAGCCGAGCGCGCCGACGCCGGCCAACGCCAGGTTCACCGCCGGTCCCGCCGCGGCGACCAAGGCCATGTCGCGCGCCGGATGGCGGAAATAGGCCGGCTCCACCGGCACGGGCTTGGCGCCGCCGAAGATGAACCCGCCCATGAACCAAGTGGCCAACGGCAGGGCGATGGTCAAGACGGGGTCCACATGCCGCCACCAGGCCAGCGGGTTGAAGCTCGCGCGGCCGGCGCGCGCGGCGGTGGTATCTCCCAGCGCGGCGGCGACCTTCGCGTGGCCGATCTCGTGCAATACAAGGGAGACGATCACCGCGGCGATCGCGATGGGCGCGGCCGCCGCGTGCGCGGCCACGGCCGCGGTCCCGGCGGCGGCCAGCCCCAGCGGCGCGGGCACGGACCTGTCGGCGGAAAATCGAGCGGAACTCGCGGGCGCGAGGCCGGAGGGTGCCGCGGGCGCGGACTTCGCGAAAACGCCCGTCTGGGGCGCGGCGTCAAGGCCGAGGGCGCGGCGCGCGCCGGTGAACAGCCGCTCCAGCGCCGCCGCGCGCGCTCCGGGAACGCGCGCGGCGCCGAGCAGGCGGGCGGTCTCGGCCAGCGGCGCGGCCGCGGCGGCGCGGGTCTCGGGCGCGGGGACAAGCGCAGCGGCCGCCGCGGCGGCCGCAGGCTCGGCCTGCGGCGCTTCGGCGGCCGCGGCCGGCGCGGAGGGGATCGCGGCGGCGGCCTGAGGCGCGGCGGAATCGGGCAGCGCCGCGGCGGCGCTCAGCGTGGACGCAGACAGCGCGGCGGAGACGGGAAGAATCGGGGCCGCGGCGCCGAAAGAAATCGCCGAAACCGTCGGGGCGGCGATCGGCGCGTTCGCGGCGCGCGCGGACTCGACGGCCGCGACCTGCGCCCACGCGCGCGGGCCCGGCGCCAGCAAAACGAGCGCCGCCGCCAGGATCGAAGCCGCCGCGCGCCGCAAGGATTTCACGCGACCATTATAGGGCGCGCCTCCCTCGCTCCCTCGGGCCCTAGGTCCCAACGAGCGCCGGGCATTGGTCCCAACGGCGACGGGACTTCCGCCGATGCGCGCGGGTCCCCCGGCCCAAGGCGCCTAAAACGAGAAGGCGAGGCCGATCTCGGGGTAGACCTGGTCGCAGGACGAATAGATCGACGACTGGCAGGAGAAATAGTGCTCGAACACGAGTCCTCCGGTGGCGTAGGCCCGCGCGCTCAGCGGAAACACCAGGCCCGCGCGCGCGCCGGAGGAGTTGATGGGCGAGTAGATGTGATCGTAGAAAGTGCGGCGGTAGAACGCGCCGACATAGGGCTTGAAGCGCCACGGCGATGCCAGATACACATAGCGGACCTGCGGGCTGAGGTCGCCGAACGAAGGCGACGAGCCCAGCCACGCCTCGCCGACGGCGCCCGCGCTGAGTCCGTCGGCCAGGTAATACGCGCCGCCGAGTTGGAGCAGCAGGTACTCGTTGCTGTTGAGCACGCCCAGCCCCCCGCCCGCGTCGAGCTCGACGCGTCCTTTTTGAAACAGCGCGCTCGCGTCGACGGCCTCTTGGGCGCGGGCGCGCGCGGGCGCCAGCGCCGCGAAAACCAGGACTGCGATCGCCGTTCGCCTCACGGGCGCAGGATAGCGCGGCCCCGCGCCGGCGTCAAGAGCGGGCCGCCCGGCCGCGAAAGCAGGAAGCGCGGAATTCCATCTTTCGGGTCGTAGAAATGATCAACGGCCTGACAAGGGCCGGGTCATCTTCAATCGTGCTCCCATCACAAGATATCCTTGTGCTTTTCCTCGCGCAAACGACGACGCACGATCCCGACATATCCCAACACACACGCACAAATGAGCAAGATGCTTACAGTGAGTTCCGGGCCCTGACGTCTTGCGGCCGATAAAAGCGACGCGGCGTCCGCCCACGTCTCCCTCCTCGCGTCCGTCCCAGATCTCCGCGGCTTCGACGCCGGAGAGGTCGCTGATGATGTCGATTCGAACCGGCTCCACGCCGATTTGGATCACTTTTCCGGTCAGGATGTCCTCTTCCTTGGCAACGCTTGGAGCGCCGAAATCCGCGAGCGCGCGCAGCACCGAGCGCGCGTTTCCAGGCGTGGGGCGGACCTAGACGTCGAAATCGCGGGTCGCGCGCGGAGAGCCGTGATGGGCGAGCGCGTAGGCTCCGACGATGACGAACTCCACTTGATGGCGCGCGAGCGCGTCGATGAAGTCGGCGAAATCGGGCTCAAGCGTCATGGCGGCCCCGGACCCAGACCCTGCGCTCCAAGCGCGGAATTTTTTTCCAGACCCATCATGGCGAAGCATTGGAGACGCAAGCGAGTCGCCGCCTCCACGCGCTCTTTGGGTATCTTGCTCGCCCAGTACAGCCGCTCGTCATGCGGATCGTCACGGTCCTTGACGACTACCGTGATCTTGCGCTCCATGATTTCAGTTTAGCAGGGCCGCGCTTGCGTCATAAGGGCCCTTTGAGTCCGCGGTCCCGCCACGACCACCGAGGAGACCGAATACGCGGTCTTGAATACGCCGAAAGCACGCCGGACAAAAAGCGGTGGTGCTGTTGATTATCCGGATTACCAACGGAACGGGGAAAAGCCGGCTCATCAGCGAACGGCTCGGCGACTCCGCCCTGCGCGTCGATCTCCTGCGTTCTGCTCCCATTCGAGTGCTTGGGCTCGAATGGGAGCAGAAGGAGATGGCCTCCGGCGAGGGAATTGTCCGTTGGGGCGGACGATGACACGACGAATAGCCACCTGCTCAGACTTCTTTTCGGCAGAGGTTTCACGCGCTGTTTTCCCGTAAAGGCCCGATCGCCGCGCTCAGTGTAGCCCCATTTCCCAGCTCACGGCCGCGGAAACAAGTCAGCGCTTGAGCGGGAAAGAGCGGCGCGCCAGGAACACCGACGAGACCGCGCAGGCGGCCAGCACTCCGGCGGTCACGAGAAGGGCCGTGGGCGTGGACAAGGCGGTCAGCATCCAGCCGAACAGCAGCGAGCCCGCCACCGAGCAGGCCAGCCAGTAGAAACTCATCGCCGAGTAGATCTTGCCCTGGTCTTGCGGATAGGAGCCCTGGATCACGCGCGTGGTCAGGCTCGACCACAGAATGCTCTGCGGCCCCGACAGGAAAGACGAAACCAGCATCAGCCCGATGGACAGCGGCATGGAACCCGCGAAGAACATCGCCGCGTAGGCCACCCAGGACACGGCCAGCGCGTAGGCTCCAAAGCGCCCCTGGCGCTGGAGGGAATCCATGCCGGTCTTGGCGTCGGCGCGCGCCTGCGCCAGGAGCTTCGCGCCGCCGCGCTCGGCCCAGCGGCGCACGTCCACGGGCGTGCCCGCCGCCTCGAGCAGCGCGGACGCCTGAGCGGCGGAGACCTTCAGCGCGGCGGCCAGGTCGACGGCGGCCTGCGCGTCCACGTCGGCGGCCAAGGAGGCCGCGTCCTTGACGAGCTCGGGCGATTTCTCCCACTGCGCCTTGTAGCGCTCCAGAACCTCGGCGGGCGCGCCGCGCAGGGCCGCCGCCGCGCGGTTGAGAGAGCCCTCGTCGAGATCGGGCCGCGCGCGCGCCAACTCCAGGCGCAGCTCGCGCGCGGCCGGCGCCAGCGCCGACTGCGCGGGGTCCTTGACCAAGGTCATCGCCGCCGAGGCCAGCGCCAGCCCCAGCGAGGATGCGGCCAAAAAGACGCCGAAAGCGCCCGCGCCGGCGTGCAGGACGTCGTCGAGGTAGCGCGTGAGCACCGCGAACGACAGCGCGTCGCCGGAGGCGGTGGAGATCGTCGTGGCGATCAGATACAGCCGCAGGAACGGATCGGCCAGGATCACCCGGAAGCCCGCGATCATCTCGCGCACCGCGCTGCGCGCGGCCTGGGCGCGCACCGGATAGCCCTGGAAGTCGGCGGGCAGGCCCTTGACCGCGGCCGGATCGACGCCGGCCACTTCGACGATGAGCACCGGCTTGCCGTCGACTTCGCCCATCGACACGCCCTTGACCTTCGCGCCGCCGAGGTCCGCGCCCTTGAGCTCGGCCATCAGGGCGCGCCGCGCCTCCAGCCCCGCATCGCTGGGAATGACCAGGGAACGCGCGTAGAGCAGGACCGTCAGAAGGAGCATGACCGAGAACACCCCGTAGGCCAGCGCGTTGCCCATCAAAGGCGTCTTGAACATCGTCGCGATCCAAGCGATGAAGCCGCCCGCCATCAGCGGCGCGATCACGCCGACGGCGTCGGTGACGATCGTCGAGATCGCGTTGGCGCGGTTGTAGTAGGCGTCGTCGTCGCCGAGGATGCGGTTGAAGGCCACCGACGCGGCGTTGGTCGTCGTCGCCTGCAGGAAGCCGGCCATGCCGATGATCAAGGAGAAGGCCGCGAAGCCGAAATGCCCGGTCACGAAAAGGATCGGCACCGCCGCCATCAGCGCGCCGCGGCCCAGGTACGCCCAGACCATCGTGCGCTTGACCGGCTGGCGGTCGACCAGAGGACCGGTGATGAGGCTTGAGGCCGCCTGAGAGCCCCAGTTGACCGCGCGGTTTTCGCTGAGCTTGCTGGTGTCGGACTTCTTGGTGGCGATCAGGCCCGGCAACGCCGTGTAGCCGAAGTTGGCGCCGAGCGTCACGAAAGCCTGGCCGATCGTGTAGCTCCAGAACGCGCGGTTGCGCGCCGGGTCGGGCAGGACATGGATCAGCGACTTGGCCTTGGCCCACAGGCCGCGCCAGAGGCCCGCGCCGGGAATCTCGCTTGCGGCCGCGGCGGCGGGGACCGGCGCGGGAGCCGCGGCGGGCGCGGGCTGCGGCGCCGCGGCGGGTTTGCCCAGCGGGGCGGGCGAAGGGGCCGAAGGATGCGCGGAGTGCGGCGAAGGCAGGCCCGGCTCGGAAGCCGAGGCGAACAGGAAGCGCCCGGACACTCGCGCCAGCGGGGCGCGAGAGGCGGACCCGGAATAGAAACGATCCAGCGCCGCGCCCGCGTCGGCCTCGGGAGAGTCCGAGTCGGCGGCGGCGGCAAGCCCCGACGCCGAGCGAAGCGCCGGCGCCGCGGCGCGGACGGCGGACGCCGGGGACGGAAGCGAAGCCGGCGCGACGGCGGCCGGCGCCGCGGCGGGAATTCGCGCCGCACTTGCGGCGACGCTCGTCTCAAGAGACGCCTGCGCCGGCGCGGCCGGCGCCGCCGCGATCGGCGACGCCGCGGCGGCGGAAGCCCCGGCCGCCGCCGGCGCGGCGACGGACGGCACGGCGGAAAGCGCGGGCGCGATCGCGGCGGAAATCGACGCCGCGGCGGAGAAAACGCCCGCCGCGGGGACGCTCGGCAAGGCCAGGGGCGCGGCGACGCGCGGCGCGGCTTCCACGCCGACGGCCTCGGCGACCTGGGCCCACGCCGGAAGCGGCAGGAGAGCCGCCGCCAACGCGGCGGCCGTCGCCAGGCCGATCGCTCGCCTCATCGCCGGATGGTAGCAGTCGCGCGCGGCCTTTCCGCGAGGCCAAGGTCCCACGCCCGCGCGGCCATGCGTCCCCGCGGCGGCTGGGCCGAAAGTCTCAGCCGCGCGCGCGCGCGGCGGAAAACGCGTCCAGGATCTCGCCAAGCGTGCGGCGCGGAGTGTCATGGCGGCAGAACAGCTGCTCGTCGCGCACGGCCATGGCCTTGGCCGCGGCGCGCGCGCGCCTGCCGTCCAGGGGCTTGAGGAAAATCGCCTGAGGGCCGAAATAAAAATGGAAGCCGCGCCGCTCGAGCTCCTCGCGCCACCAGTCCGGATCGGCGGCGAACATCGAGAACTCCCGGCCGTCCTTGAGCACCGCCTCCAGAACCGCGCGTCCCGGCTCCACGCGGTCGAGCCGCGCCGAGCCCAGGCCGACCGCGGACGGCCGACCGGGCGAGGCGCGGTAGTAGCGCAGCCAGAAGCCGCCGAGCTCGGCGGCCATCGCCTCCGCCGCCGCGCGCACGGTCGCCGCGTTCAACTCGCGCGCGTAGAGCGTCGGCTCGCCGAACCAGAAGCCGCCGCCCTCCCGCGTCCACGCGGCGGGACGGTCGTAGGTCGCGGCGAGAAACACCGAGTCTCTTCCCGCGTCGAGCGCGACGCGCACCCGGGCTTGCCCCGGCGCGCCCGCCGCCGGGAGCGCGTCCAGGAACTCGACGGCGGCGATCTTGGGCGCGGGCATCGCGCGATTATACGAACTCAGCCTTCGGCGCGCTTGCGCGGAATGAGCCACGACGGCGCCAGGCCGGGCAGAGAGCGCGGCGCGCGCCAGAACGCCGCGCCGACGATCATGTTGACCACGCCGAGCACGGCCAGCAAGGCCGGATAGGCGGGGTTGAGCAAGCCGCCGGCGATGGTCAACAGGGCGTAGCCGACGGAGATGCCGGCGTTGTAGAGCGAGCCTTGGATGCCGCCCACGCGGCTGCTGTCGCCGGGCTTGGTGGCTCGATAGAGGTAGGTGTAGAGGCTCACGGTGCCGGGACCGTTGATGAGCCCCACCGCGAGCATGGCCAGAGACATCGCGGACTTGACCGTCAGAAACGGCAGCAGCGCCGGCCAGGTCCAGACGACGAAGGGCAGCCACACCGCCGCGAAACCCACGCCGGCGAACTTGATCCACGCGCGGTCGGTCACGCGCGAGCCCAAGGCGATGAGCCCCGCCGCCGCCGCCGCGCCCGCCAAGCCCGCGAGCGCCGAGCCGGGAAATATCTTGGTCGCCAACCAAAGCCCGGCCATCGCCGCGACCGCGGCTTGGATCAGGCGGTGGACTCCGATCTTCCAGCGCCGAGCGCCCGGCAGAGGAACGGCGATTTCCGGCAAAGTCGTGCGCGCCGAAATCGAGATCATCCCGCCCAGAAACAGCGCGCCCAGGAACTGGCCGGCCAGTTCGATCTTGTGCGCGGAGCCGGCCAGAAGTTCCGCGACGTGCGGCGCGGCCACGAGGTAGAGCGGGTAGTACATCAGCGTGCTCATCGCCAGCAGGCACACCGTCTTCCACTGCCGGCGGCGGTAGAGCTCGCGTTCGGCCGGAGTCGTCGCCGCCGCCTCGCCCGCCGAGGCCTCGCGCGTGCGGCCCGCGCGCAAGTCGGCGAAGGCCTCGGTGCGCGAGACCCAGTAGACGAGAGCCGCGACGATGGGCAGCGGCGCGGCCGGCCCCCGCAGCACGGCGAAGACGCCGACGGCGGCGGCAAGCAACAGGGCTTCCTTCCAGTAGCGGCGGGCGAACCCGGCCGCGCGGACGGTCCACGGCGCGCGCGCGGGCATGGAAGCCTCGGCCGCACCCTGCTGGAGCTTGATGTTGGGAATCGTCCACCAGATCAGCGGCACCAGCGTCAGGTTGATGGCGGCGGCGCCGGCGAAGATCAAATAAGGAGACATGACGTCGGCCAGGCGCCCGACGCCCAGAAACAGCCCCAGCACGGTCTGCACGGCCGGGAACATCAGCATCGTCGCGCCGTTGATGTTGCCGAGCTGCTTGGACGGAAACAACACGCGCAGGAAGGAGCTCTGCGTGGTCATGATCGACGACAGCAGCCACCCCTCGGCCATCGCGCCGACGAGAAGGGTCCCGAAGTTCACGATCCCGAGAAGATGGAAGATCGGCAGCGCGCTGAGAGAGGCCACGCGCAGCAGCGTGTTGAGCGCCATCGCGTCGCGCGCCGACATGCGCCGCACGACCTGGCCCATCACATTGGCCGCGGCGATGCCGGCCATGGGACTGAGCGACATCAAGATTCCGTAGCCGCCCCAGCCCACCACCGGCACGGCGACGGCCACGAACGCCAGCGTCACCAGCATGTAGGCCGCCATGCTGGGCACGCTCTGGCCGATGAGGCCGGCGAGCGTGCGCCCGCTGATGGGATCGTCGGGGCCGGGCGCCGGCGGCGAGGGCGCGTCCCAGCCGATGAGGCGACCCAGCCGAGACAGCGCGGCCTTCAGCGGGGAAGTGTGCGCGGCGGACGCCGCCGAAGGCACGGCCGCGGGCGCGACAATGCGAGAGGAAGTCGTGTCGGCGGAGGCGGACGCCGCGGCGGTTACGACCGTGTTCAGCGCCCGGGCTCGGCCCGAGCCGGTGAACAACGCGTCGAGAGCTTCCGCGCGCGCCGCGTCGGCCGCGTCCGAGAGGCGCGCGGCGACGGCGCTCAACGCCTCGCGCGAGACGGCCGCCGGAGCGGAAACGGACGCCGGAGCCTCACTCAACGACGGAACGGAAGATTCGGGCGACGCCGGAACGGAAAGGGACGGGGCGGCGGAGATCGGCACAGACGCGCTCGCCGCGACGGCGGCGGGAGCAAGCGCGGCGACCACGGCGGCCGAAGGCGACGCGAAAACGGAGCCGGGAACGGAGAGCGCCGCTCCTAACGGCGACGACGACGCCAACATCGGCGCCAACGCGGCCGCGGGCGGCAGGACGGGAATCGACGCGCCCGCAGCGCCGCCGGCGGCGGACATGCCCGCGCCCGCCTCGGACGCGGCGCCCGCGATAAACGTCTGCGCCGCGGCCTCATAGGACGCAAGGCCCGGGGCCAACGCGATCAACGCCAGTGCGAGCACGGCGGCGACGACAGCGGACAGGAGCGACTTGACCACGCCGGCATCATATAAAGGCTCCCGTCGACGAGCCTGAGCCCAATGGGTCTAAATTAGGAGGACAAAGGGCCCGGCACCCATTGCGCGCGCCTCAGCGCCCGGAGTCGAGAACGGTCCGTGGGAGCTTTCGACGCAGAAGCGCCGATATCTCTCGCGCCAGGGACGCGCGGAACGCCGCGTCGGGCAGGTAGTTCTCGCCGGCGAGCGTCATCAGGCCCTTGAGCGCGCCGAACGTGAACCGACCCGCGAGCGGCGCGCCCTGCTCGGCGAACGCGCCGACCAAGGCCACGATCTGATCCTGCATTCGCCCGCCCCCGGAGACGATGCGGCCGACCTCCGCGCGCAGCGCGCCGAGGTCGCGAGGGCCGCGGCCGGCCATCGCCAGCCCGCGGCGCAAAACGCCGTCGGCGTCGCCGCCGGAGAGCGCGCGCAAGAATTGGGCCAACTCGTAACGATCGTCGGAACGCCACGCCGCGGCGCGGGAGAACTCGGCCGACTGGCCGAAATCGAGCGGATAAATGACGCGCGCGCGTTCGTCGATCAACTGGTTGCCGGTGTGGCGGTCCGCGTCGAACCAGCCGTCGCGAAAGAGCATGTTCAGCGACGAATCCGCGATCAGAGGGCCGACTTGGGCGCGGACGCCCGCAGGCAAGCGGTCGTAGGTCTCCCCCTCGGCATTCTCGACGAACAGGATCGTGTCCCGCTCCCGAAAGCCCGCGACCGGTAGCGGAACGCGGAATCGCCACGGGCCCAGTTCGGCCCGCATCGATCGATTGAGGCGCTCGTAGTGCAGCTTCGCCGCGCGCAGGGAGTCGGCCTCCCGCGTCAAGAGCAATTCCTGGGCCAATTGCTCGCGCACCGCGTCCAGAACGGTCTCGAACAGCGCCGAGGCGGCGCTGAGGCCGCGGCGGTCGAGCTCTTTTAGAAACTCGGAACCGAGGCGAAGATTGCCGTCGATCTGCTCGGCGGCATGAGGCCGGCGCAGCAGCATCACGACCTGGCGCCCGTCTTGAAGTTCGACGAGAACGACGGTCTTGACGCTGGCGCTGCCGACGACTCGAACCAGCCGCTTGATGCGCGAAAATTCCTCGGGGGTCAGCTCACGACGCGCGGCGTCGAGGATCTCGGCCTTGGTCATCGGGCGCGCGCCGTCTTTAAGAGCGGCCGTCTGCCGCGCGACCTCCTCGCCGAAGAGCTTCCAAGTCGAGCTCAACTGCCCGAACTTGACGCCGACCGTCTGGAACACCTCGAAGATGTTTTTGACGCTGGTCTTGTTTTCCCCCGCCTGACTGAGCATGTAGGCCAGGCTGACGGTGCGCTCGTGCGCGGGCACGACGGCCAGAAAGGCCGCGAGCATGGATTCCTGAATGGAGCCCTTCTCATAGCCCAGGAACTCCCGCATGACGCCGTAAGGATAATCGGCCGAGCGGCTCAACGCCTCGGGCCCGGCGCTGAGCAGGAGTTCATAGAGCGGAATGCGCTCGAACGGGGACGCGTCGACGAGGCCGGCCTCTATTTGCAGCTTCAGCAACTCGGCCGCGCGATTGGAATTTTCACGCACCGTCGCCAGCGAGTCGGGATACTCCTTGGCGGAGTTGATCGTCAGGGCTTCTTCGTAAATATTGCGCTCGATCTCTCGAAACAGCTCGTGGGGCAGATGCTCCCCCCCAGGACGGATCAAAAAGCGCACGAATTCTTCGCGTCCGCGGCGCGAGAGGCGCCCGATTTCTTCGCCGAGTCCGGAGCCGACGCGCAGCAACAGCGGATCGGCCTTGCGCCAGTTGTAGGATTTCTCGTCCTCGACGAACGCGCCCAATTCGGGTCCGGATAAACCCAGACGCCACGCGAGGCCTTCCAGGAACTCGTCTTTGCGCTGAGAACCATGGCGGACATACGCGTTCAGCGTCTCGACCAATCGGCCGAGATCGGCCGCCTCGGCCCCGGAACCCTCCAGGCGCGAGATCTCCGGTTCCAGGATGCGTTTGGCCAGCGACAGCTGGAGCTCGGAGCTGGAAATGCGCGCGGACTCCAGAATCTCGGACAGCGGCAGGCCGGCGGCGGACGCCGCGTTTTCATCGAAATCCTTTTCCAACCGAGCGCGAAAAAAAGCGTCGGTCGCGGGGGATGCGCCGCTGCCGGTCAAACGGCGGAAAATCGACGACGCCTGCTCCGTCGTCAGGTCCAACGGGGCGGCCAGCGCGGCGACGCGCTCCTTGAGCGCGCGCAGTTCCGGCGTGTTCACAAAATCCTTCTTGGCGTAGTCGCCGTCGGCCGGGTCCACGGTCGTCGCGAGAAAATCGGTCAGCAACGCCGCCTTATCGGCGTCCGTCGACGCGCGGGACAACGCGGCGTCGAGTCCGGAAAGCAGTTCATCCTTCAATGCGCCGACGCCGCCCGCATAGCCCCTGAAATCGTCCTTGCGGGCTCGCCGTAAAAAGTCCTCCCGCGACAGCAGGCCCGCCAGCAGGTCCTGCGCGTCGGCCGCCAGGCCCTCGCGCACGAGAGCGCGAGCGACGATCGCCGCGCGCTCGGGATCGAACAGCCAGTCGCCCGCGGTGTCGTAGGTAAGGCCCTCCACGCGCTGCGGGGAAGCGTAGCCCTCCAAAAACATCCGCCGCAGCATGTCCCGCTTGACCGAGTCCGCCAGCGGCGAAGCGGCGATCGCTTCGGCCTGAACATCGGAAAGCGGCATCAGGAACCGGTCCGAGGCGGTCAAGTCCGTCATGATCTTTCGATGCGCCTCGACGAGTTCCGTGAAATCCCGCGGCGGATCGCCGCCCGCGAGCGCCGCCGCGAGCTTCTTTCGATACTCGCGCCGGAACAGCGCCGGGCGCGAAGCGTAATACGGACGCGAAAGAATCCGGCGGCCGAACGCCAAAGGCTCGGGATCGTCCGGCGAATCGCCGCCGGCCCTCCCGCGCAGCGCCGGCCCCATCGCGTCGTCGAGCCAATCGATGCGACGGCCGAAGGCGCCGCCGCTCGACGCTTTCATCAGCCGGAATGAATCCGAACCGCTGGCATAGATCGCCGCCGCCAGCGCCGCGTAATCGGGAGAAGCCGCGAACATCTTGACGGCGCGGCGCAACTGACCGCGCCCGACCTCCGGGTCGATGCCGAGCATCGTAAAGATCGCCCCCCAGTCGGTCCGGTTGAACTGCGCGAGCATGTCCAAGGCGCCGTAATAGCCGCGGTTCTCCCAAACGGAACGCAGAAGCCGACGATATTCGTCGCGTAAACCGGAGAGCCGGGGGTCATTCAGAAACAGCGCGCGCCGGACGACGATTCCATCGCCGCGATTCTTCGAGCGCGAATACGGAAGCTGCGGCACCGCATAAGAAAAGTCGCGCACCTGCCCCGTGAGAAATTCGGCGCGGCCGGCCGCACTCAATCGCGGGAGAGCTTCGCTGTGGAGCAGGAGCGCCAGGCGAATCTGCGACTCCGGAGAGAGCCCTTGCGCCAGGTTGTTCTCATAGGCGTAGCGCGCGTGCGGATGCTCGCCAAGGGCGGCGGGCAGTTCCTTGGCGATGCGCTCGCCGAACAAGGAAAACAGCTCGTCGGACGGCATGATTTTGGATAACGACTTGAGCGCGTATCCCAGTTTCATGTAAGAGGGCTGGCCGACGAGAAAGTTTTCCTTGAGCCACGCCGCGTAGCGCGGGTCTCGATAGGCCGGGGTCGTTTTCATGAACGCCGCGTGCGAGGGAAGGGCGAGAAACTCGTGCGAGTGCGTTCCGGCCGCGAAAAAGCGCGCCCGCTCCTCGTCGTTGAAAATCTCGGGCGAATCGAGGCGCGCGACGAAGGCCGCTATTTCGATGAAGCGCCGCAACTCTTCGTCTTCGAGGGGCCCTTTGCGATGCGCGAGGTCCGCGTCGACCCAGAGCAGGAGCCGGTTGAATTCGAGCTTCTTGTCCTCGTCGCCGCGCTTGAGCCGGGGGACCTCCTTCATGCGCGCCAAGGCTTCCGCCAGATTCTTCGGCGGCGCAAAGCGGCCCAGGCGCGCCCCCGTGTCGATCCGGTCCAACTCCGCGAGGATCGTCGCCGCGATCGGCTCCGGGTAGCGCGGGACATCGACGCCGTGATCGTAACGATCGATGGTGAGCAGCATCCTCTGCATGGCCAAGCGCAAGTCGTCGTGCGGATGCTCGGCGACGACGGCCTGGACGGCGCCGTCGCGCCGGAACTCGCCTTCGGAAAGACGCCGCAGACAATCGTAAACCGCGGACGCGGGATATCCGGCCTCCTTGGCGATCATCGCACCTTCGGAGTCGGCGCGGATCTCCCGCTCCTGGCCGCCCAGCACGCGTCCGAAGTTGGTCAGCACGCCCTGGGCGTCGACATCGTCGAGCGGGTGCGCGAGTTCGTGGGCGAGCGCGCCCGCGATGCGCGTCATCCCATCGCCGAGCTTGTCCGGGTCGGCGTCGAGCAGCTTTTTGATCAGGCCGGTGGTGATGAACACCATGTTGTTGGACCGCCGAACGCCCGGGACGCGCAACGGATGGACGAATGCGTTGGCGATCTTCGAATCGATCAGCCGCACGCGGTTGATGGACACCGAGTCGGATGGAAAGAGCTTCCGTTGCGCGGCGCTGAGCCGCTCGAACGCCGTCTCGACGGCCGAGTACAACGCCGGCGCGGCCGACACCTCCACGACCGGTCCCAAGTCGCTGAGGACCTTATCGAGGACTTTGCGTTCCGCCGGAGAAGGTCTCTCGGTCAATGCCGGAGACGCGCGGACGGGCGTCTCGCCCCGCGCGGCAGCCGGATCGGATTGATCGAACATGGCGCGCCCGCGAGTCGCGGCCGCCTCCGGACCTTCGGAGGAAGCCGCGCCCGAAGGCCCGCCGATCGGCACCGCGGCCTGGGAGCCTGCGGCGGAGACGGCGGGTTCCGCATCCGCGCTCGCGGCGACCGCCGAAGGGGTAATGGACGCTCCCTCAGACGGGGCGGGAATAGAAACAGTCGCGCTCAGCGCCGGCGCGGCGAGAGTCGGCGCCGCGCTCGCAGAGATCGATGGGGCGGAAAGCGCCGGCGCGGCGACGACGGGGGCGCCGAGGGCTCCTTCCGGAACGGCGACGATTTGCGCGGCGCCAGGCGGGGAAAGAGCCGCCGCCAGAAGAACAGAGGCAGACAGACGAGCGACGGAAAAACGGTCCAACACGCCGTCAGTTTAGGCGGCGCCGCCGTATGGTGCGAGGGTCGGACGGCACCGGGACCCGCGACGAACGGCCCAGCCGGAACTAGGACTTCGACGCCGTCTTTTTATTTTTAGCGCTCTTCTTTGCGGCGCCGGCCTTCTTGGCCGGCTTGCCGCCGGGCGTGTAGCCGTACATCTTCTGCTCGGCGGCGTGGATGCGGTTGAGAGTCGAGACGATCTTGCGGCGCACGCCGTCCAGGCTCCAGCGGTTGATGTCGGTGGTCTGCAGCTTGCGGCTGTAGATGAACTCGACCGAGACATCGTCGATCCGGTAGCTCTTGCCGCCGGCGAAATACGGCGCGGGGAACTTTTTGCCCACCCACTTCTCGTGCGCGAACAGCGCGTAGGTCAGGACCTGGACGTCCTTGTTGAGCTTGGGACGGGTCTTGGCCGGCCCGGTCTTGAAGTCGTAGATGACGAGGGTCGCGTGGCCGGGACGCTTGGGGTCGGGGCGCAGGGCGATGAAGTCGAAGATCGTATGCAGGATGTAGCGGCGCTTGAGGGCTCCCGTGCGCCGCGCGTAGTCCTTGAGCACGAAGAAATTCGGAATCTCGCTGCCGACGAGCACCTCGCCGCGCTTCTTGGTGGCGACGACGATGTCGTACATGTTCAACGCGCGCGTGAGCGAGGCGTTGAGCCAGCCCTCGGACAGATGCGCCGGCGGCATGCCCACGGCCTTGAACTCGCGCATGCCGGCGTTCCAGCGCTCGCGCAGGTGGGCGGCGAACTCGTCTTTGGTCGGCACGATCCCGTTTTGCAACTTCCAGATCAGCCAGTCCTGCGCGGCGTGGACGACGTGGCCGGAGAAGAAGTTGATGTTCTGCTCCTCCAGATCGACCTGGACCAAGGCCTCGGACAGGTAGCGGTGGCGGTCGCGCGAGAAAGAGATGATGCGCGTGGCCGAGCCCGTCAGGTCGCCGTCGGCGTCCTCCCGGTGCTCGCCGAGCAGCAGGCCCAGCGCGTTGTCGGCCAGCGCCGCGCCGGACAGGCCCGTGATCTTGCCGACATCCAGCGAGTGCGGGTTGGCCGCCATCAGCGCCGGGTCGCGCGAGAGCACCAGCGCGTCGCCGTCGTTGAGGTAAAGCCCGTACTTGTCGCCGAGCGCCGCGCGCAGGCGGCCCATCGAGCCGGCCAAGTCCGTGCGCGAGACCGTGGCGCGCGCGCCGCCGCCGGGCAAGTCCGAGAGCTCCACGCGGGCGTCCACGCCGTACGCGGCCAGGCCCGCGCGGAAAGTCGACAACCACTCGGCTTTTTGGGCCGACGACAGCTTGGGCAGGTCCGCGACGAAGCGCACGCGCGGGTCTGGCGCGGCGTCGCGGCGCGCGGCGCCGACGGGATCGTCGCCGAAATCTTCCAGCGGCGGCTGGCGGCGCTCGACGACTCGGCGCGGCGAGAATCCCACCTGTTCGGCGGCGCGGCCGGCGGCGGCGCGAAGCGCCTCGATCTCGGCCGGCGAGAAGCGCAGGATGTCGACGGGCTGCGGGGAGCCGCCGCGCGGCAGCTCGGAGATCACCGCGCCGTCGTCGGTCACCATCATGAAGCGGATGGGCATCAGCACCGAGAGCTGGTAGGCCGAAAGTCGGCGCACGAGCTTGTCCTTGATCGCGTTCGCCTCGGCATACGGCTTGCGGCTGAGCGCCACGAAATAGACCCCGGTGCGCTGGAGCTTGGCCATGTCGGCGAGGAGCTCCAAAGACACCGGCCCGTCGAACATGTCGAGGTCCAGGTACACCGCGCGCGGCAGGACATACGACATGCGCTCAAGCTCGCCTTGCGGCGAAACCGCCAGCGGCGCGCGCGCGGCGGCGGGCGCGGGCGCTGGAACGGCGTCGGGGCCGTTGGTCTGGCGGAACAGCTCCAGGTAGCTCTGGAACTTCACCACGCGAACCTTGCTGTCCAGGCTCACCTGCGGCTGCTCGGGGCTCCAGCGCTTGCGCG
This sequence comes from bacterium, assembly GCA_021806745.1. Taxonomy (GTDB): domain Bacteria; phylum Elusimicrobiota; class Elusimicrobia; order UBA1565; family UBA9628; genus GWA2-66-18. The sequence continues at coordinate 30,750 of JAJZQS010000020.1, forward strand.
ACTCCTCCAAATCGGCGATCAGCTTGCGGCGCAGGTTCTTGACGCCGATCTGAAGCATGTGCGCGGGCACGGTGCCGGCGAAATCCTCGCGGGTAAGGTCGGCGATGCGCTTGGTCCGCGCGAAGGTCACCGTCGTGGGGCGGCCGAAGACCGGCTCGCCGCGCGAGACCACGTCGATGGCCGCGCCCTTGCGGAACTGCTTCCAGTAGTCGCGGCTGAACGGGGTGTCCTTGACGAGCTTCATCACGCCGTAGATCGCCGCGGCGGGATCGACCGCGTGCAGGGCGGTCTTGGCGGCGGGCGGGAAGCTCAACTGCGGGCGCTGGGGAAGATTTTCCTCGACGGCGGCCGCGGCCTCGTCGAACGGGCGCTGGCTCGGCGCGGGGCCGACGGCCGGCTCAAGCGCGGGGCGCGCGGTCGCGCCGTCGAAGCGCGCCGCGCCGTCGTCGGACGCCGCGGGAGCCGCGGCCGCGGCGGAAAAGGCGGCACGCAGCGCGGCCGCGGGAGCGGCGGCGGGCGCGGCTGACGGAGCCGGCGCGGACTCGGGGGCGGACGCCGCCGCGGCGGCCGCGGGCGCCGAAGCCGCGGCGGCGGGAGCGGAGAGCGCGGGCGCGGACAAAGCCGGGAGCTCCGGAATGGACGCCGCCGCCGCGGCCGGCGGCGCGGCCGAAAGCGCGGCGGGCGCGAGCGCGGGCGCGGCTTCGACGGGAACGAGCCGCGCGATGACCTGGGCCCGCGCGGGAGAGACGCCGCCGAGCAGAAGGGCGACCGACGCCAGCAAGGCGATGATGGTCTTCACGGGATCACCGCGCCGCGCCGGCGCCCGCCTTGGCCTTGGCTTTCGCGTTGGCCTCGCGCGTGACGGTGCGCTTGAGGTTGGCGCGGGCGCGCTCGTTGTCCTTTTCCTTCTGCTCGACCCATTTCTGGTAGTCCTTGTCGGCGGCGCGCTTCTCGATGAGCGCGGTGACCTCGGGCGTCTTCGCCTCGACTTCGGCCGGGGTCTGGACGCTCTGCAGGTCGCGGGTGTTGTAGTGGAAGATCACCATCACGCGGGGGTCGGGCTCGCCGTTGACATACCAGCGCCCGTCGGCGCGCTTCTGAGCGTCGCCCTCGAGCAGGGCTCGGCCGATCAGGTTCACCTCCACGGACTCGTCGAACTGGGTCTGGTAGGGCTCGCGGCCGGTGCGGTAGACGTGGCCGACGAGGATGTAGCCCTTGTCGTCTTCCCACAGCTCGGTGCGGTCGGGGCGCACGAAGACCTTGTAGGCGCGGCCGGTATAGGGCGAGGCGTAGTTCAGCGTGACGGAGTCTCCGTCGCGCGCCAGGCGCAAGAGGCGGCCGACGACCTTCTCGTTGAGGTTGCGCGGATAGTCGGGGAAGTGGCGGTGGTAGTAGTTCTTGAGCCAGCGCTTGGCCACCTCGAGCCCTTGCTTCTGCGTGGATTTGAATCCCGAGGTCTGGCGCGCGAGCTTGAGCTCCTCGGGCAGGCGCAGACCGCTGGACTCCGGGTAACGCCAGAGCTTTTCCAGCAGGCTCACGGCGGAGTCGAGCGAGGCCTCGTCGTAGGCCTCGTTCTTCATCAAGTGATAGAGGCGAGACATCGTCTCCTTCATCACGATGCCGCGGTAGTAGGCCATCTGGTGCCAGCCGGTCGCGTTGGGGTTGCGCCAGCGCGAGGTCGCCTTGCCGCCGGAGCGCGTGGAAGCCGCGGGGCCATACGCCTGCTTGCGCTCAAGCCAGTCCAGGTACTCGCGCAACTCGTATTTATTGACCGCGACGGTCTCGAAGGCGGACTCGCCCAGCACCGCGCCGAGCGCGCGCGAGAGAGAGTCGTTTCCGGTCACGCCGTGGATGAAGTGCCCCTTGCCGGGCAGGGAGCTCAGAAAGCCCGGCGCCTTGGCCGGGTCGCCGAGCACGAGCACCTGCTGGGGGCGCAGCGCGCCCGAGCCGCCGTTGGCGGGATCGAGATCCGGGGAGGCCGCGTAGACGGCCTGGAAGAGCCGCGCGGCGTTGAGCTTCAGCGAGCTCGACTGCGTGAAGTAGATCTCGCGGCCCTCGGCGTCCCGTCCCGATTCGGCCTTATAAGGGAGGCCGGCCGATTTCAGCGCGCGGTTGTACGCGGTGGTCCACACCTGGGCTTCGACGCCGCGCGGAATCTCGCCGCCGAAGATGAACGGCGCCTCCAGGCTCGGGCGGCCGAAGACGCTCGGCGCGGCGTTTCGCCCGAGAAGCTTCTTCTGGACGTCCAGAGCGATCTCCCGGAACCGCGCGACGGTGGCGGGCGCGAACGGGAGCTGGTCGGCGATCAGCGGCTTGGGGTTCTCGGCCTTGGAATTGTGCAGGGTCACGCGCGCGCCGTTGTAGCTGGCCACGATGACGGGGTTGCCGGTGCGGGTCTTGAGCTTTGAAATCAGCACGGACTCGGCCGAGTCCGGGCCCTTGTCGGGACGCGCGGTCGCGAAGACCACGCGCACGCCCTTGTCGACGAGCGTCTCGATGTAGGACACGAGCTTGTCGCCGGCCTGGGCGGGCTTGTCGAGCGTGTCCAGGATCACGACCACGCGCGGATAGAGCTTGCCCAACGCCGCCTCGCGCGGCGCGCCGGCGGGTTCGGATGCGGGGACGGCGGAGGGCGGCTCGTCGGCGGGAGCGGATCGGTCGAAGAACGCGCCCAGCGCCGCGGCGGAGCGCGCGCTTCCGGCGGCCTCGCCGGGCGCCGGCGCGGCCTGCGCGGCGACCGAGCGCGCGCCGTCGAGCGCCGTCGCGGGAGCGGCGGCGGCCGGAGCCGCGGCGGAAACGGCAGCGAGCGCTGGAGCCGACGGCGCCGCCGCGGAAAGCGCCGCGGCCGGAGCGAGCGCGGGGGCCGCGAGCGCCGAGACGGCCGCGGCAGACAGCGCGGGCGCGGCGGTCAAAGCCGGAGCCTCGGGCGCGACCTTGATGTCGAAGGCTTGCGCAAGCGCGGGCAGCGGCGCCGCACCCGTCGTCGCGACGATGAGTCCCGTCAGTACCGCCTTCGGCGTTCTCTTCACGATCGCTCCCTGCGTCGGTCGAGTCTTGGCGCGGCTTCGGCGAGGATCGTATCACTCCCCGCGCGCGCGGCCGACGGGTCCAACGGCCCAAAGGCGTCCGGGCAAGGGTCCCAAAATTTCATGGGTCCGCGGCCGGAAAGAGCGCCGGATGGCCCCGCGGCCCGGCTCCGGCACGCAAGAGAGGCGCCCGCGCTATCGCGGGTCGACTTCAAAGCGCAGGCGCGCCTTGATGGCCTTGAGGTTGCGCGCGGCTTCCTCGGCGGTCGCGCCGCCGACTTCGAGCATGGCCACGCGCGCGTAGCCGCCGTTCTGCTCCAGGGAGATCGTCTCGCCCTCGTGCATCACTTTTCGGAAGCGCACGAAGCCGGGCATCTTGCGCGCGGACTCGGGCAAATCGAGGACGCGGATCACTCCGGGCTTGTCGGCGTTGATGAAGTCGCCGTCGAGGTGGATCAGGGGCCGCGCCGGTTTGAACGGCCGGCCGCGCACGCCGGCCGCGGCCATCAGGCCTTCCTCGACCAAGTCCACGCCCCAGACGTCGCGAACCCAGTCGCGGACATAGGCGCCGCCCATGCGCGCGTTGGCCTCGATGAGCCGCGGACCCTCGGAGGTGACCTTGCCCTCCATGTGGATGACGCCGTCGGTCAGGCCGAGGGCGCGCGCGGACGCCACGGCCTGGTCGATGGCCGCGCGCTGGTCGGCGGCGGGCAAGGTGCTAGGCAAGCGCGAGCCCGTGGCCAGAAACGACGGCTCGCGCGTGGGCTTGTTGTCGGCGATCGACTCGAAGAGCACCTTGCCGCCGCGCATGACCAAGTCCACGTCATACTCAGGGCCGTCGAGATACTGCATCAAGAGGAGGTCGGAATTGTTCGCGAAGATCGCGTCGGTGCGCGGGTTGACCAGGGCGCTGACGCGCTCGAAGGCCGCGACCGCCTCGTCCATCGAGTTCACGCGCTCGGTGCCGATGGCGGCCGCGCCCGACACGGGTTTGAGCACCGCGGGAAAGCCCACGCGCTCGGCGGCCGCGCGGAAGCGCTGGAGCATCGCCGCGCGCTCGGCGTGGTCCTCGGCCGTGGAGAGGTTGCCGACCACCGCGCGCCTGGCGGCGGGCACCCCGGCCGCGTCGAGAACCTCCTGCGTCAAAAATTTGCTGCGGGCGTCGTGCGCCGCGGCCTGGGAATGATAGGGCAGCCCCAGTTCCCGGGCGATGTCGGCGGTCAACTCGACATCGTCTTCCCAGAAGGTCGTGATGCCGTCGATCTTGCCGTTCTTGCGCGCCGAGGCCAAGAGCTTCTTGCGCGCCTGGGCCAGTGCCTCGGCGGGCTTGGAGTTGTCGGTCGCGATGAGCTCCGAGACCAGATCCTTGGCCCAAGTCGTCGGCTTGTCGACCAGGATGATGTGCACGCCCAGCTCGCGCGCCTTCTCGAAAATGAACCGTTTTCCCTCGTATCCCGCGCCGACGATCACGATGCGCTTGCCGCGCAGCGCGTCGCGGCGCGCGCGCTGGAGCATCGTGGCCACCCACTCGCGCGAGTGCGTCCCGACGCGGTCCCGCGCGATCTCGGCGTCGAGGTTGTATTGTCCTCCGGAATCGTGGTCGTTGACCTCGATCATGACCGGCACGAGCCGCTTGCCGCGGCGCTCGATCATCACGTCGAGGCCGATCAAGTCCGTTTGGCCCTGATAGGAGCCGCCGTCGGGGCGGCGCAAATTCTTCTCCATGGCCATGATCGCGCGCAGCATCGTGGCCCCCATCGCGCGCGTGCGCGCGTCGAGCGCGCGCGCCTGGCGCGGGGTGAGCTTCCAGTCCTTGAGCAGGCGCTCCCACGGCTCGACGCTGGCGTTGTCGCGCGGGTCGGCGGCCTCGGCGGTGGTCGGCTTGCCCCACGGGCCCACGCGGGCGAAGATGTCGGTGGTGACGGCTCCTCCCCAAGGCGTGCGCGCGGCCAACACGCGCAAAGTCGTCTCCATCTTGCGCCCGCCGCGCGTCAGCGGCGCGGAATTCACGCGTCCGGTCACGATCACGGCGCCGTCGGGAGTCATCAGCGGGCTTTCCGACAGCGCCAGCGCGTGGGCGGCGATCTCCGCGGCCTGGTCGCGGCGGAAGAACTTCACGCCGCGGCCGGAATGGAACTGCGGCCCCGAGGGCTTGACGACGATCTCCGGGCCGTCGTAGCGCGCCAG
>JAJZQS010000126.1 GCA_021806745.1 bacterium
GGAAGTTCCACGGCGTGATGATGGACGCCACGCCGCGCGGGTGGCGCGTGGTGTAGAGGATGTTCTTGGGCAATTCCGAGGGCATGGTCACGCCGCCCAGGCGCAGGCCCTCGCCCGCGAACCACTCGATCAGGGTGATGCCCTTCTCCATCTCGCCCAGCGCCTCGGGAAGGATTTTCCCCTCCTCGCGCGTCATCAGCCGGGCCAGCTCCTCCTTGCGCGCGCGCAGCAGCTGCGCGGCCTTGGCGAGCATGCGCCCGCGCTGGGGCGCCGGCGTGTCGCGCCAGGCCGGGAAGGCCGCGTGCGCGGCCTCGATGGCGCGCAGCGCGTCGGCGCGGTCGGCGCCGCGCAGGGTCGCCAGGACCTGGCGCGAGTCGGCGGGGTTGGTGGAGACGATCTGCTTGGCCGACGAACCGTCGACCCAGCGCCCGGCGATGAACTGTTGAAGAACGGCGGCCCTGGTTTCCGGCTTGACCGCGGTGGACATGTTTCCTCCGGTGGCTTCGGCGAGATTATATCAGTTCGCGTCCGCGGCTAGGGCAGAATCCTCGCGTCGAGCTCGGCGTCGCTTTCGGAGGCGTCGGCGTCGTCGACGGCCGGCGCCTGCGAGGGCGCCGAGATCGGCGGCGGCGAGGCGACGGGCGCCGGAGCGGGGACCGGCTGCGGCGGCGGTACGGCGGTCGGCGTCGCGGCCGTGGTCGCGGCGGCGAAAAGCGACGACGAAGCCCTCGGCGCCGTCGCGGCGGTCGACGACGATGCGGTCTGGATCAGCGGCTGTTCGGCGCAGGCCGACAGCGCCCACGCGGCCAGAGCGGCCGCCGCGGGCATCCAGCGTGAGAGTTTTTTCATGGCAGCCTCCCTAGGCGAACAGGCGCGGCGTTCTCTTCAGGAATCGGCCTTGCCCCAGGCGGCCCACCCAGCGGCCGCCGCGCACCAGAGCCTGACCGCGCGAGAACACCTCCGCGATCGCGCCCTTGACGGTCACGCCCTCGTAGGGATTATAGTCGGCTTTCGAGTGGTGGCCGGCGCGGGTGAAGGTGTGCGTCTTGTTGGGGTCGATGACCACGATGTCGGCGTCGGCGCCGGGGTTGAGATGGCCTTTGCGCGGGTAGAGGCCGAAGATCTTGGCCGGGGCCGTGGCGGTGACCTCCACGAAGCGGTTCTCGGTGATGCGGCCTTTCTGCACGGCGTCCCAAAGCAGAAGCATGCGGTATTCCACGCCGGGCGCGCCGTTGGGGATCTTGGAAAAGTCCTTCTTGCCCAGTTCCTTGCCGGGTTGGTTGGTTCCGGCCTTCATGCAGAAAGAGCAGTGGTCCGTGGACACCACCTGCAGGTCGTTGCGCGCAAGTCCGCGCCACAGCCGCTCGGAGTTGCCCTCCGGGCGCAGCGGCGGCGACATCACGAACTTCGCGCCCTCGAAGCCGGGGCGGCGGTAGTCCTCGTGCGACAGATACAGATACTGCGGGCAGGTCTCGGCGAACACCGGCAGGCCGCGCGCGCGCGCCGCGCGCACTTCCTCCATGGCGTCGCCGGCGGAGAGGTGGACGAAGTAAATGGGCGCGCCCGCGATCTCCGCCAGCGCGATGGCTCGGTGCGTGGCCTCGGCTTCCGCGGTCATGGGGCGTGTGAGCGCGTGCCACTCCGGGCTGATCTTGCCTTCGGCCAGCGCCTTCTTGACCAGCACGTCGATGACGGAGCCGTTCTCGGCGTGCATGCAGATGGTGCCGCCGTTGTCCTTGGCGCGCATCAGCGCGCGAAAGATCGTGGCGTCGTCGCTCATGAAGATGCCGGGGTAGGCCATGAACAGCTTGAAGGAGGACACGCCCTCGTCGACCAGCTTGTCCATCTCCTTTTCGGCCTTGTCGGGGAAGTCCACCACGATCATGTGGAAGCCGTAGTCCACCGCGCAGCGGCCGTCGGCGCGCCGGTGCCAGTCGTCCAGCGCATGACGGAAGGTCTGGCCCTTCTTTTGGATGGCGAAATCCACGACGGTGGTGGTGCCGCCGCAGGCCGCGGCGGTGGAGCCGGAGGCGAAGTCGTCGATGGTGGTGGCCCCCATGAAGGGCATGTCGAAGTGGGTGTGCGCGTCGATGCCGCCGGGCACCACGACCTTGCCCTTGGCGTCGACGACCTCGCGCGCGGCGCCCTCGACGCGGCCGAGCGCGACCACGCGTCCGCCCGCCACGGCCACGTCGGCGATGAAGGTGTCCGAGGCGGAGACGACGGTGCCGTTCTTGACGATCAAGTCGTAGCTCATGTGTTGTCCCCCCACTTCATGAAGACTCGGTAAGTCGCAAACGAGACGGCGAAGCTGATGAACCAGGCGTAGTCGTAGAGCTCGGTCCAGAACGGATGGACCTTCATCAGGCCCACGACGCCGAGAAATCCCGGGGCCACCGGGGCGACGCCCAGGGCGAGTGCGACCAGCGCCGTGCCGTTGACGCCGCCCGCATACCAGTATTTTCCGCCTTTCTCGTAGAGTTCGCGCACGTCGAGCTTCGCGCGTCGCAGCAGATAGTAGTCGGCGATCAGTATGCCGCCGACCGAGCCCAGAAGCGCGGAGTAGGCCACCAGCCACTTGAAGATGTAGCCGGAAGGGTCGGCGATCAGCCGCCACGGCTGGATCAGGATGCCGATGACGCCCGTGATGTAGCCGCCCAGGCGGAAGTCGATCTTCTCCGGCCACAGGTGGGAGAAATCGTTGGCCGGCCCCACCACGTTGGCGGCGATGTTGGTGGCCAAAGTCGCCAGACACAGCGAGATCAGCGCCGCGGCCAGCACCAGCGGATTTTTGAAGCGCGAGATCAACTCGACGGGGTCCCAGATGGGCTTGCCGTAGATGACGGTCGTGGCCGAAGTGACCGCCACGCCGATGAAGCTGTAGAAGCCCATGGTCAGCGGCAGTCCCAGCGCCTGTCCCCAAATCTGGTCCTTCTGAGTTCTGGCGTAGCGCGAGAAGTCGGGGATGTTGAGCGACAGCGTGGCCCAAAATCCCACGTTGGCCGTCAGCGCCGGAAAAAAGAACGCCCAGAACCCGCCGGCCTTGGGGCCTGCGGGCGCGAACGCCGAGGGTGCCGCGAGCATGGGCCCGAAGCCTCCGGCCTGCGCGTAGGCCCAGCCCAGCAAAACCAAGCCCATCGCGATGAGCAGCGGCGCCTTGATCGCGAGCAGGTAGCGAATCGACTCCACGCCCTTGTAGACGACGAGCATGTTCAGCGACCAGAAAAACAGGAAGCATCCCCATTGACCGCCGTTGAGGCCGAGGAAAGCCGGCGGGGCCGCCAGCAGCGACGGCGCCCAGATTCCGACGAGCTTGTAGAGCGCGTCGCCCCCGATCCAGGCCTGTATGCCGAACCAGCCGCAGGCGACCAGCGCGCGCAGCAGCGCCGGCGCGTTGGCCCCGCGCACGCCGAAGGCGCTGCGGCAGTAGACGGGAAACGGGATGCCGTATTTCGTCCCGGCGTGGGCGTTGAGGACCATCGGCAGCAGCACGATCAGGTTGCCGAGGAATATCGTCGCCACCGACTGCCACCAGTTCATGCCGCCGTCGATCAGGGACGAGGCGAGCATGTAGGTGGGCACGCACGCGCTCATGCCGATCCACAGCACGGCGTAGTCCTTCATCGACCACGAGCGGCGAGCCCGGCCGACCGGAGCGATGTCCTTGTTCCAATACGGCGACCGGGTGACCGGCTCGGGGTGGTCGTGGATGTCCGAGTCGAGCAGCAGGTCGGTCAGCGCCTTCACGGCAATTGCTGGACCAGTTCCCCGTAGGTCTCGGGCCGGCGGTCGCGGAAGAACTGCCAGACCTTGCGGACTTCCAGGATCTGATCGAAGTCCAGGTCCGCGATCACCAGTTCGTCCTTGTCGTGGGAGCCCACCTTGAGAAGCTTGCCGCGCGGGTCGCAGAAGTAGGACTGGCCGTAGAATTCTCCGATTTTCCACGGGCCCTCGACGCCGACGCGGTTGCTGGCGCCGACGAAGTACTGGTTGGCCACCGCGTGCGCCGGTTGTTCCAGCTTCCAGAGATATTCGGAAAGTCCCTTGACCGTCGCCGAGGGGTTGAAGACGATCTCCGCGCCGTTGAGGCCGAGGATGCGCGCGCCGTCGGGGAAGTGGCGGTCGTAGCAGATGTAGACGCCCACCTTGGCGTAGCGGGTTTGGAAGACGGGGTATCCCAGGTTGCCCGGCTTGAAGTAGAACTTCTCCCAGAACCCCGGCGCGCAGTGCGGGATGTGGTTTTTGCGGTAGATGCCCTTGAGCGAGCCGTCGGCGTCGATGACCGCGGCGGTGTTGTAGTAGGTGCCGGTGGAAGGCGTCTCGTAGATCGGCGACACGATGACCATCTGATGCTTCTTGGCGAGCTTCTGCATGAGCTTGGTCGTCGGGCCGTCGATGGGCTCGGCCGTGTCGTACCACCGCGTCTCCTGTTCCGCGCAGAAATACGGTCCGTAGAAGATTTCCTGAAGGCCCAGCATCTGCACGCCCTTCTTGGCCGCGTCCTCGATGAACGAGACATGCTTGTCGATCATCAGCTTCTTGATCTGCGCCAGGGAATGCTTGGGCGTCGTCCACGGGCACGACGCCTGCACGAGTCCGCACTTCACGATTCGGGACATGGAGCCTCCTGTTCTGGCTACGGCGGCGTCGCGCGTTCGGCCGCCTTGTTGTTGAGCTGGGCCAGCCGTTCCATCACCGACGGGACGCCGAAAAATCTCTTCTCGAAATGGAGCAGGGAGGCGTCGTCGATGGGCAGGCGCAGCTGATAGCGGTTCTGCTCGGCGTCGAGCTCGAACTGCGTGCCGTAGGTCTGCGCAAGTCCCAGCGACATCAAGAAGCGGTCGAGGCTGGCCGCGGCCAGCCAGCGCGACGGGCGATGGCCGTTGATCGCGCCGATGACCGCCAGCCGGTGCGCGGCCAAAAAATCCTTGGGTTCGGCGCCGTGCAGGAAGATCACCGCGGCGCGGTAGAGGTCGTTGGGCGTGTTGACCTCGCCGCGCGAGATCATCTCGAAGACTTCCCGCCGCCGTTCCAAGTCCCGGGCCTTGAGAGCCGCGGCCGCCTGCGCCGTGGTCAGGACTTGAGCGCGCTCGCTTTGGTCGGCGGCGTGCAATTCCTCCAGGCGCAGGTTGTCTGTTTCGGGCGGCATGTCAGTGGCGCTTGTAGACCTCGCCGTAGCCGGTCATGCCGGCCTTGGCGTATTCGTCCCAGGTCAAAGGCGGCAAGCCGGTGTCGACGCTCTTCATCGTGATGCAGCCGTCCACCGGGCAGACCAGCGAGCAGAGGTTGCAGCCCACGCAGTCGTCCTGGAGCACGCGCGGCTTGCGGTTGCCGCCGCGCGAGTCCACGGCGATGCACTGATGCGCGCCGTCGTTGCAGGCCGCGTAGCAGACGTCGCAGCCGATGCACTTGGATTGGTCGATGGAAGCGATTGTTTTGTGGTGAAGGTTCAGATGCTTCCAGTCCACGATGCTCGGCGCGGTCTTGCCGCGGAAGTCTTCAAGCCGCTTGAACCCCCGCCGCCTCATCCAGCCGCGCAGACCCGCCTCCAAGTCCTCGACGATGCGAAAGCCGTGGTGCATCACCGCGGTGCAGACCTGCACCGACGACGCGCCCAGCAGCATGAACTCGATGGCGTCCGACCAGACGGAGATTCCGCCGATGCCCGACATCGGCAGGCCGCGCGTCTCGGGGTCGGTCGCGATTTGGCTCACCATGTTCAGCGCGATCGGCTTGACCGCGGGGCCGCAGTATCCGCCGTGCGAGACCTTCCCTCCGACCGCGAACTTGGGAACCATCGTCTCCACGTCCACGCCCATCAGCGAGTTGATCGTGTTGATCAGGGAGACCCCGTCCGCGCCGCCGGCCTTGGCCGCGCGCGCGGGAAAGCGCACGTCGGCCACATTGGGCGTGAGCTTGACGAGTACGGGCACCGGCGACTTCTCCTTGACGAATTCGGTCACCATCTTCACGTAGTCGGGCACCTGGCCCACGGCGGCGCCCATTCCGCGCTCGCTCATGCCGTGCGGGCAGCCGAAGTTGAGTTCCAGCCCGTCGCAGCCCGTGTCCGCGACCTTGGCCACGATGTCGTGCCAGGCCTGCCGCTCGCAGGGCACCATCAGCGAGGCCACCACCGCGTGGCGCGGATAGCGCTTCTTGACCTCGGCCATTTCGCGCAGATTGACGGCCAGAGGGCGGTCGGTGATCAGTTCGATGTTGTTGAAGCCCGCGAGCTTGCGCCCGCCGAAGTCGATCGCGCCGTAGCGCGAGGTCACGTTGACGACCGGCGGGTCCTGGCCGAGAGTCTTCCAGACCGCGCCGCCCCAGCCGGCGTCGAAGGCGCGCATGATCTGATCGCCGGAGTTGGTGGGCGGCGCCGAAGCCAGCCAGAACGGGTTCGGAGACTTGATGCCGGCCGTGTCGCAAGACAGGTCGATTCCGCCGCGTGCGACGCTCATCGCGAGGCCTCCTGCGCTTTCGGGATCGTCGCCACCCAGTAGGCGTCGTCGGGCCCCGGCGCCGCGCCGGGGTTCAGGAACCGGTGGATGCCCCAGGCCGCGCGCTTGCCGTCGGCGGCGGCAAAGACCACCTCGCGCCCGCCGTTGACCATGTCGCCGCCGGCGAACACCTTG
>JAJZQS010000021.1:0-24431 GCA_021806745.1 bacterium
GGCGCCATGTAGCCGGGAGTCCCGCAGGCCGTTCCGGCCGCGGCGTCCGCCGAGCGCGCCAGGCCGAAGTCGGTCAGCTTCACGCGCCCATCGTCGGTCACGAGAATGTTCGCGGACTTGAGGTCGCGATGAACGATGCCGCGCGAATGCGCGTAGTCGAGCGCGCTCGCCGCCTCGGAAATGATCTTCGCCGTCAACGACGGCGACAGCCGCCGCTGCGGCGAGCGGCGGCGCAGGGCGTGGGCGCTCGCGCCCGGAGCGTACTCGAATACCAGATGCTCGGCGCCCGCCGGACCGCAGACGTCGAGCAGCGCCACGATGTTGGGATGGGCGAGTGCCGCGGCCGCGCGCGCCTCTTCTCGCAAAGACGCGCGGGAGCGCTCCGGCTCGCGCGCTCGGGGGGATTTGACGGCCACGCGCACGCCCCGGGCTCGATCATAACCCCGCCGCACGGTGCCCATCGCGCCGTAACCCAAGAGGTCTCCGAGTTCGTAGCGGCCGTTCAAGACCACCGCCGCCCGGCGCCGGGACAGCGACAGCCACGCTCCCAGAAGCCCCGCGAACGCCGCACCCGCGGCCAAGATCAGCAGATCAAGGAAGTTCATGTCCGTATTTCCCGCAAAAGAAGCATACGCTCTCACGGGGCGCGAGTCAACGCATGAGGGCTTTTTTTACCGAAAAATAATCTTCGGTCAGGAGACGGATTCGGGGAGCGGATGCGGGGGCTTGCCGAACTCTCGGAAGATCGCGACGATCTCGTCGTAATCAAGCTCATCGCGGCGCAGCAATTCCGCGGCGAAGCGCTCGATGATGGGCCAGTGCTCGCGCATGATCGCCTCGGCCTGCTTGTGCGCGCGCGCGAGCAACGCGTTGGTGTCGGCCATCAGGCGGTCGCGCATCGCGTCCGACAGCGCGTTGGGCGGCAGGGAGTGGTAGTTGCCCACCAGGCCGCTGTCGCCCATCCCTAAGACCCAGACCATGTAGTGGGCGCGCGACATCGCGTGCGAGAAGTCCGAGCCCACCCCCTCGGTAGTGACGCCGTACTTGATCTTTTCGGCCAAATAGCCGCCCAAAGACACCAGCAAGTCCGCGTAGAGGCTGGCCGAGTCGCTGAGGATGTACTCCTCGCGCGGGACCGAGTGCACCACGCCCAGAACCCCGCCGCGTTGGATGATCGAGGCCTTGAACACGTCGTTGGTCGGGTGGTGCAGGTAGACCAAGACCAGGTGCCCGGCCTCGTGGTAGGCCGTCATCTCGCGCTCCTTGGGCGTCATCATCACGCGATGCGCGATGCCGAGCTCGATGCGCTCCAGAGCCCGCGTGCAGTCCTTGTAGGTGACGACCTCGCGCTTCTCGCGCGTGGCGATGAGAATGGACTCCTTCAGGACGTTTTCGATCTCGGCGGGCGAGTAGCGGATGGTCTTGCGCGCCAGGCGAGCGAAATCCACCGAAGGGTCGACCTTGATCTTCTTGGCGTAGTAGTCGAAGATGTCCTTGCGCTCCTTGAGGTTGGGCAAGTCGATGGTGATCTGGCGGTCAAAGCGCCCCGGGCGGCGCAGCGCGGGGTCGAGCACCTCTTCTTTCATGTTCATCGCGCCGATGACGACCACGGGCGCGTCGTTGTCGACCAGGCCGTCCATCTCGACGAGGAGCTGATTGAGCGTCGAGTTTCCCTCCTGTCCGCCGCCGAAGGCGTCGTAGACCACGCGCGTGCGGCCCAGGACCTCGATCTCGTCGATGAAGATGATGCAAGCACCGTAGGCGGCGGCGTAGTTGCGCGCCTGGCTGAAGAGCTTGCGCACGCGGCTAGCACCCACTCCCACGAAGATCTCGACGAACTCCGAGCCCGCGGTCGACAAAAACGGCACGCCCGCTTCGGTCGCGATGGCCTTGGCGAGCATGGTCTTGCCGCAGCCGGGAGGCCCCACCATCAGAAGGCCGTGCAGGATCTTGCCGCCCACGCGCTTGAGCATCGCGCGGTCTTTCAGGAGCTCCACGACCTCCCAGGCCTCGCGCTTGGCTTCTTCATTGCCGATCACGTCGGAGAAGCGGATGTTGACGCGCGCGGAGTCGATCTTGGACTTGCGAAACATCGCAAATCCCCCGCCGTATTGCAGGAGGTACAGGAACGCGACGAAAAGCAAGGTCGCATAGGTCTGGAACGGGAGGGAGGCGACATTGAGCGCGATGATGTAGCGCCGCACGCTCTCCTCCATTCCCGCCATGTACCAAAGCGGAATCAGGACGGAGACCGCGATGGCCAGCGCGATGAGAATGGGCACCCACCAACGCGACCACCAGAGCTTCACTTTGGCCCAAAACATGTTTTCTCCTGGATCTTGCGGCGAACGATCATAGCTTTTTGCGGCGGTCCCGGCTCAGTGCGACGAAGAGCCGCCGGGCAGAATGAAGGCGATCGGCCGGTCCCGGTTGGGGACATACTTGGTCGAACAGAACACGAAGCCCGGCGAGGTGTAGAGCGGCGTCGTCAACGGCTTGGTGCACACCGTCACCGTCACCACGTTCCAGACCTGCGCGCGCTGGACCTGCACGCCCGGGGAACTCGACGGACACGTCTGCGTGGAGCGGCAACTCGTGTCCAGATCCAGAAAGGACGCGACGCTGGGCGTGTTGTAGCCGAGGTAGCCCATCACGTTGCCGTTGATGTTGCTGAGGAGTTGCCCCTGGTCGAAGCCTTCATAGGCGACGTTGCGGTGGCTTTCCAACTGCCAGCGGCGCGCGGCGTAGAACGAGGCGATCTCGAGCTTCTGCACGAGGATGAGCAGCGCGAAGATCTTCGCGAAGGCGAAGAGGAAAAAAACGAAGATCGGAAACAGCAAGACGACTTCCGTCGTGGCCTGGCCCGCTCGGCCGCGCGCTCGCTTCACGGGAACTGTCTCACCTGGAAGCGCGGGGTGGGATCCGGCCAGACGCCGGGCTGGACGCCGTCGGCATAGGGGCCCGTGTTGCTGTTGCCTGCCAAGGAGATGGTCGTGTGCAGTTGCGGGCCGCCGCCGCCGAACTGCTGGGTCCAGTTGACGTTGAAATAATTCTGCGCCGGGTAGTTCCAGTTCATGGACAGCGACAGGCCCGGGTAGAGGCCGGCCCCATGCTGGGCGCTGAGGTTGTTGATCATCGACTGCGGCAGATAGACCACTTGGAACAAACCCGAGCCCGAGCCCAGCGGCGCCTCGCAGCCGCCGGAAGTCTGCAGTTGGACGACGGGACTCGTGCACTCCGGGCGGTAGGGCTGAAGCCCCGTGCCGCCGAGGTGCTGGTTTCCGCAGTAGACCAAGGTCTGCTGGCAGAGCGAGTGCACCGAACTGTTGAACGGCCCCAATTGGCTGTCGAAAGCGCCCGCCAAGGCCTGCGCGTCGCTGGGCGAGTCTCCGGTGTTGAGCCAGTAGGATTTCTGCAAAAAACTGTGCGCCGGAGAGCCGGCGGTCAGGCGCGTGAGAACCTGGTACTGCGCGTCTTCGACGGAGCCCAGCAAGGAGTAGACCTGCACCCAGAGCTTGTAGATTTCCGTCGCCAATTCGTAGGAATGCCAGAAATGGTTCGCGTCGTTGAGCGAGAACAGCGTGAAGGGCTCCACGCTCTGCGGCGGGTTGTTGTTCATGCCCGTGCGGTCGGACTGCGGCCCCACCGAGGTCGGCGAGCCGTCGCTGTTGTAGCCGTACTCGATGGACCACGGGCTGCCGCTGATCGTCGTCTCCGGAGTGTGTCCGTCGATGTATTGGCCGCCCAAATGCGGGAAGGCCCCGTTGTCGAACAGGATGGACGCGTAGGATTTCTGCTGGCAATTGGCGACTTTTCCTTCGCAGTTGGCGGGGAAGCTCGCGTAGCCTTCTTCGAATATGCGCATCGGGAAGGCGCCGTTGACATAGGCCGAGCGGTTGAGGAAGTCCGAGTAGTTGGCCATCTCGATGAACGCCGCGGCGTCCATGGCGAACTGGTGGCGGATCTTCTCGCGCGAGAGCTTGGCCGTCTCGTAGATCAGGTAGACGAAAAGGAAAAGCGTCGGGAAGATCAGCATCGCCGGGATCACGATCTGACCGGCGCGCGACAGGAGACGGCGCGGTCGCGTCATACGGCGATTATAGCCCCCCCGCGCGCGAAATCAAGGCCGGAACGGTAAAAAAACAACCACGATGAGCCCGCCGCGAGTTCAAGGCGCGGCCAGAAATTTCTGCGCGAGCGCGTCGTCGTGGGAATGGGCGCGGGCTTCGAAGTCGACGCTCGCCAGCACCGCCGTGCTCGGCGCGGGGCCGTCGTAGCGCGTCGCGCGCAATTGCAGCGTGGTCGAGAACGCCTCGCCGCGCACGTGCTCGGCCTCCACCCAGAGCGCGCGGGAAGACCACGGAGACAACGCGGCGGCCATCGCTTCGCCATAAGCGGCATACTCCGCGTCGGTCATGCGCGAGGTCGTGGCCATGTTGAAAACCAGAAGCCCCACGCCGGGATCGTCGCTGGGGATGTTCTTGGCCACGAAGGCCGGGGCTTTCTCGGGCGGGCAAGCCGCGAGCTGCAAGAAAGAGGCTTCTCGCGCGCAGGCCTTCTGCACCGTGTCGATGGCGAAGTCGAGCTCCGCGATCGCGGGAGTCAGGTCCGGCCAAGCGCCCGCGGTCAGCCAGCGGCGCTGGCCGATGTCGGCCGTGTCCAGCGGCTCGGGGTCCAGGCCGATGCGCGCGGCCACCAAGCCGGAATCGAAGCCCTTGGTCTTGAATATCGCGTCTGCGGCCAAATCCAACCCCGCCCCGGCGTTGACCTCCAGAAGGTAATACGGGAGGCGGCGCTTGCGCTGGAAAAACAGCATCGCCGGGCTCATCCACAACGGCGCGCGCGCCGCGATGTAGGTGCGCCGATGGCGCAGGCGGAGGTTGTCGAAAAAAGAGCTCGGCGGCGCCGCCAGGAAGCGCGCCAGCCCGGTGGCCGGCTCGGCTTCCGCCGTTCCCCCGCAAGACGGAAAATAAGGCACGAGAGGGCACTCCGCGTCGCTGAGCGCCTCGTAGTGAAGCGCGGCCAGATACACTCCCCACGCCTCGGTCCAGGCGACGAAGCGGCGCTTGTCCCACGCCGCGGCGATCGGTTTCCACCACGGCGGCTCGCCGCGCTTGAGCTGCTCCGCGGTCCAGCGCAAGACGGCGGAGGTCACCGGCAGCGCCGCCGCCTGCGCGGCGCCGCGCTCGCATTGTGCGGCGAATTCCTCGCGGGTCAGTTGGGTTCTTCCGGAGAGATCAGCCCCATCTCGATGCCCTTGACGACGGCCTCGGTGCGGTTGCTGACTCCGAGCTTCTGAAAGACGGCGTTGAGGTGGTTCTTGATGGTCTTGACCGAGCAGTCCATCTTGGCCGCGATCTCCTTGTTGGACTGGCCGGAGCCGAGCAACACGAGCACGCGGATTTCGGTCTTGGTCAGCGCGACGGGCGACGAACCTCCGTCGGACATCTGCCGCAGTCCCTGCAGCAACTTGCCCATCACCTGCTGCGGGATCATCACGCCGTCGTTGGCGAAGGCCTTGAGCGCGTTGACGAGTTCGGCGGCGGGCAGCATTTTGGACAGGTAGCCGTTGGCGCCGGCCTGGATGGACTCCATCACGTGGGCCTCGTCTTCGTAGCTCGACAAGATCAGCACGTTGGTGCTGGGCAGTTCCTTGCGGATTTGGCGAGTGGCCGACACGCCGTCGAGATGGGGAAGCTTGATGTCCATCAAGATCACGTCGGGCCTGAGCTTCTTGGCCAGACGCACCGCCTCCTGCCCGTCGGCCGCCTCTCCGATGACCTCGACCGACTTCTCGTTTTCGAGCATGTCCTTGATGCCCTCGCGAAACAGCGTCTGGTCGTCGGCGATCAGGACCCTGACTCTTTTTTTCGGCGCGGACTTGCCTGCGGCCATGTTGTTCTCCTCGGCGTCGTTGCTGCGGGGCCTAAATCCCGTCCTTGATAACGGTTTTTTCCAATCGTGTCAAGCCCCGATCGGGACGGTGAACAGAAACGCCGCCCCCTTTCCGGGACCGGGGCTTTCCACCCAGATGCGGCCTTTGTGGCTGTGCACGATCTCGCGCGCGATCGACAGCCCCAACCCCAGGCGGCCGCCCGACGAGCCGGTCCCTTGGTAGAAGCTCTCGAAGATCCGCTCCAAATCCGCCGCGGCGATGCCGTCGCCGTTGTCGCGCACCCAAAAGCGCACCGCGGCCCCGTCTCGCGCGGCACCCACGGCCACGGTGCCGCCCTTCGGGGTGTGGCGGATGGCGTTTTCCAGGAGGTTGTTGAGCACCTGCACCAGGCGCTTCTTGTCGGCCGTGAGCGGCGGCAGCCCCTTCTGGACTTCGGTCATCAGCGTCAGTCCGCGCGCCTGGGCGCGCGCCTGCGGGCCGACCACGGTCTCCTCGATCATCGCTTCCGGCTGGAACAGATTGGTCTCAAGCCTGAACTTTCCCTGCTCAATGGACGCCCAGTCCACGAGATCCTCGATCA
Source organism: bacterium (assembly GCA_021806745.1). Lineage (GTDB taxonomy): Bacteria > Elusimicrobiota > Elusimicrobia > UBA1565 > UBA9628 > GWA2-66-18. The sequence continues at coordinate 6,477 of JAJZQS010000021.1, forward strand.
GGCGCGCCAGTTGGCGGATGCCGTTGCCGATGTAGACCATCCGCTTCTTCTGGTCCTCGTCGGGGGTGATCGATGACGCCAGCATCTCGTAGCTGACTTGCAGCGTCATCAGCGAGTTGGACAGATCGTGCGAGGACATCGACATGAACTTCGACTTCATCGCCGACAGCCGCGCGGTCTGCTCGTTGGCCTTGCGCAGGTCCTCGATGAGGCGGCGATTTTCCTGGCGCAGCTTCATCTTTTCGAGCGACTTCGCGATCGCCCGTTTGAGCAAATCCGGACCGACGGGCTTGGTCAGGAAGTCGTCGACGGATTCCTGGATGGCCTTGACCGCGGTGTCGAGCGAGGCGTTGCCGGTGATCATCAGGATCTGGCTGTCGGCGTTGACCTGGCGAATCTGGCGGATCGCGTCGATGCCGTTGCCGTCGGTGAGGTTGTAGTCCATCAAGATCACGTCGAAAGAAGCCGCCCGGACCTGGGCGAGGGCTTCCGCGGTGGAGCCCGCCTGGGCGATCTCATAGCCCTCGGCGTCGAGGATGTCGCCCACGCCCTCGCGGATGTTCGCGTCGTCATCGACGATCAGCACCTTGCCTTTCATGGTTGCGCGCCGCCCGGGCGAGTATAGGACCGGGGCTCGCCGTCCGTCAAGTGCGCCCTAGACCGCCGCCGGAAGATAGAGCATGAACGTCGTGCCCACGCCGACCTTGCTTTCGACCTCGACGCGGCCCTTGTGGCGATCGACGACCTTGCGCACCACCGCCAGGCCCAGGCCCGTGCCGCGCGCCTTCGTCGTGAAAAAAGGCGCGAAGATTTTGTCGAGCACGTCCGGCGGGATGCCGCCGCCCGCGTCGCCGATGTCGATGCGCACCCAGCCCGGTTCGGGAATGGCCGTGCGCACGGTGATGCGGCCGCCCTTGGGCGGCGGCATGACCTCGATGCCGTTGCCGATGAGGTTGCGCACCGCCTGCTGCATCTCCGTGGTGTCGATGTCGACCGCCGCATCGACGAGGTCGAATTTCTTTTCCAGCGCGATGTGCGGCGGAAACGGATAGACCGACAGAAGCTCCTCAAGCCAGGTGTTGAGCTTCACGCGCTCGGGCTTGAGCTCGCGCTGGCGGGAGTAGGTCAGAATCTCGTTGATGATGCCGTTGGCCTGCTGGATCTCGGACTCGATGATCTTGATGTGCTTGGCGATCTTGGGGTCGGGCTCCTGGCCGCTCGACAGCTTGGTCTTGATGAAGTAAATCGAGTTGTTGATGACGGCCAACGGGTTGCGGATCTCGTGGCCGACGACGGAGGCCATCTGCCCGATGGCGGCCAGACGCTCCTTCTTGATCAGCTCGTCCTGGGCCGCCTTGAGCTCGCGCGTGCGCGCGTCCACGCGTTTTTCCAGGAACTTGGTGAACTTCTCCAACTCCTGCTTGGCGTGGATGAGCTCGCCGGTTTTCTCCTTGAGCGAGTCGCTCATGCCGAGGAACGTCTGCGCCAGGTCGCCGATCTCGTCGTTGGTGGTCACGACCTCGGGCAAATCCTCGAACTGCCCGCGGCCCAGGCGGTCGGCGGCCTCGTTGAGCAGGCGGATGGGCTGGGTGATGTGATTGGCCATGGCCAGCGAAAACAGCACCATGAACAGCGCCACGATCAGGAAGAACTTCACGACCTGCGCCCGCATCTGGTCGGCGGACTGGTTGGCGGTCTCGACGGGCTGCTGGACGTAGACGATCCAGCCGAGATCGCGCGACTGCGCGAAGGAAGCCAGCATCCGGCGGCCGTCGGCCAGAGCCATGTCGCCGCCGCCGCGCTCGCTGGCCTGGGTCGTGACCACGCGCAAGACATCGTCGGGCAGGTGCGCGTCGGGGCGATAGATCTCCTTGGGGTCGGAGTGGGCGATCAAAAAACCGTCCGGAGACACCACGGCCGCCTGGCTGCTCCCGGTGGACGGAAACTCCATGGCCAGCATCGTCGACAGCGGGTTGAGGCTGATGCGCGCGGCCAAGACGCCGACCGGGCGCGGAGGCTGGGAGCGCGCGTCGAGGATGGGCACCGAGACCGACACGGTGGGATACAGCCCCTGGAAGCGCTCCAGGCGGCCGATGTATTGCCCCTTGGGCCCCATCGCGGACTGAAACAGATCGTCGGTCGAAAAATTCCTCAGTTCGGGATTGGCCCCGAGATAGCGCCCGACGCGCAGGGTTTCCACGCCGCGCGCGTTGAGCACCGAAAGCTCCAGCACCGCCAGGTGGATTTGCAGGATGCGGTTCAGGAACGGCTGCTGGCGCGCGGCGTCCATGGACGCCATGTCGTCGAGGCTCGCGGTCTCGGTCATCACGTTGCGGAAGGTGGCGATGTACTTGTCGACCGTGTCGGAAAATCCGACGGCCAGCGAGCCCTGCATCGTCAGCGTCTCGTTGCGCAGGGTCTGCTGGGAGACGTTGATCAAGTAGTAGCCGACCACGCCCATCGGGATCAGCGAGATGAGCAGAAACCAGAACAGGATCTTGTAGGCGAGCTTGCCGCGTCTGCGCGTGGGCATGGTCTTGTGGCGCCGCCGCCATTATGACAAGTCCGCGCCGAAAAGTTGTTTCGGCGCGATGACGAAACGGCGCGTCAGCCGCGCGGAGCCTGACGGGACAGCAACTGCTTGATGCGCGCCGAAAGCTCCGCCAAGTCGAAGGGCTTGGTGATGTACTCGTCGGCGCCGAGCTCGAAGCCCTGGGTCTTCTCCTCGGAAGAGAGGAACCGCCCGGTCATCATGATCAGGATCGTGGTCTTGGAGCGCTTGCGCAGTTCCTGGCAGATCTGGAAGCCCGATGAGTCCGGAAGCTGGATGTCCATGATGACCACCTCGGGCGAAAGCTTCTGGGCGGCGGCCAGGCCTTCCTTCGCGTCTGCGGCCTGATGGCATTCGAAGCCGTCGAGGTCGAGAACCTCGGCCAAGCTCTCGCGCAGGTGGGCGTCGTCGTCGATGATCAGAAGCTTGGGCATGTCATCTCCTCAGGTCCCCGCCGGGGGGCACCAATTTGTAGCCGACGCAGGGAATCGTCGTGATGTGACGCGCGGCCGCGCCGAGCTTCTCGCGCAGGCGCCGCACGTGCACGTCCACGGTGCGCGGCGAGCCGAAATAGTTGTAGCCCCAGACGCGCTCGATGAGATACGGGCGCGAGAGCACGCGGTTGGCCGAGCTCAGGAACACGAACAGCAAGTCGAGCTCCTTGGAGGTCAGCGGCACGCGCTTGCCCGAGACGAGCAGAGTGTAGCTGGTGAGATTGAGCTCGATTTCGCCCATCTTGATGATCTCTTCGGGCGCGCTCGACTGCGTGCGGCGCAAAACGGCCTTGATGCGCGCCAGGCACTCGGCGGCATCCCAGCCCAGCGACAGGCACTCGTCGGCGCCGGCCTGGAAAAAAGCCAAACGCGCGGAGCCCCGGTCCTTGGACGCGGACGCGGCGGGCGCGGCGGGCGCGGGCGAAGCACGGCCGAAAAGCGCGTACGCGTGCTGGACCGGCGCGGCGCCGGCGGGGGACGGCTCGGCGTGCTCGACCAGTGCGATGATGGGCAGTTGCTTGCCGAGGCCTTTCAGGCGCAGGGCTTTGACCAGTTCGACGCCGTCCTCATCGATGAGCTTCTGGCCGACCAGCAGGAGATCGCAGCCGCGGTGCGCGAGCAGGGCCTGGACTTCCTTGGCGCGCTGGACCGCCGTGACCGAGACCCCCGCGCCCTGCAGGGCCTCCACGACCAGCGCCGCGCGGTTGGGCTCGCGCGACGCGTGAACGGCGTTGACGCGCATCCGGGCTAGGCCTCGGCCTCGTCTTCGCCCGCGTCCATGTCCAGGCTGATGCCGCCCCAGCCCGCGGTGCCGGCGAAGAAGTTGTAGAGGACCGCCAAGGCCAAGACGACGCCGTCCATCAGCACAGCGTAGAACAGCGCGAACAGAATAGACGAAAGCAGACGCATCCCCATGGGCATCGCGAGCGCGTCCGGGCTCGAAGAAAGGCCGAACTCCGTCAACCCGCCGGCCAGGCCCAGGACCAAGGTCACCGCCGTGATCGCGGGCTGCGTGGCCAAGACGACCGCGATGCCGGCCACCACTCCCGAGATGATCGACGCAACCGCCTGGTGCACGCCGACCAAGACCAGCGCGGCGGCGGTGCCCACGAACGCGACGATCGGGATGACGGGGTTTTTCATCCAGTAGGGATCGATGCGGCGCAATTTATAGTTCATCGGAGCTCCTGGCGCGGCGCTTCACGGCGTGAAGCCGGGTCAAGCTTAGCAGAGCGCGCAAGCGCGCGCAATAGGGCGCGGCTACCTGCCGGTCTTGACCTCGAACAAGATCAAGGTACGCTTGGTCTCGCCGTCCTCGTCGAGATGGACGGCCTTGACCCGGCAGGGCTCGGAACGGAACATCGCGTCGGCCTCGAGCACCTGGTTGGGACGGTCGAGGGCGGTGGTGACCAGGCGCAGCACGTCTTGCTGCTGGCTGTCGATGACGTCGAGGAGGTGAAGCTTGCCGTCGCCCGAGGCCGTCGCCGTCAGCGGAAAATTCGTGTAGAGGACGGCGTTGTCCTCGTCGACGACGATGGCGCGGTGGTTCTTGGTCACGATCGTCTTAAGGATGGACTCCCACCAGCGCGCCTCGGCGGCGCCCCGCCTGGCCTCGCGCGCCATCGCGTTGGCGATCTCGGCCTTGACCTTGGACAGAAAAATCGTCAGCGCGCCGGCGAGGTCTCCGATCTCGTCGGCGCCGGGCTTGAAGCGCAGGTCCAGGCTCTTGAAGGAGATGGACTCGATGGCGTCGCGCAAGTTGAGCAGCGGCGTCAAAACGAACTGGTACAGGAAAAAATAAAGCGGGATGCCCAGCAGGATCAGCACGCCCACCGCGCCGATCGCATATTTGTTCATCGCCCGGTCGATGACGCTCTTGACTCCCGCGCGGCTGACCTGGAGGTCGATGATGCCCTGCATGTCGCCGCGCAGGGCCAAGGGGATGGCGATGTCGTAGAGCTCCATGTTCGGCACCGCGCGCACGATCGGCGTCTTGGCCTGCCAGGCCTGCTCGATGGCGTCGGTGGGCAGGCTGACCTGCTTGGTGAACTCGTCGAAGGTCTTGGAGATCATCGTTGGATCGCGGAACCAACGCACGTCGCCGTACTTATTGAGGTAAAGCAGCGACGCGACCCGGTCGTCCTTGGCGAAGCGCGAGACCACGTCGTATTCGGTCATGCTGATGGCGCCCTGATTGCGGGAGAGGCCCTCGACGAGTTGGGGCGCGTAGAGCCGCACCATGTCGATGGACTCCTGCTTGAGCTTCTCGTCGAAGGTCCACTTGAAAAGGTTGTAGTAGAAGATGCCGCCCAAAAACATCACGTAGACGCCGATGCCGGTGAACCACAAAAACCACTTCGCCGAAAGACGCACGCGCTACTGACCTCCCCCGTAGAGCTTCTCGATGCGGTCCAGGCCCGCCGCCGCGTCGGGATTTCCCGGGTCCAACTGCTTGGCCAGCATGAACTGGTCGCGCGCCTTCTCGAAATTGCCCTGCTGAAAATAGACCATGCCGGCCAGGTAGGCCTGCTGGGACTGCTGCTTGGCGGAATCGGTGACGCCCGCGGGCGCGGGATTGGCGGGCGCCGCGGCCGGCGAGCCGTTCTGGGCCTCGGCGTCGGCCTTGGCCTTGGCCTCCTCGTCGGCCTTCTTCTTGGCCTCGTCGGCCGCGGCCGCGTCGGCGGCCTTCTTCTTGGCCTCGTCTTCGCGCTCCTTGGCCGCCTCTTGGGCGCGCTTGCGCGCGGCCTCCTCGCGGCGCTGCTGCTCCTTGGCGCGCGCGATGAGTTGGTCGGCCGCCTTGGAGTCGTAGCCGTAATCGACGGCCGCCTTCCACTCGGCGATCGCGGAGTCGTACTGACGCGCCTCGTAGAGCCGACGCCCCTCCATCACGTGCTGATTGGCGACCTCGGCGCGGATTTCCGCCTGCAGTTTTTGCGCCTTGGCGTTGCCGGGGCCTATCTCAAGCACCTGATCGAGGGTCTTGAGCGCCTCCAGCACCAAGCCCTGGCCGTAAAGATTGAGCGCCGTCTGGAGTTTTTCATTGGCCTCCTGCTCGCGCTCCTCGGACTCGGCCTTGGCGATGACTCCCGACAGCCCGGGGAAATGCGGATCGAGCACCAGCGCCGCATACCATTGATCGAGCGCGTCGCGCAGTCGGTGCTGAGAGTAGGCTTTTTGCCCGCGGCGGAAGTGCTCGGCGGCCATGGCCTTGTCGGCTTTCTTGAGCCAGTAGCGCGCCTTGAGGTTCATCGGCGAAAGCTTGACGACCTCGTCCCAGCGCTCGGCGGCCTCAACCAGGCGGCCTTGACGGTAAAGCGACATCCCCTCTTCGAATCGGTCCGAGATCAGCCGCCGCCGCGAGGCGGCGGGAGTCGTGGAGCCCTTGAGGTCTATCGTGGCGCGGTTGAGGATGCGCGCGTCCTCGTAGGTGGGATCGATGGCCAAGATCTTCTGCGTGAGCTCGTTGGCCCCTTCGAACTGGCCCTCGCGGTAAAGATCGTAGGCGTTCTCGTAGACGACCTTGAGCGCTTGACGCGTGAGGCGCGCCTTCTCGAGCTGGATCGTGTAGATGTATTTCTTCTTGTCGTCTTCGGAGGTGATCGTGCCCAGGTTCACCTTGGACATGTCGAGAAACAGGCCCTCGGTGTCCTTGACCATGGGCGCGTCCTGCGCGCGCGCCGCCGCGGCCAGGGCCGCCAGCGCCAGTGCCGCACAGAGAGCTCGGGCGATCATCAGAAGCCGAGGCCTCCCTGGATCAGGCTTTTCATCATCGGCGCCAGCATCATGATGAACACGGTCGGAAAGATGAAGATGAACAGCGGGATGAGCATCTTGGTCGAGGCCTGCGCGGCCAGCTTCTCGGCCCGGTTCAGGCGGCGAAAGCGCATGTCGGCGGCGTAGTTGCGCAGGAGTTCGACGAGGCTCGTGCCGAGCTCGTCGGATTGGATGATCAGGCCCACGAACGAGCGGATCTCGGACACACCCGTGCGCAGGGCCAGGCGGGTCAGCGCGTCGCGCCGCGAGTAGCCGAGCTGGACTTCGTTGACCATCTTTTCGAATTCCCTTTCCAACTCGGTACGCTGCCCGGGCTTGATGTTTTTCAGGATGCGCTCGATGGCCGACATGTAGTCGAGGCCCGCCTCGATGGTCAGCGCCATCAAATCGACCATCGTCGGGAAATTGCGCATGATCTCGGCCTGCCGCGCGCGGATGCGGGCGTTCATCAGCGAGTCGGGAATGAGGAATCCGACGACGCCGAACAGCGCGAACGCCGGCATGCCGGTGGCCACCGCCGCGACGATGCCGAACACCGCCGCGAGCACCTCCTTCAGGTGGAGGATGTCGAGCGGGCTCGGCTTGGTCGGGCGGCCCAGGAGCATGTGCATCTCCTCGAGCTTCACGTCGAGGTGGAAGGTCCGCAGCAAAAACAAGTCCAAGCGCTCGACGAGGCCGCCGTCGGGATTCAGGCTCGAAAACGCGGAACTCGTGCCGAGCTCCCGGTTGGCGAGCTTGGACAGGTCGTTTTTGTCGTCTTCAGGGGGCGGAGCGAACATGCGGCTGACCGCGACATAGGTCGCCACCGACCCCAGGAAGGCCAGAAACAAAAGGAAGTAGTGCAGGCCGCTGTCGCCCATGGCGTTAAACGCTGATGTCTCCCAGTTTGTTGACGACCTTCATGCCGATCGAAATCCAGATCGTGCAGAACAGCAGCGTGAAAAAACCCAGCGGCGTGAAGTAGAACGCCGCCATCGGCTTGGGCTGGAACGCGAACATGATCAGCAGCATGATCCACGGCATCACGCCCACGACGATGGCCTGGATGCGCTGCTGCGCGGTCATCGCCGCGGTCTTTTCCACGAGCTTGGACTCCTCGCGGATGTTCTCGACGATGCGGTCGAAGATCTTGGTCAGGTTGCCGCCGACCGAACGCTGGATGACGACGGCCTTGATCATGTAGGACAGCAGGCGGCTCTGCACGCGCTCCTCGATGCCCTCCAAGGCCTTGTCGATGGACATGCCGAGGTGGTAGTTCTTCAGGCACAGTCCGAATTCCTCGGAAATGGGCGGCTGCATGTCCTTGGTCACCATGCCCAGGCACCCGATCAAGTCGATGCCGGACTTCAGGCCGTTGGACATCAGGATCATGGTGTCCATCAACTGCGCCTCGCAGCGCACGCCGCGACGCTGGCGTATGATGCGCAAAAGCCAGCTCGGCAAGACCAGCCCCGCGTAGATTCCAAGCCCCGAGAAGATCAGGAAGCCGTAGAGGTTGAAGGTGAGCAGGCCGATCAGCGCGCCCAGCGCCGCGGGAGCGCCGACAAGGTAGTGAACCTTGATGACGACGAACTGCCGCTCATACTCGTGCGCCCACTCCTTGGCCTTGGTTTTGTATTTCTCCGTCCATTCGGCGATCTTGTCTTCGTTCTCGACGCCCAGCGAAAGTCCCATCAGCCCCGCCGCCAGCACCCCGACCATGGCCAAAAACAACGCCAAATTGGCGAGACCGGGCTGGATGTTGGGATTTTGCGCCCAGCCGCGCGGATTGACCTGCAGGATCTCGTAGGACGCCTGGCACAGCGCCGCGATGCCGATCACCGCGGCCTTGTAGCGCGCGGTGTTGCCGTTGATGAGCCCGTCCATCACGCCGTCGAGCTGGCTGTTGATGAGGCCGTAGACCGCAAGCTCGGCGCGCGCGCGGCCGTTGAGCGAGTTGCGCAGCGGCGCGCGCAGGAGCCGGTCGTAGGCCATCTGAAACTTCACGCGGTTGTCCTCGTACTCGCGGATCAGCGCGCCGGGAGATTCCAACTTGCCGCCATCCGACGGCGGGAAGCTGCGCCGCACGAGTTCGAAAAACTCGTAGAGCACCGAGTCCGGCGACTGCCACAGCTGGGCCTCGTTGAGCAGGCCGTCGTCGGGATCCTGCCAGACCGGATGGCTGAGCATCGCGCCAAGCTTCGCGTCAAGCCACGCGGGCGCCACGACGCCCGGGTCACGATCGCGCTTGAAGTAGTGGTACATCATCTGCACCCGGGTCTCCGCGCCCTCCTGGACGACCGCGCCGCTGGCGTCGCGACGGCCCAGGATGAAGTCGACGTCGGCCCGGCTGAAGAGCTGGGCCGAGGCCGGAGCGGCGGCAAAAAGAACGGCCAGCGCGGCGGCGCGCATCAGTGCGCCCCCCCCTGCTGCTCGGCCACGGCCTCGGCGTCATCGGAGCACGGAATGCCCTGCTTGAGCAGTTCGTCGATCGCGTTGGGCAGGCCCTTTTTCTTCTTGGTGCGCTCGCTCATGAAGAATTCCTTGGGAATCTCCAGGCCCTTGAGCTTGAACTCGTCGAAGAAGCGCGGGACGTAGTCGCACGCGGTGAAATAACCGTAGCTGTTGCCCTTCTCGTCCACGTGCGTCTGGATGAAGCGGAAGATGTTCTTGGTGAGGATCTTCGTGCCGTCGCGTCCCACGCACTCCGTGATCCAAGTCGTGCGGCGCTTGCCGTCGGGAAAGCGCGTGATCTGCACGAACACGTTGACCGCGCTCGAGATCATCTCGATGAGGACGTTCATCGGCAAGTCCGTGCCCGCCATCAGGCACATCGCCGACAAACGCGAGATCGCGTCCGACGGGGTGTTGGCGTGCAGCGTCGCCAGCGAGCCCTCGTGGCCGGTGTTCATGGCCTGCAGCATGTCCAGCGCCTCGCCGCCGCGGCACTCGCCGACGATGATGCGATCTGGGCGCATGCGCAGGCAGTTCTTGATCAGGTCGCGGATGGTGATCTCGCCCTTGCCCTCGATGTTGGGCGGGCGGCTTTCCAGGCGGATCCAGTGCTCGGCGAGCAGGCGCAGCTCGGCGGTGTCTTCGACGGTGATGATGCGCTCGCCGTCGGGAATGTAGTTCGACAACATGTTCAGGAAGGTCGTCTTGCCGGTGCCGGTGCCGCCGGAGATCAGGATGTTCTTCTTGGTGATCACCGTCGCGCGCAGGAACTCGATGAGGTTGGGAGTGGTCGAGCCGAACTTGATCAACTGCTCGGCCGTGAAGGGCTTGGCGGAGAAGCGGCGGATCGTCAGCGTGGGACCGGAGACCGCGAGGGGTGCGATGATCGCGTTGACGCGCGATCCGTCTTTCAGGCGCGCGTCGACCAGCGGCACCGACTCGTCGATGCGCCGGCCGATGGGGGCGACGATGCGCTTGATGACCTGAACGACCTGCTCGTCGTTGCGAAAGCGCATGGGCAGCAGCACCAGTTGGCCGCGCTTCTCCACGTAGATCTTGTCGAAAGAGTTGACCATGATCTCGTTGATGGCCGGGTCGCGCAGCAGTTGCTCAAGAGGGCCGCGGCCCAAGATCTCGTCGATGAGCTCGGTGACGAACATCTCGCGCTGGGCGCGGCTGAGAGAGAGGCCCTGCTCGCGCTGGAGAAGGTTCTCGATGATCAGCCCCACCTTCGCGCGGTTCTCGTCGTTCATCTTGGGGTCGTCGCTGATGCGGATGTGCTCGGTCTCCATGCCGGAAACGACGAGCTTGTGGAGCTTGGCCTTCAACTCGTCCCAAAACTCGGGCACTTCCGAGACCGGCGCCGCGGCCGCGGGTTTGGCGTCGCCGGGCGCCGCGCCGGAAGACGCCGTCGGCCGCCACAGCATGTCGGCCGACGCGCCGAACTCCTCGGCGCCGACGAAGGTGTCCCAGTGCTTGACGGTCGCGGGCTGTTCCATCGCGCGCCCAAGAAGCACGCGCAGCGACTTCACCCAGTCGCTTTGCAGGTGCTCGACGACGAGGATTTTCTGGGTGTTGGCGAACTCGGGAATCAAGTCCTCCCACGGCATGTAGGCGAGAACTTTCTTCTGCATCGCGTCGAAGAAGCGCGCGACCTCCTTGGGCGCCAGCGCGCCGGGCAAGTTGGCCTGATTGACGACGATCTCGAATTTGTCCAGCGGGAAGTGCAGCGCCTTGATCTCGTTGAACAGCGCGTAGGTCGCCTCGAAATGGGAGCGCTGAGGCATGCAGACCCAATAGATCAAGTCGGCCAGGTCGAAGGAGAACACCTGCATCGGGAAGAACGGATCGACGTCCAGGAACAGGTCGTAGCTCTCGGCCAGCGAGCCGAGGATTTTGACGACCACGTTCGGGGACAGCTTCTGGAACTCCGTGCGCGAGGCCGCCAGAGGCAGAAGGCCCACGCCCCACTGCGAGAACGGAATGCGTCCTTTCAGGAGCCGGCCCAGGCCTCCGGTCGGGCTGTCGCCGACAAGCTGGATCATGCTGGCCAACGATGGGGGATTGAGATTGCCGAGAACGAAGTTAAGATCGTTGCGGCACAGCGGGTCCATGTGAACGATGACGACCTTTCGGTTCTGGCTGCCCGCCCACGCCAGCGCCAGGTTCAGGCACGCGGTCGTCTTGCCCACGCCTTCCTTGGGGCCCGTGAACACGATCACGCGCCCCGGGTCGCGCAGGGAGGTGGGCGTGGCCGTCGCGGGTCCGCTCATGGTCGCGCGCTCCGGCATCTATTTGACGATCTCCATCGTAATGAAAAGGAAGAGCGATTCCTGCGATTCGGTGACGCTCTTGGTCGTGAAAAGCCAGCCGATGACCGGGATGGCTCCGATGTAGGGGATTCTCGTCGTTGAGACGTTCTTCGTGCTCGACTTGAGCCCGCCGATGACGAGAGTGTCTCCGCTCTTGACCTCGACGGCGGTCTGGATCTGGCGCGTGACCACCGAGGGCACTGTCGTGTTGCCGACCTGCACGGTCTGGGAGAAGTTCATGTTCGAGACTTCCAACTGCATCTCGGCGCGGATCGTGTCTTTCTTGTTCGGGTTGATCACCGGCACCACGTTGAGGATCACGCCGAACTTCTTGAAGTCGGTGGTGACCGTGCCGTTGCCGTTGGCCGCCGGATAGGGCTGTTCGCCGCCGACCACGAAGTTGGCCTGCGACTGCGCCTGGACGATCACTTTCGGGTTCGACAGCAACTGCGCCTTGCCCTCGGTCTCGAGCATCTGCAGCGAGGTCTGAAGCGCCGTCGTGCGCGCGAAGTCTCCCACCTTGATGATGCCGGGGATCGACTTCTCGCCGAAATTGACGCCCGTCTGGAGCGGCGTCCAGGTGAAGCCGAGGTTCTCCTGGTAGGAGCCCGAGATTTCGACCACGTCGGCGGAGACCGCGATCAGCGAGTCGTCGGCTTGCGCGCGCGCGCGCGCCGACAATCCGGCCGCCAGGCCCACCACCGCCGTCGCCGTCATCCAGTGTCTTTTCATGTACTCGTCGGCCTACTTGAAGAGCTTGCGGAAGCTGGCCATCTCCATCGGGTGCATCTCCACGTCGCCGAGGCCGCGCAAGATGACGGTGACCTCGCCCGCGCTCTGCTTGATCGCCAAAGCCAGGTACTGGGCTTCCGTCGGGTTCAAGGCCAAGCTCACGCTCGCGTGCTCGGCGAAGGCGGCGGTCTTGTCCTCGGCCGCGGCGGCCGATTTGAATTGAGACGCGCTCATGCCCTGGCCCAGGTTGTTTCCCACCGCGATCACCAGCACGTTCTGCAGGATCGTGGCCGTGACCTTTTCTTTTTGTCCCGTGTCTTTCATCACGGCCTCGAAAGTGACCAGCACGTCGACGCGGTCGCCGGGCTTGATCAGAGGCTTCATGTCGGAGTCGATGGGCAGCATCATGCCACGGTAGCCGGGCGGGATCTTCACGCTGAGGCCCGATTCTGGAGAAAGCGGCACCAGCGACGACTGCGTGATCTGGTCGCCCTTGGGGATGCGGTTGCGCGTGACGAGGTTGACGATCTGCTTCATGTCGGAAGGCGTGCGGTATTCGAAAGCGTCCTGCTGCATGAACTTGCGCGGAATCGGCAAGGTTTCGACCATCGACTCCTTGAGGACCGTTCGCTCCGGTATGTCCGTGTTGGCCACGAGCACCTGCGCCATCTCCCACTCACCGCTGAGCGACTTCTCCTTGCTCGACAGCGCAACCATGTAGATGACCGCCGCGAACAGCGCCAGCAGCATCGGGATCATCACGCCTTTCTTTTCCATGAATCGTTCCTTGGCCTTCTGTTATTGCTGCAGCGGCCTCTCGATGGGCATTGCCACGCTCGCCGTCAAAGTCTTCCAGCCCGGGTTTCCCGCGTCCGACAGCATCAGGCTGCTGATCGGAAAGACCAGGCGAATTTTCTCCACGCTCGTGCAGTGCAAATCACAGTTCAACTGCATCGCCTGAGGGTCCGTCAGAGTCGGCACGGCGGCGCAGGAGACCGTCGCCTGCGGCAGCATCAGAGCCATCGTCGCGCTGAGCTTGCCCGAATTCGGCGACGGACAGGCGCCGGCGCTGGTTCCGGGACTGGTCATGCCCCCGATTCGCGCCACCTCGTATGTGGCGTGATTGAGCACGATGACTTGAAACGAAATGTAGCCGATTTCCATGATGGAAAATACGATCGCCAAAAACACCGGAAGGATCAGCGCCATCTCGACGACGACCTGGCCCGACCCCCGGTCCGGCTTGTACATGCTCCTCCTGGCCCGCCGCTCGCGCCCCGGCCCTCGAGCCGGGGCGCGAGACGATTAGTGGCTGGGGCCCGATCCCATCGACGTCGCCGCGCCGCTGATCATGGACTGAATCTGCGAGAACAGACTCGGCATGAACTTCTTCAGGGCGACGCCCGCCACGAGCACGACGCCCACCACCACCGTCAGCATCAGAAGGTATTCCACGGTGTTCTGTCCGCGGCGCCCGCCCAGACGCGCCTTCCCCCACGCTCTCACCTGAGACAGTTTCATCTTGTTCATTTCTCCTTGCGACGAATTGACGGCTTGTTTCACGGCGACCCCGCTACTGACGCGGAGTCAAAATCACGATCCCCCCCGCCACGAACAACTTTTTCAACGCCCCCTGCAAAACCCCGAACATTCCCGCGAACACCGTCGCCAGCAAAACCGTCGTCAACAGATATTCGACCGCCGTCTGTCCTCGTCTTCCTTTATAGTCCCAGCGATATCGACGGTGCATACCGTGCGAGTTTAACAGCCGCCCCCGCGAGTGTCAAGCATTCCTCATTACAAACTCTTTAAAATTTCAGTTTAAACGACAACTGATCGACCGTACCTAACGCCCCATATGGGACGAACGCATAGTCGAGCGACAATCCATAGCCGAACGCTTCCGAAGTGAACAGTCCGAATCCAAACGACAGACCGCTCGTCTGGTCCAAGTAGAGGGTTTTCAGCGTGCTGCTGAAGCTTTGGCCGTAACTGTCCACGGTCGCGTAGCCGATGCGCAACGAAAGCTGGCCCACGTCCAAATACTCCTCGGGAAGCTGGAATTCTTCGCCGATGGCGAACTGCGTGCCGTAGTCGGAGGCATTGCGAAGCTCCACGGAAGTGGTGAAAAAATCGTTCATCCGCCATGCGCCGCCCCCGCGGACGGTGTGCGCGACCTGGGAGGTCGGCGGACCGAAATTCTGCAGCGCCAAGCCGAAAGTCAGGTTGTTGGTCGCGTGCAGCAAGGCGCCGGCGTCGGCGGAGACCGTGTTGTAGGCCTCCCCGACGATCTCCTGGTGGATGCCGCGCAAGGACGCTCCCAGGTCTAATTTCTCATAAAAAAAAGAACGCGCCACGCCCAGCGTGAAGTAGCCGTCGCGCACGAGCGTGCTGGTGTTTTGCTGGGGGATGCCGTTCTGGTCGCGGATGTCGAAGCCGCCTTCGGACATGTAGCCGGCATTGACGCCCCACGCCGTGCGCCCCATGGGCTGGGCGTAGGCCAAGTACACGGGCGACTGAAGGCCCTGGACATAGCTCAAGTACGAGAATGCGAACTCGCGCTGCTGCGTGACGGCCAGTCCCGCAGGGTTCCAGGTCAGCGCGTCGGAGCCCTCCGACATGGCCACATAGGCGCCGGACAACGCCATCGCCCGAGCCGAGCCCTGGCCGATGTTCAGGAAATCCGCGCCGCTGGTGCCCGCTCCGGAACTGATCGCGCGCGCCGGTCCCGCCGCCGCGAGCGCCAGGCCCAAGACGGCGGCGGCCCCAGGAGCTCTTCTCACTGAACAAGAACCTTCTTAACCGTCTGGAGGACCGCCGTGCCTTCTTCCTCTTGCTCGACGCGCAGCAGCGCGTAGTAGAGGCCGCGCGCGACGCCTCGCCCGCTCTGGTTGTTCTTGGACCAATTGAAGACGATCCCTCCGCCGCAAACTCCGACCGAGGTCTGATAGCTGGGCGGCAAATAGGTGCCGAAATCCTGGGTCATGACCAGATGACCGGACATCGTGTACAGGCGCATGGTGATGTGCGCGTGCGGGAAGGGATTGAAAACGCAGAAGGTCGCCGTTCCCGCCGAAGCCGGGATCGGGTTGGGGAAGACGTAGCTGTTGCTCTCGAAATCCCCCTGGGGATTCGTGGACGGGCCCAGTGTCATCGGGATGTCGTCGATGAGGATGTCGTCGGCGAGCTCGCCCGGATAGATCACGTTGCCGGTTTGCGTGTTGATCGCGTTGGTGTCGGTCGAGCCCACCAGCACGAATTTATAGTCGCCCTCGGGCAATTTCGTGCCCGCGATGTTGGTGCCGTCCCACACATCCTTGATTTCCGTGCGCGGCGGGCGCACTCCGGTGATGATCTTGACCAGGGAAACGGAGTCCGGCGGCGACGGGTTGCCGTTGTAGTCGAAGATCGTGTTGGGCTCGTAGACCTTGAGCGAAACCTTCATGGGCTCGGAAACCTGATAGGCGATGGTCGCCGCTCCCCCTCCCACGATGGGCGTCACGGCCAGGTCGTAGATGCGCAACGGGTCGTAGGGCACGACCGCCTGCGCGGTCGAAGGAAGCGTCAACGACGAGGCCACATCGTAGGCCACGGCCTGGACGATGTAGGAAGTCCCGCCGAAACTGATCGGCACGGGCAGGAAATTGCCCTCCAAATCCCGGCCGTCCCAAACATCGGTGTTGAGGATGCCCGGCTCGCGCACCGCGCCGGCCACGACCGTGGTCATGACTTGAGGCGGGATGTTGGTGTTGAGAATCTGGATGGTGACCGAGGACTCGCGCGTGACGGTATACTGGATGCTGAACGGGTCCAGAGTGATCGTGTTGCTCGAGTTGTAGAGGGTCGGGACGGTCGGCGTCACGTTGAAGTTTTGGAACAGCACGGAGCCGCGGGCGACCGTCACCGTGCCGAAAACGCGGTCGGTCGGGAAGTGCATGGGCGTCGACGTCGACACCGCCGTCAGCGTGTAGACGTATTGGCCGTCGGGAACATAGATGCCCAGCGGCGTGGTGCCGTTCCATGTTTCGGTGATCTTCAAGCGCCCCGGACGCATGCCGTAGTAGGTGATGACCGGGACCGCCTCCGCCCCCGAGGGCGTCGTGACCAGAGGGTCGATGCAGTTGTTGAAGGGAAAGGTCTGATTGATGGTGTTGGCGCACGGCGGCCATGTGGGCGCGGAGTTGTTGACGATCGTGCCCGGCGGGTAGATGTTCCAGGCGATGAACATCGGTTGGGAAAGCTGATAGGTCAGTGTCGCCGTGTCTCCGGCCACCGCCAGAAGAGGCGTGGTCCCAACGTCCGTGATTCGGAACAAGTCCACCGGAAAGAGAACGGTCGTCGTCGACACCTTGGCGGGGAAGGCCGGATCCCAAGCGGTGAGTTGGGCCAAGTAGACCCCGGAAGACACGATCAACCCATTGTCGCCCACGCCGTCGGCCCAGGTTTCGGTGATCGTCAACTGTCCGGGCTGGGCCTCGTTGCTGACCAGCGTCTTGATCACGTTGATGCCGGACGAATCGTAAATCTTGAACGACACGTTGGCGGGGCGGGACAACTGATAGCTGAACGAGAACGGATTGAGACCGCCCACGGGAGGGCTGGAGCCGATCACCGTGGAAGAAGGCGAGATCTGAGTGATTCCGATCAAGCCGCGCACCACGGAAATGAAGCCCTGCTTGGCGGCCGTGGTCCATATTCTCAAGTCGCCGGAATTGCCGTTGTAGGCGACGCCTCGCTGGGACGGCAGCGAGGCGTAGATCACGAACACGTAGTCGCCGTCGTTGACGAAGTTGCCCGTGCTGTCGCGGCCGTCCCAGAAGCTGATCTGCGTGGTGCGCGAAGGCTGCAACTGCTGGATCGAACGCAGCGGCTGGATGGGATTGGCCGCCGTGCCGCCGGGACCCGTGCAGCCGGTGAGACTGGCCTGGAAATTCTTGGGCGGCGCGCCGCCCGCTCCGGGATCGGTGATGGGATTGTTCACGTCGGCCAAGGCCGGATTGCCGGAGGTGTCGTTGCAGAACTGCGTGCCGGGCGGGTAGATGTCCACGTAGACGGTCGCGGGCTCGGTGAGCATGTAGGACAACACCGCTAGGGAAGTCGTGCCTCCCAACAGCGGCGCCACCTGAATGTCGGTGATCTGAAGGGGATCGAGCGCGATCGAGTAGGTCGTCGGATTGGAGAGGTCGCCGAACATCGCGCACTTGTACTCGTCGGTGGAGGACACGGGAACCCAATTGCTTCCGGAAACGACGCAGCCGCTGGGAGGGGACGCGCTCGACGGCGGATAGCTCGGCGCCGTGTATTGATTGCTCGACAGCGCCTGGAATACGGCCAAATAATTGCCCGGCGGCAGGATGTTGCCGTTATTGTCGCGGCCGTCCCAGGAACTGCCGTCCAAAAGCGGCGTGGCGCCCGTCGTGCCCAGATTGCCCTCGCCGGGCTCCTGCTCACCGCTTTGGCCCAGGAGGTTGCGTAAATTCTGGTAGTTCCCGGCAGCGTCAGGCACGCTTTCGTTGATCGTGATGTACATCGTCGCCGGCTTGGAGAGGCGGTAGGTGAAATTGTAGGGCTCCGCCGCGACGCCGGTGATCTTGCCGACCACCGTGGGCGTGGAATTGATCACGTGAACGTCGGTCACGTTGACCGAGATCGCCTTCTG
>JAJZQS010000021.1:24531-35773 GCA_021806745.1 bacterium
TCTTGGCCCGTGGGAGAAAAATCGGGCAGCGGAATCTGAGCGATCGGGCACAGGAACGCCGGCGGCGCGGTGTTGGCCGCGGTCACGCAAAAGCCTTGTGCGGTTCCCACTCCATACAAAGGCAGCGTCGTCGTCACGAACATGTCGTTGACCGTGACGTTCACGTCCTGGGCGTACGCGCGGGAACACAGCAGCAGCCCCAAAACGAGCAACGGCAGACGGCGGCCAAGCGCTTGGGCGCGCGGCGACCTCGTCATGGCTCTCGGCGTGAGCATTGGGGAGGATTGTATATCATCGTCGCGTCGTCTGCATTAAGAGATTATTAAAAATCGGCAAACGGAAAAAATCGGCGCGCCGCCCGGCGCAAAAGCGAGGGCGCGGACTGGGGCGGAGCGTCCGGCAGAGGCGGAGGCGCAGCGGTCTCCTCGGCCGCCGCGCGCTCGGCGCGCTCGCGCTCGGCGCGCCACTGCTCGCGCTCGAGCCTCGCCGCGTCCTCCAGCCTCGCCAGCTCCGCGCGCCGCTCGTCCCAAGACGCGCGCTCGCGCTCCCACAGCGTCTTCCATTGCGCGCGCTCCTCGTCCCAAAGCTTCGAGAGTCCTTCCAGGTGCGCCTGCATCTCGTCCAGGCGCCGGCTCGCCTCGTCTCCCTCGCGCTCGGACTGCTCGCGGCGGCGGCGCTCGGCCACGAGTTCCCCCAGCGCGCGCTCCAGCGCCTCCTTGGCCTGCGCCACGACCTGGCGCGCCTGGGTCGAGTCGCGGCGCGCGGCCTCGGCCTCGGACTCGCGGCGGTCGGCCAGCGCCCGCAGCTCGCGCAATTCGAGTTCCCGCTCCTGTTCGCGCGCGGCCCAGCGCGCCTGGGCGTCGCGCGCGCGCGCCGCCTCGCCGGCCAGGCGGTCGCGCAGGCCGCGCAGGGTTTCCTCCAGCAGCCCGCGCTCCTCTTCGTGCCGCGCGCGGGAGATCTCAAGCTCTTTGCGCGCCGCCTCGACTTGCTCGCGCGCCTCCAAAGCCTCCAGCAAACGCAGTTCCGAATCGCCGGAGTCCGCCTCGCGACGCCGCGCGAGTTCGCTCTCCGCCTCGGCCAGTCGTTGGCGCAAAAGCCGCGCCGAGGCCTCCTGCGCCTCGGACTCCGCGCGCCAGGCGCCCTCGCGCTCGCGGAATCGGCGCTTGAGCAGGGCCATCGCCTCCCACGCCGCCTCGGCGCCGGAAAAGCGGACCGCGTCCGGCGTCGCGTAAATCTCCGCCGCCGTCGACGCCCCGGGCAGAGCGCCCACGCGCGCCCAAAGCCTCTCGATCTCGCGGCTCAAATCCTCGGGAGTCGATTCCGCCACGCGGCGATTATAGCGCGGCGACCCGCGCGAATGTTGACGGAATTGTTAACGCAGCCGGTAATCGTCCGGATCGTCGACCACCGCCGCCAGGTCGTAAGGATCGGTGACCGCCGCCGGCGCCGCGCGCGCCGACAGCAGCCGCGCGGCCAGCCACGACGAAAACGCGTAGGACAAGCGCGTGTCTCGCGCGTAGCTGTCGGCTCCGGAAGGCCTGGGCGGCTCGGCCGCGGGCAGAGGCGGCGCCTGCCCCAGCCTCTGCGCCAGCCCCTGGGGCGTCAGCGGCAGGCGCGGCGACGGCAGTCCCATCGCCGCCAAGTCCGCGGGGCCAAGGCCCGCGACGAACGCCTCGCGCCCGCCGGCGCGCTCGGCCAGCCAGCGCGCGCGATCGACCAGCCCCGCGGGCGAGATTTCGCGCCGCCCCCCGTCGGGCTCGGCCAAGTCCAGCCAGCGCAAGCCGAAAGTCGCCGTGTCGCCGGCGACCAACGCCGCGCTCCCGGGCGGCAGACAGCGGCGCAGGTCCCGAACGTAATCGTAGGCCGAGAAATCCTCGCGATGGTCGCCCGCCGACGCCGAGCCGCCCGCCGCGAGCGCGGCCAGCGCCGCCGCCGCCAGCGCGGCCGCCCCGGCGCCGCGCCGCGACAGCGCCCCGACGGCCTCTCCGGCGAAGGCGGCCACGAACAGAGCCGGGCCGATGAACGCGGACTCCAGCGTCGAGCGCGCGACCCAATCGGACGGGTCGAAGCGCGAAAGCACGACGAACCCCGGCCCGGCCAGCGCCGCGCACAAAAGCCAGCCCGACGCCCGAGCTCCGCGCTCGCGCCAGGCCAGGGCCGCGCCGAACGCGGCCGCCGCGGCCGCGGCAAGGCCCGACGCGCGCGCCATCTCGGCCAAGGCGTAGCCGAGCAAATCCACCGCCGAAGCCGCCGTCAGCGGCCGCGCCAGCGCCGTCGACAAAGAGCCCGCCCCGTAGCGCAGGCGCAAAGCCGTCGCCACCGCGGCGGACAAGCCGCCCAGCCTCGCCCACAAAAACGCGTACAGCGCCAATCCCGCGATCAAGCCCGGCGCCGCCGCGGCCCACAGCCGCGCCGCAGGTTCGCCGGCGCGCCGCGCCTGCTCGCGCCACAGCACCAGCAAACCGGGAACCCACAGCAGCAGGCTTTGATGGTTGACCAACCCCAAACCCGCGACCAACCCCGCCAGCCGGGCCCGCGCGAAGACGTCGGCGGGCTCGCCGTCGGCCAGAAACAACGACGCGGCCGCAAACAGCGCGTGCAGGGAATACATCTCCTCCAGCGTGGAGAATTTCCACAGCGGACGCGACAGCGCCCACAACGCCGCCGCGCACGCGCCGCCGAGCGCGCCCGCGCGCCGGCGCACGAGCGCGAACAAAAGCGCGCACGCCGCAGCGCCCGCGGCGGCCGAAAGGGCGTTGAGTCGGTAGGCGGGATTTCCCAACGGCAGAACGGCGATCCATAGACGGCCTAGGACCGCGTACAGCGGATAGCCCGGCGGATGGGCCACGCCCAAGCTCAGCGCCGCCGACGCCAAGTCCGCGCCGTCTCTCGGCGCCAGGCACGGGTAGGCGCACCACAAGTCGAGGCCGAAGACGGCCGCGAAGACCGCCAGCGCGGCGATCACGCCCAACTCGCCAGCGCCAGCGACGCATCGACCCGAACCGCTCGCGGCGCGGCGCCCGCGGCCAGCCGCCGAGCGCCCGCGTGGGCGATCATCGCCGCGTTGTCGGTGCACAGCGCCCGGCTGGGCAGCAGCGCGCGCAGGCCCAGCGCGGCGCAGCGCTCGGACAGGCGCGCGCGCAGGCGCGAGTTGGCCGCCACGCCGCCTCCCAGGGCGATGTCGCGCGCGCCGCAGCGCCGGGCCGCCGCCGCGGCTTTCTCCGTCAAGGTCTCGGCCACCGCCTCCTGGAACGACGCGCACAGATCGGCCAGGCGCGCGCCGCGCGCGGGGCCGGGGTTGTCGCGCAGATGGTAGAGCACCGCGGTCTTCAGGCCCGAAAACGAGAAGTCCAGGCCCGGAACGCTCGGACGAGGAAAGGCGACCGCGCGCGGGTCGCCGCCGGCGGCGAGACGATCGATCTCGGGGCCGCCCGGGTAGGGCAGGCCGAACAGACGCGCGACCTTGTCGTAGGCCTCTCCCGCGGCGTCGTCGCGCGTGCGCCCAAGCACGCGGTAGCGCCCCGGCGCGCGCGCCAAAATCAAGTCCGTGTGGCCGCCCGAGGCCACGAGCGCCACCAGCGGCCAGCGCGGTCGATGCTCGAGTTCGCAGGCCAGCACGTGGCCCTCCAGGTGGTTGACTCCCACCGCGGGAACGCCCATCAGGCGCGCGAGCGTGCGCGCCGCGACCGCGCCCACGAGCAGCGGGCCCGTCAATCCCGGCCCGCGCGTGTAGGCGACCGCGTCGGGGCCGCGCCCGCCCGCGTCCTTGAGCGCGCGCTCCACCGCCGGAATCACGCGCTCAAGATGAGCTCGCGCGGCCAGTTCCGGCACGACGCCGCGATAGGGGCGGTGCAGTCGCGTCTGAGAGCGGACGATGTTCGACAGCACCCGGCCGTCCTCGACGACCGCCGCCGAGGTGTCGTCGCAGGACGTCTCCACGCCCAGTACCCTCACGGGGCGAGGGCGGGCGCGGCCGACGCCGCGGTCGACGACGAGGAGGTCACCTGCGGCGCCAGGGCCGCGAAGGCGGCGCGCGCCTTGAGGATTTCCTCGGCGCGCTCCAGCGCCTCGTCGCGCACCATGTCCTCGGGCTTGACCAGGGAATGCGGTTTCTTGTCCTTGGCGTAGATCGTCTCCCACTGCTCGTAGAGCTTCGCCTCGTCGTCCGGCGTCACCTCCACGGCCACGTCGGGCGTGATGCCGCCGGTGGTGTGGCGCGCGTCGCGCTGGATGAGACGGCCGCTGGGCGTGTAGTAGTGCGCGACGGTCAAGCGCAGGCCGGAGCCGTCGGGCAGCGGGATGAGAGACTGCACGCTGGCCTTGCCGTAGCTGCGTTGGCCGACGATCACCGCTCGATGCTGGTCTTGCATCGCGCCGGAGACGATCTCGGAGGCCGACGCCGAGCCGCCGTTGATGAGGATCACCAGCGGCAAGTCGGCGAAGGGCGCGCGCGCGCCCGCGGTGAAGTCCTGGCGGCTTTCCGGCTTGCGCCCCTGCGTGTAGACGATCAGCTTGCCCTCGCCCAGAAACAGCGAGGCCGTCTCGACGGCCGCCGAAAGCAGCCCGCCCGGGTTGTTGCGCAAATCCAAGACCAGGCTCGTCGCGCCGCCTTTGCGCAGCGAGCGGATGGCCGAGGACAAGTCCTCGGCGGTGCGCGCGCTGAACTCGGACACACGCGCGTAGCCGACGCCGCCGCCGAGATCGTTGGGCAAGACCGAGTCCACCCGGATGAGCTCGCGCGTCAGTTCGAAGTTCATCGGCTTGAGCTCGGAGTCGTCGGCGCCCTCGGGGCCGCGCAGGATCTTCAGCTTCACGCGCGAGCCCGGCGCGCCGCGCAGGAACTTGAGAGCCTCGTCCAAATCCATGTCCCGCGCGGACTGCCCGTCGATCTCGACGATGCGGTCTCCCGGGATGATCCCGGCGCGGTAGGCCGGCGTCTGGGGCATCGGCGTCATCACCACCAGGCCGTCGTCGCTCTCATTGAGGCGCAGACCCACGCCGCCGAACTGCCCCTCGGTCTCGCTTTTCATCTCCCGGTTCATCTCCGGCTCCAGGAACTGGGAAAACGGATCGAGAGTGCGCACCATGCCTTCCGCCGCGCCGTAGAGAAGGCGCTTGGTGTCGACTTCCGTGACGTAGTTGTCCTGGATGTAGCCGAGGATGTCGACGAGTTGCTTCATCTGCTCGAAGGTTTTGTCCGACGGGGGGCGGCTCTGCGCACGCACGGGCGCGCCCGACAAGAACAGCCCGGCTGCGGCCGCCGCCGCGATCGTCTTGATGTTCATGGTGTTTGCCTCGCCTTCAGCCACGCCGTCGGGTCCAACGCCTGCGTCCCGCGTCGGATCTCGAAATACGCGCGCCCGGCGCCGTCCGCCGAGCGCCCCGCCTCGCCGATTTCCGCGCCCGCCTTGAGCTTCGCATCCTTGGACGCCAGGATGCGTCCCAGCGCGCCGTAAATGCTGAAAAAGCCTCGGCCGTGATCGACGATCACCACGTTCCCGTAGGAACGGAACGGCCCGGCGAAAATCACGCGCCCGTCGGCGACCGCGCGCACCGCGGCGTTGGCCGCGGCGCGAAACGTCAGCCCCTGGCGCACGATCCAGGTGCCCAGTTCGGGATCCTTCTCGCGTCCGAAGCGGGAAACGATCGCCCCTTCCACGGGCCAGGGCAGGGAGCGCCGCGGCACCGACAGGGCCGCGGTCCCCGGCACGGGCGGGCGCGCCGACTCGGCGCGCGCGCGGCCCAGACGCGCGACGAGCGCGGTCAGCGCGCGGGCGCTGTCGGCAAGCTCCTGCGCGCGGCGCGCGGCCTCGGCCACGCGGCTTTGCGCCAGCGCCAGTTCCGCCTTCTTGGCCTCGTAGGCGCGGCGGCGGCGCTCGCGCTCCCGCTCGGCCCTGCGCTTGTCCGCGGCCAACGAGCGCGCGTGGCCGAGCGCGGAGGCCTCGTCGGCGGCCGCGCGGCGCTCGTAGCCCTGCAGGCCGCGCAGGCGCCGAGCCTTCTCGAACATCGCCAGCCGGGCGTACTCCTCGGCCCAGAGCCCGTCGACGCCGTAAAAATCGGAGCGCGAGGCCGCCGCGGCGCGAGAGCGCGCGGCCTCGGCCGCCAGCGCGCCGGACCAGAAGCCGTCCACGCTCTCGGTCGCGGCCAGGCGCGACTGCAAATCCGCGCGCTTGGCCTCGGCGCGGCGCACCGCCGCGCGCGCGCGCGCCATGCGCTCCTGCGACCGGGCGTCTTGGCCCTGGAGTTGGTCGAGTTCGCGCCCGAGCGAGTCCTGCGCCGCGCGCAGGGCGTCGAGTTCGGCCTGGGCCTGGCGCAGTTCGCTCTGGATGCGCGCCAACTCCCGCGCCTTGTTCGGCACCGCCTGCGCGCGCGCGTGCGCCGCGGCGCACGCCAGAGCGGCCAGGATCAAGACTCCGCGCGCCATCCTGCCAAGGACCAGCCCAACGCCGTCGTCGCCGCGACGATCGCCGCCAACGCCCAGGCGGGCGGCGGCGACCACAAGAGCCCGTCGCGGGCCAGCGGCGCGCAGGCCAGCGCGGCAAATCCAAGACCGGCCGCACCTCCAACCGAACCCGCCGCGGCCGCGCGCGCACGCTCGTGGGGCTTGACCCGCCCGGCGCTAGACAGCGCGCCCAGGCACAGCAGAGCCCACGCGCATGCCAAGGAACTGAGAACGAGCCTCAGCCAGTGGCCATAGAGCCGCGCGCGCAAAATCGCCTGAAGTTCGGCCGGCTTCCAGCGCACATCCGACCAATCGTTCGACGAAAGGGAATCAAGCCAATCGGCCAAGCGCGGCAAGGCCGACGCGGCGGGGCGTATCTCGAAGGCGCCGGGCAAAGGGTTTCCCCCCACCAGCGCGATCGAGTCGATGAGGTCGGGATCGTCCCGCCTGGCCGCGGCCAGGCCTTCGTCCGGAGAGACATAGCGTGCGTCGGCGACTTCCGGCATCGCGCGCAGCTTCTCCTGAATCACCGCGCGGCGCGCGTCGTCGATTCCGGCGCGCAAAAACAGAACCACGCGGAAGTCGTCGCCCAGCGCCGACTCCAGTCGCGCGCATTGCCGCTCGGCCAGGATCAGGGCGTGCGCGGCCAGCGCGGCCGCGGCCGCCAACGCGAAGACCCACGCGGCGCGGCCGTTGGCGGACATGCCCGAATTCTACGAAAAATGGGCGGGCGCGTCAGCGCCGGTAGGGATTGAAGACTTCGGCCAGACGCGCCGCCGCCCCGCGGATGGCCGGCAAGGCCGCCAGCAAAGTCAGCAGAACCAGCCAGAGCCCGCGCCGGAACGCGTAGCGGGCAAATCCGGCGATGCCTCGCCGGGGCGCGGTCCGAGCCGAGCGCGCTTCGGTCGCGGGAGCCGGCAGTTGAGGCACGACGCTGTCCACCCCCGAGCGCGCCAAAACATCGCCGAGCCGGGAGATCGGCAAGGAACCGTCGACGAAAGCGATGGAGCGCCCCGCCGCGCCGTCTTGAAGGCCGACGACACGCGTCGGTCGAAAACCATCCTCGCGCGCGAGGTCCTCAAGCTTCGCGCGCACCTCTTCGGAGGCCCGCGCCGGGTCCGACACGAACAGGCCCACGCGGTAGTTCGCGTTCAGCGGGGCTGCGGCGGGAGGCCGAGGCGAGGCGACGCTGACGCTGCGTATGCCGCGTCCGCGCAGGACATCGGCCAACCGCGCCGCCGGAATCCAGCCGGAAACCCGCGCCAGCCCGTCGGGTCCCGGCACCGGCGCAAAGCGCGCGTCGAGCGCGAAACCCGCTCCCGCGCCCAGCGCCGCGACCGCGTCGCGCAAATCTCCAGCCTCGCGGGGGTCGATGGCCACCGACACGAACAGCCTCGGCCCGCCCGCCGAGACGGCCGCCCCGGGGACCGAGGCTCCCGCGCCTGCGGCAACGCCCAGCGGGGCGCGGCGCGGCCCCGAAGCCAGGCCCAGCACTCGCGCGTCGTAGTCGCTTTCAGCGCCCGCGCTGGCGGACTCCGCGTCAGCCGACGACAAGGTGCCCGGCGCGACGGCCAGCGGACGCAGGCCCCCCGCGCGCGGAACCTCCAGCGAAGACGCCGCCGGACGGGGCGGCCGCGTGGACACCGCGGAGCCGCCGGCCGACGCGACGACGGGCTTAGGCGAGGTCTTGGCGGCGGGCGCGCCGGCGGCGACGCTGGAAGCGGCGCCGGAAGCGGTGCCGGAAACGGGCGGCTGCGGCCCATCCAGGAACTGCTGGGTCGCGGGGTCGGGGTGCTTGTAGCCGCCGCCGTCGCCAAACGACATCATCTTGAAGCCGTTGGCCCTCGCGGGAGAAAGCGCCAACAGCAAGGCGACGGTGATGAGCGCATCCATGTCGAGATTCTACTAAAGTCCGGCACCTCGGTTCAAGAGGCCTAGAGCTCCAGGGACCTTGGTCCTAGGAATCGAAAAGGTCCCGCAGACCCGCCGCCGCCGCGCCCAGCACCGCCCCGAACGCCTGGGCCAGCGCGCCGTGGCGCAAAGCAGCGGCCGCGGGCTCGCCGCCGCCGCCGACGGCCGCGATCAGCCCGGCCGGCGCCATCAGCCCCAAGACGATCCACGCCCCCGGCGTCGCCAGAAGCGAGGGGGCGGCGCCCGCGGCGGCGCCGTCGCGTTCCTCAATAAGCGCGTAGGCCAGCGTCAGCGCCGGAGCGCCGACGAGCGCCTCGCGCCAACGCCACGGCCACCACCAGAGCGCGCCCGCGACCGCCGACAAACGGTCGACGCCCTCCCAAAGCGCCGAGGCGCGCAGGGCCGCCCGCGGCGCGGAAAGAAGGATCGCGGCAGCCGCGAACAACGCCAGGCCGAGCAGGTCCCGTCGGCGCACCGGAGCCGCCCAGCCGCGCCGCGCGGGCCGGCGAGACGCCGCTAGCGCCGACGCGGCCACGACCAACGGAGCGCACCAGGTCCACACCATCCACGCGCGCGCGCCGCCGTCGCGCCACCCGGGACCGGCCAAGCCCGCCGCCGCCAGGCCGGCCAGCGCCGCGCACGCCCACGCGGCGACAAGGCCCGCCAAGGTCTGCGGCACCGGCGACAACAACGGAGCGACCGCCCGCGTCGGGTGGCGCAGGAAGCGCGCGGCCAGCAGTCCGGCTCGCGCCGCCAGAAGCGGGCCGGCAAGTCCGATCAGCCAGATCGCCGCCAGGCGAGCGACGCCGGCCGCCGGGGCCGGCGAGCCCGGGGCCGGCGGCTGATCCGACAAGCCCAGAGCGCGCAAGGCTTTCAGCGCCGACCTCAGCGCGTCGAGATTTTCCTCCAAACCGAGCCCCGGAACCGCGCGAAAAACGATCAGCCGCCGCGTGCGGCCGAACGCGGCGCGCGCGACCGCCCCCGGGCGTGCGTTCGCGAAAAGCGTGCTCGTCCAAAACACGGCCCCGGCGACTTCAACGGTGCGGCTGGAGGCCGCCACGGGCAGAAGTCCGGCCGAAGAGACCGCCGCGACCTCGCCGGGGTCGAAGCCCGCGGGCAGACGCGTTAGGTCCACGCCGGGGGGCAGAATCAGCGCGCCGGGCATCGTCGCCGTGGATGCGTCCACGCCCGCGACCGCCAAAGCCTCGACGGCCCGCGCGCGCGCGGCGGCGTCGCGCGTCCACAACTCCCCGGCGCGCGCGCCCGACGACGGGGGCAAAATCCCCGCCGCGCGCCAGCGCGCGACTTCTTGGGGCGGGAAGTAGGCCACCTCGCCCCGCGCGGCCAGGTCGGCCAGGGTCTCTTCGCGCAAGACCGCCGCCCCCACGCCCATCGCCTTCAGCCGTTCCCAAAACGCCTCGTCGGCGGCGGCCGGTCGTCCGGTCAACGCCGCGAACTCCGAAGCGTCCACGGCCGCGATCGCCGCGCGGTCCTCGCGCCGCCGGCCGGCGGTCAACGCCGCGCCCAGCGCCGCCGCCAGCAGCAGCGCCAGGACGACGGGGCTGGGCTGCGCCCCGCGCATCTCGTGCGCTTCGTGGCTCATCGCCGCCGGGCCAACCGGTAGGCGTCCAAGTACCGCTCGGCCGAGCGGTCCCAGGAGAAGTCCCCGGCCATCGCCGCGGACACGCGCGCGTCCCAGTCGGGCTTGCGCCGCGCCTGCAGCGCGCGGTCGAGCGCCCGCCCCAGGTCCGCGGCGTCGCCCGGCTCGCACAGAAATCCGTTGGCCGGCCGTCCCGGCTCGGCGGCTTCGAAGACGGTGTCGACAAGCCCCCCCGTGCGCGCGGCCACCGGCACCGCGCCGTAGCGCATCGCGATCATCTGCCCCAAGCCGCAGGGCTCGAAGCGCGAGGGCATCAGAAACAAATCGCTGGCGGCGTAAACGCGGCGCGCGAAGGGCTCATCGAACTGGCGGTGAAAATGGACCTTGCCGGGATGCCGGCGCTCGAAGGCGGCCAACTGTTCGGTCAAGGCCGGGTCTCCCGTGCCCAAGACGACGAACTGCGCGCGGTCGAGCCTGGCCTCGACGGCCGGCACCGCCAAATCAAGGCCCTTCTGATAGTCCAGCCGCGACACGACGCCGATCAGCGCCCGGTCCGAACGCGACTCCAACCCGCACTCGCGCTGCAGCGCCTGGCGGCACTCGGCCTTGCCGGCGGCGGCGTCGGCGGACGAATAGCGACGGGGCAAAGAGGGATCGCTCTCGGGATTCCATGACTCCACGTCGATGCCGTTGAGGATGCCGTGCAGACGCTCGGCGCGGCGCTGGAGCAGGCCCTCGAAGCCGAAACCGCGCTCGGCGCCTTGTATCTCGCGCGCGTAGGACGGGCTGACGGTGGTCAAGATGTCCGCGTAGGCCAAGCCCGCTTTCAAATAACTGACCTGGCCGTAATACTCGAGTCCGTCCGAGGTCCAGTCCTCGGCGGTGAAGCCCGCCGCCTCCAGCGCCGCGCGCGGGAAGTTGCCCTGATAGGCCATGTTGTGGACCGTGAACACCGAGGCGGTATTGGCGAAATGTGGGTCGTCGGCGTAGCGGCGCTTGAGGTGCGCGCAGATGGGGCCCGCCTGCCAATCGTGCGCGTGGACGATGTCGGGCTTGAAGCCCACGGACTTGGCGCCTTCGAGCGTCGCCAGCGCGTACAGCGCGAAGCGGCGGTCATTGTCGTCGTGGTCGCGCCCCGCGGCGCCGTAGAGCCCCTCGCGGTCGTAGAACGGCGGGTAGTCGATGAAGTAGGTGGTGACGGCGCGACGGTGCAGAAAGCGCAATCCCACTTCGACGACGCCGCCGTCGAAAGGCACGCGCAGAACGCGCGCCGGACCCGCCGACAACGG
>JAJZQS010000127.1 GCA_021806745.1 bacterium
TAGCCCGGGTCCAGTTCCAGGGCGCGGTCGTAGGCCTTGCGCGAGCGCGTCAGGTCGCCGCGTACGGCCAGCGCCACGCCCAAAGCCGCGTAGGCGGCGGGGAAATCGCGCTCGGCGCGCAGCGCGTCGGTCAAGTCGGCCACGGCCCCCGACGCGTCTCCGGCGTCGAGCCTGCAAAGCGCACGCGCATACAGCCACAGAGGCACGCCCGGGCTCTTGGCCAGCGCCGCGTCCAAATCCGCGCGCGCGTCAGCGCCGCGCCCGAGCGCTCGCCAGACGCGAGCGCGCGCCGCCAGCGCCTGCGCGTCGCCCGCCGAGGCGCGGACCGCATCGTCGAGATCGGCCATCGCCGCCTGGGCGCGGCCCAGGATCAATTCCGCGCCGCCGCGCGCGACCAGCCCCGCCGCGTCGAGCCTGCCCGCGCCCAGCTTCGACAGCGCCCGGCGCGCGTCGGCCGCGGCCTTTGCCGGATCGTCGAGCGCGCTCCAAGCGCGCGCGCGCAGTTCGTAGGCGCGGCCGTCACCGCCGGAGGAGACCGCACGGTCGGCGGCGCGCAGCGCGTCCTTGAAGTCCCCCCGCTGGTAGAAGTCCAGCGCCGCGCCCAGGTCCGTCGGCGAAGCCTTCGCGCGCGTCGCCCTCGCCGAGGGCGCGAAAACCAGAACGGCCGCGGCGAGCGCGGCGCGCATGATCTCGGTCATCGCCCGCCAGTGTGACGCATTCGTGTTACAAATTCAAGACAGCGCTCGGTCGCGCACACTCAGCGCCAGCGCGCGCAAGACGGGCGCCGCCGCCCACGCCGCCAGGCAGGCCGCGGCCCACGCGCTCAACGCCACGGCGAACTTCCGCCGCCCCAGGCGTTCGTCCAAGCGCTCAAGACCGACCGCGGCCAGGAGGATCGTCGCGGGCGCAAAACCCTCGCGGTGGCGCGGGATCATCACGCCGGCAAGGCTGTAGACCGCGGTGAAATACAGCGCCGTCAGCGCCGCGGGACGCGCGCGCGCCTCGCGCAGGGCGGTCCACAAGCCCAGTAGCGCGAAGGGCGCCGCGAACAGGAGCGTCGGGTCCAGGGCCGGCGAGAACGGATAGTAGAGGATTGCGGCGTTCAAAGCCAACGCCTTCGCCAGCAACCGCGCCGGCGCACGCTCGAAAAAATCACGCGCTCGCCCGGCGTAGAAATCCATGCGCGCCAATTCACCGTACGACTGCGGCGCGCGCTCCCAACGAGGACCACCCAGGCGCTCCTCGGCCGTGCGCGCGGCTCCCCAACCGTATAAGTTAAATGACCCCGCCGTGGTCGTGACCACCGGGCGCCCCAGAACCGCGGCGTTGCGCCCGGCCCAGACGGCGCCGACGGCCAAGGTTGCCGCGAGAAAAGCCGCGCCGCAGGCCGTGCGCGCGCGGCGCGCGGCGTAAACGGCGGCCAAGACGCTCCACGGCAGAAACTCCGGGCGCAGCAAAAAGGCCGCCGCCGCGGCCGTGCCGGCCCAGGCCGCGCGGCGCGCGGTCAACTCGCGCTCGCGCGACAGCCCGAACATCGCCAGCGCCAAGAAAAAGGCCGCAGGCGCCTCGGTGAGCAGTCGCGCGCACGGCTCGATCATGTCCCAACTCAACGCCGCCAGCCCCCCCGCCGCCAGAGGCCACGACGCCGGCGACAGTGACTGCGCGACAAGGACCACGAGCACGCAAGTCGCAGAGCCAAGAACGCTTTGAAGAATCTCGGTCGCCAGCGGCGATCGCCCCAGCGTCGCGTACTGCGCGGCCAGCAGCAACGGGTAGCCGGGCATGCGAGAAGCGCGGTCGCCGAGGGCGTTTTCATAGCGGCCGCGCTCGAGCAGCGAAACCGCGTAAGCGTGATAGTCGGCGGCGTCGCCGACGCGTTCAAGCTCGCCTCGTCCGGTCCAAGCGACCGCGGCCAACCGCGCCGCCAGCGCCAGCGCGAACACGCCCGCCAACGCGCGCGCCGAGGGAGCGTTAGAGGTAGAAGTCACGCACCCAGCGGTGCTTGGCCAGTTCGGCCAACTCGCGCGCGTCGAAGTAGCGGCCGTCCGCGGCGCGAGCGTTGGAGCGCACATGGGTGGCGCGGCGCATGCCCGGGATGACGGTGGCGACCGCGTCGAAGCTCAGGCAGAACTTCAGCGCGGCCTGCGCCAGCGTCTCGGCCTTGGGCCCGACCACGGCCACGGTCAGTCGGTCGGCGCGCGCCACCGTCTCGGCCAGGCGCTCGCCGCCGAAGTAGTGCGCGCGGAAATCCTCGGGCTCGAAACGCGTCTCGCGCGTCAGCGTGCCGGTCAGCCCCCCCTCGTCGAACGGGCAGCGCGCGACCACGCCCACGCCGCGCTCGCGGCACAGCGGCAGCAAACGGTCGGCGGCGCGCTGGTCGAAGATGTTGAAGAGCACCTGCACCGAGTCGATGAGCCCCGTGCGCACGAGCTCGACGCCGGACTCCGGATCGTCGTTGTTGAGCGAGGCGCCCCAGCGCTTGACCTTGCCCTCGGCCTTGAGCGCGCGCATGGTCTCGGCCAACTCCGGCCACAAAGGATCCTTGAGCCATTCGTCGCGCCAGACGTGGAACTGCAGCAAGTCGAGCGAGTCGACGCCGAGGTTGCGCAGAGAGCGCTCCGCGCCCAGCCGCACCCATTCCGGAGAAAACACGTGCGCCAGGCGCGCGCGGGGATGGCCCGGCCACTCCATGTTCTGCGGCGGAACCTTGGTGGACACCGTCGCGCGCGCTCCCGTCTCCTTGAGCGCGCGCGCGATCAGGCGCTCCGAGTGTCCGCGGCCGTAGGCGTAGGCGGTGTCGAAATAGTCGATGCCGCACTCCAGCGCCGCGCGCAGGCTGTCCATCGACTCGCGGTCATCGGTGCGGCCCCACATGGACTTGCCGATGCCCCAGCCGCCAAAGCCAATCTCCGACACCGACGGTCCGCCCCGCCCCAACGGGCGGTGCGGCAGCTTCAGCGCGGCGTCGGCGATGGGCATGGTGGTATTCTAAAAAATCCGAGCGCAAAAGCGAAGCGGCGTCTAGCGATCCACGTCCACGCGCAATCCCACCGAGCCCACGACCTCGGCCACGGCCTCGCAACGCTCGCGCGCGCCCTCGTAGATCACGGCCTGGCCGCGGGTGTGGACTTCCCACGACAATTGCCGCGCGCGCGACAGCGTGCAGCGCGTGGCCTTCATCACGATCTTCTCGACTTCGTCGAAGGTGTGGCAATCGCAGTTGAACAGGATGGTCTTCCACGGTCCGCCGACGGCGCCGTCGTCGACTTTCTCGCGCTCGCGCGGCGCGGCTACAGCCCGATCCACTGCAGGGGCTTCCATTTCTCCACCGCCTCCACGGCCTGCCCGTCGCGGCGCAGGCGGAAGCGGCGCCGCAACGCGCGCGCGTCGCCGCGCAGCGCGTCGCGCTCGTCATCGAGCAAGCCCACGCGTTCCTGGCGCGCCAGATAGTCGGCAAAGGCCAGGGCGTCGGCCACGATCGCCCGCTCGCCGCGCGGCCGGGTTTCGGGAGCGTAGGCCAGAAACAGCGCGCGGTAGCGCGTACCCAGCAGACGCACCGTGCGGGGCAGGTGCTCGGCGGTCTTCCAGAGGCGCTCGACGGGCTCGGCGGCGGCTTCCATCGCGCGAGTGTAGCAGGTCGAAGGCGGCGCGTCAATCGATCGTCATTGAGCGGTGTGAATAGGTGGATAAGTTCGGGGATAGTCACACTTCCGTCACAATAGTGCCAGGCTTTAATCATTCATTCGCAATCTGATGAATTACTCTTAAGTATGGCACCATATTTTGCAGATCCAATCGGTTTCTAGGCCCATGGTCCCAGTTTTTAGGCGCGTCGCGCGGCGCGCAATTGATATCATCGCCGGGTGACGGCCGACAAGGTCTTTTCCCCCGCGGGAACGCTTTCACGCATTCTTTCGGGCTGGGAGCCGCGCGCGGCGCAATCGGCCATGGCCGAGGCTGTCGAGCGGGCCCTGGAACGCGAAGAAAACCTGGTGGTGGAGGCGGGCACGGGAGTGGGCAAGTCTCTGGCCTACCTGATCCCGGCCGCGGCGTGGGCGGTGCGCGGCGCCAGGCGCGTGCTCGTGTCCACGCACACGCGCGCGCTGCAAGAGCAGTTGGTCGCGGGAGATTTGCCGGTGGTCGCGCGCGTGCTGGCCGATCTCGGTTTGCCCCTCAAGCACGCGCTTCTGATGGGCTCGGAAAACTACCTGTGCGTCCAGCGTCTGAGCGCGCTGCGCCGCAGACCGGACGCCTCGACCGCGGAATGGTCGCCGCTTCTCGAGCGCCTGGATGCGTGGTCGGCGGGCGCGCCGGGCGGCCACCGCGCCGCGCTGCCCGAATCCGTGCCCGACAGCCTGTGGGGGAAGATCGCGCGCGATCCCGAGATCTGCCGCGGCCCCGGCGGTCCGGCCTGGGAGCGCTGCTTGTGGCGGCGCGACCGGGAACGCGCGGATAAAGCCCACCTCGTCGTGGTCAATCACGCGCTGCTGCTTTCGGGCGCGCGGCTGCCGCCCTATGACGCGCTGATCGTCGACGAGGCTCACAACCTGGAAGAAGCCGCGGTCTCGCGCTTCGGACGCGAGGTGTCGCTGGGCCGCGCGCGCTCGCTCGCCGAGGAGGTCGCGCTGGCCTCCCGGCTGTCGGGCGAGGCGGCGCTGTCTTGCGCCGCCGAGTCCGCGCAGGCCGACTGCGAGCGGTTCCTGCGCGCGGTCGCCGCCGATCACGGCGTCGGCGAAGGCGACGAGGACTCCTCGGGCAGGCTTTTAGAAACCGCCCCGGCCTCCCCCCCCGCCGCGCTCGCCGGACTTGAGGCCGCACTGGCGCAGGCGGCCGCCGCGGCCGAAGGCCGCGCCTGGGAGGCGGACTTACACGCCCTGCACGCGCGCGCGGCCCAGCTCAACGCGGATTTGGACGCCATCCTCAAGCCCGCGCCCGCGACCGCGCGCTGGGTGGCCTGGGGACGGCGCGGGCCGGAGCTGCGCTCGGCTCCGCTCGACGCGGGTCGCAGGCTTTCCGAGGGGCTGTTCGCGCGAGGAGTTCCCGCCATCCTCACCTCGGCGACTCTCGCGGCCGGCGACGGCTTGGCGGGCTTTCGCGCGCGCTCAGGCGTGGGCGAGGCGCGCGAACTCACGCTGGAGTCACCCTACGACTACCGCGCGCAGGCCGCGCTGTGGTGCGTGGAGGGCCTGCCGGACCCGGCCGACGAGGATGCCTACGCGAAGGCCGCGGCCGAGCTGTGCGCGGGTGCGATCGCGCGAGTGCCGGGCGGAACCTTTCTGCTCTTTCCCAGTTGGAAGCTGCTGCGCAAGGTCCACGCGATCTTGAAGCGCAAGATCAAGGACCGCCCGCTGTGGACGCAGGGCACGGCGGGGCACGAGGCCCTGCTTGAGCGCTTCGCGCAGGCGGGCAACGGCGTTTTGCTCGGCGTCGACACCTTCTGGCAGGGCGTGGACGTGCCGGGCCCGGCTCTGTCTTGCGTGGTGCTCGTCAAGCTCCCTTTCGCCAACGTGCGCTCACCGCTGGAGCAGGCGCGCCGTCGGCACATGGAGGAAAACGACGGCGACTACTTCCGCGGCTGGTCGCTGCCCAAGGCGGTGATGAAGTTCCGCCAGGGCTTCGGGCGGCTCATCCGCTCCGGGCGCGACCGCGGCGCGGTGGTGGTGCTCGATCCTCGCCTGCGCGCCAAAGGCTACGGCAAGGCCTTCCTTTCAGCGCTGCCGGAGTGCCGCCGCATCGAAAGCCTGGAGGAACTCGCGGCCTTCTTCAAGCCCCGCGAAGACGCGCCAGTTCGGTCTTGAGGCGCGCGATCTCGGCGCCCATGCCGCCGCGCCACATCAGGGCATACATCCTCAAGTCGGCGCGAAACGAAAGCAGCGGATGCTCGAAGGTGGCGGGACGGTTCTTCTCGAAAAAGAAGTGGCCGATCCACGCCGGCCCGTAGCCCGCGACGAGCGCCGCCGCAAGCCACGCGGGCCGGCCGGCCGCCAGAGCCGCCGCCAGCGCCAGCAGTCCCAGGGTGGTGCCCGCAAAGTGAAGGTCGCGGTTGACGGGGTTCAGGTGCTGGGAAACGTAAAACGGCCAAAACTCGTCGAGCATCGAGTATCGGCCGTTCATGGGCGAAAAAATCGGAGAGGGAGGGATTCGAACCCTCGGTACCCGTTTGCACAAGTACAACGGTTTAGCAAACCGTCGGTTTCAGCCGCTCACCCACCTCTCCAGAAATTGGGAAACCGCCTGTAGAAGTCTATACTTTTTCCGGGCGCAAAGGTAGTCGGAAGCGTTTTTTCTCGATGAGGAAAATGGTTTGTTGAACCGGCGGCTTTTGCGCTTCGCCAAGCGATATTTCGAGGAGAAGGCCCTCCGAGCGCAACACTTAGCAAAAGTCGATTCGGGACAACCTCGGGGATAATTCAGGGCATCGTGACGCGCAGTGCGTGAAGGGGCGCTAGACGGAGCTACTTCTCTTGGGCGAGTTCGCCTAAGAGTTTGGCCAAGTCTTCCTTCGAAAGCTTGCGCGCGGAGATATCCATCATGGCCTTGTAGAGCCGCTCTTTGGGATCATCGATTTCAACACCATTGAGCGCGAGAA
>JAJZQS010000128.1 GCA_021806745.1 bacterium
CGCGCGAAAAGCTATCATCGCCGCATGGCCCGAGTGCTCGTCATCGACGACGACGTCGAGATCGTCTCGATCCTGCTCGAAGTCCTCTCCCACGACGGCCACCAGACCGCCTCGGCCGGCGACCCCGCCGAAGGTCTGCGCCAGGCCCGCGCCTTCGCCCCGGACCTGATCGTGCTCGACTACCACATGCCCGGCGACACCGGCGCGCACCTGTTCGAATCGCTGCGCCGAAACAACGCCACCAAAGCCACCCCGATTCTCTTCATGAGCGGCGAGGCCGACCCCGCGCACATATTCGCCGAGATTTCCGACGCGTCGGGCTCCCGCTTTCTGGCCAAGCCGGTCAAGCTCGACGACTTTCGCAGGACATTGAACGAGATGCTGGGGGGCTCGAAAACCGGAGGAAGCTCCATGGGAAAACTCGTGCTCGTGCGTCATGGACAGTCGCAGTGGAACCTGGAAAACCGCTTCACCGGCTGGGTGGACGTGCCCATCACCGAGCTCGGCGCGCAAGAAGCGGCCCGCGCGGGGCAGGCCCTGAAGGGCATCGCCTTCGACCTGGCCTTCACCTCCGCGCTCACGCGCGCCCAGCAGACACTCGACATCATCCTCAGGGAGTGCGGCCGGACCGGCATCCCCATCGAACGCTCCCAGGCGCTCAACGAACGCCACTACGGCGACTTGCAAGGCCTCAACAAGGCCGAGACCGCGCAGAAATACGGCGACGCGCAGGTCCACCAGTGGCGGCGCTCCTACGACATCAAGCCCCCCAACGGCGAGAGCCTCAAGGACACCGCCGCGCGCACGCTGCCCTATTTCAACGAGAAGATTCTGCCCCAGGCCGCCGCCGGGCGCAAAGTGCTCGTGGCCGCGCACGGAAACTCCCTGCGCGCGATCGTGATGGGCCTGGAGAAGCTCTCTGCCGAGCAGATCCTAAAAGTGGAGATCGGCACCTGCAAGCCGATCGTCTACGACATCGGCCCCAAGGGCGAGGTCTTGAAGAAGTCCGAGGAGAGTTTTGTATGATCGTGCCCATGAACCGACCCCTGCGCTGGACTTTCGTGCTCGCCGCCTCCGCGTTGGCCGCCGCGTGCGCCAACTCGAAGACCTCCGCCAAGACCCAGACCGCGTCCGCTCCCGCCGCCGCCCCGGCCCCGGCCCCCGCGCCCGCGCCCGCCCCGGCCAACGTGCCGCCGCCGACCGACGTCACCGAGACGAGCCTTCGCGTCAACGCCGCCAGCGGCGAATTCGCCCAGCGCGACGACATCAAGTCGGTGCCGTTTGAGTACGACAGCGCCAAGCTCTCCGAGGACGCCCGGGCCATTCTGAAGGCCAACGCCGAGGTTCTCAAGGCCAACCCCGACCTCGAGGCGCGCGTCGCCGGCAACTGCGACGCCCGCGGCACCGTCGCCTACAACCTGGCCCTGGGCCAGAAGCGCGCCAACCAGGTGCGCGACTACTATGTGGAACTGGGCATCGCCAAGAACCGCCTGGCCACGATCTCCTACGGCAAGGAGAAGCCCGTCTGCACCGACTCCACCGAGGATTGCTGGGCGCGCAACCGCCGCGCCGACACCGCGGTGCGCGCGAAGGCCGGGACCCCGGCCGTTCCCGCCGCGGCCCCGACCGCGCAGTGATCCGCCTCCCGAGGGCGGCGGCGCAAGCCGCCGCCCTCGGCGCGGCGCTGGCCATGGCCGGCTGCCTGGCCACACAGCAAGACGTCGCCGGACTTTCCCAGCAGTCCGACGACCTCAAGGCCCAGATCGACGGCCTCAACAAGACGCTGTCGTCGCTGCAGGCCAACCAGGCCGACCTGTCGGTCCAGATCAAACAGCTCGGCGAGGACTTGTCCGCCTACTCCGAGACCGTGAAGGCCTCGCAAGGCGACATGAGCGCGCTGTCGGCCAAGCTCGACGCGCTCGGCGAGCAGATTTCAGGCAAGATGACCCAACTGGGCGCCACGCTCAGCGCCGCCCAGCTCGCCCAGCAGAAGGGCCTTGCCGAGCAGCGCGCCGAGATCGAGGCGCAGGGACGCGAGACCTCGGCCACCGAACTCTTCGTCACCTCTCAAAACCGCCTCCAAGCCAAGGATTACGCGCTGGCCGCCTCGGGCTTCGAGGACTATCTGAAGCGCTTTCCCAACGGGGCGCTCGGCGACGTCACGCTCTACGACTTGGGCCTGTCGTACTACGGCCTTGGCCGCTGGGAGCAGGCCGGGCGTCAATTCGCGCTCCTTCTTGAGAAGTTCCCCAAGAACGGCCAGACCCCGGGAGCGCGTCTGCACTACGCGCGCTGCCTGCTGCACCTGGGCAAGAAGCGCTCGGAGGCGCTGGCCTATCTGAAGTCGATCCGAACCGATTTCCCCTCCTCCCCAGAGGCGGCCGAAGCCGCCGCCGAACTCAAGCGCCTGAAGCCCGCCAAGCGCCCGAGCCGCAAGTCCGTCTCGGCGCAGCCATGACCCCCGCGCCGTTGCTGCTGGCCTTGGCGCTCGCGGGCCGCGCGCAAGCTCAGACCGATGTGCGCATTCGCGTGGGCGCGGGCGACCAGGCCGTCCTGCCGACGATCGCGTTGCCCGCGTTCACCGCCTCAGACCCTTCCGTGGGCGCCGACGCGCTTTTCGCCCGGCAAGTGCGGGACATCGTCCGCTCCGATCTTCTGCTGTCGCGACGCTTTCTGGTGGCCGACGAGACGCCGGGACGGCCTCCCGCCGCCGCGCCGACCTGGCGCTTGAACGCCGCGATCGGACGCGCCGTCGACCGGCTACAGGCGAAAGTCCGCCTGGACAACGGCGCCGACGGCTCGCCGGTCTTCGAGCGCTACTACCGCCAGGACGCGCGCTGGTTGCGCGCGCTCGCGCATCGCATCTCCGACGACGTGGTCCTGGCCGCGACCGGGCGCACCGGTATCGCGAGCTCGCGCCTGGCCTTCGTCAACGACCAGACCGGCCACCAGGAAATCTATGTGATGGACTACGACGGAGCCGGCGTCCATCGCCTCACCGACGACCGCTCCATCGACCTCCTGCCCCGCCTGGCGCCGGACGGACGCACGCTCGCCTACACCTCCTACAAGGACGGCAACCCGGACCTCTTCTTGCTGGACCTGGCCTCCGGAAAGGCGACCGCGCTGTCGACTCGCCAAGGGCTGAACGTGGCCGGCGGATTTTCTCCCGGCGGCACCGAGCTTCTGACGACGATGTCGCGCGAGCGCAGCCCCAACCTCTATCTGCTCGACATGGCCTCGGGCGCGCTCCAGCGCCTGACCTCGCACTTCGGCGCCGACAGCTCGCCGACCTTCTCCCCCGATGCCCGCCAAGTGGCCTTCGTGTCCGACCGCGCCGGCAACCCCGAGGTGTTCACCTTGAATCTGGAGACCAAGCGCACCCGGCGCCTGACCGACTTCAACTGGTGCGACTCCCCCGCCTGGTCGCCCACCGGCGAGTGGATCGCCTTCGCCGGGCGCGCCAACCGCCGAGACCGCATGGACATATTCGTCGTCGATCCCGCCGGCACGCACATCCGCCGCCTGACCCACGGCGAAGGCTCCAACGAAGATCCCACCTGGTCTCCGGACGGCCGGCTGATCGCATTCTCATCCACGCGCAACGGGCGTCCGCAAATCTTCGTGATGGACGCCGACGGCTCCGCGCCGCGCTTGGCCGCCGACATCCCCGGCGACAGCACGACGCCGTTCTGGTCGGCGGCGCGCTGAAACGCCGCCGTCACGCCGCCGGAATCGACAGCGTCACCCGCGCCCCGCGGCCAAGACCCTCGCTTTCGGCCTCGACGCCGCCGCCATGCTTGGCGGCGATGCGCAGCGCCGCCGAGAGGCCAAGACCGCTGCCCTCCGCCGGCTTGGTCGTAAAAAACGGCTCGAAAATCTTCTCCAGATTTTCCGGCGAGATGCCGACGCCGTCGTCTTCAACGACGATCCGTACCTGCCCCTTCTCGCGCCCGGCGCGCACCGACACGCGTCCGCCCTCGCCCACCGCCTCCAGGGCGTTTTGCAAGATCGCGGCCAGGGCCTGCTGGAGGAGAGACTCGTCGCCGCGCACCGCCAGCGGCGACGGCATCGCCGCGATTTCGGCGCGCACGCCGCGGTGGCGGGCCTGCGTGCGCAGGCTTTTGATCGCGGCGCGCAGCGGACGGCGCAAGTCGAACTCGGCGACGTCCATTTCTTCGATGCGGCCCAAATCCAGCAGGCTCTTGAGGATCGTCTTGCAGCGTTCGACTTCGTCGCGGATCTCGCGCAAATCCTTCAGGGCGGCCGCGTCCGCCGCGAGACGATGCGACAGGACCTCGGCGTCCACGGAGATGGTCGTCAGCGGCCCCTTGATCTGGTGAGCGACCTCTCCGGCGACGCGCCCCAGCGTCGCCAAACGGCCGACCGAAATCAACCGTTCCTCGTAGCGGCGCCGCTGGTCTTCCTCGGCCTGCCGCGAGTCTTGAGCCAGAAGCGTCATCAGCGCCGCGGAGACCGCCAGGAAAAGTCCTTGGAGCCAGAACTGAGATCGGATCGGCCAGCCGGACGCCTCGAGTCGTCCGAGCGTCAAATACAACCCGATGGTGACCGCCGCGACGACCCAGCGCTGGGCGAGGCTGCGCGTCAGCGCCGAACCAAAAACGATGAGCAGGTAGATCAAATACAGCTGGGCGCGGCTGCCCGTGAGGCTCAAGATCAGCGTCGCCGCCGCCGCGTCGCCGATGAAAAGGCCCGTCTGCGGCCAACCTCGGGCCACGAGTTCGGCGGGCAGAAGGCGGATCAGCGCCAGCGACGCGATCAGCACGACCGCCGCCGCAAGCACCCACGGCCAGGCGGCGCCAACCGCGGGCGAAAACATCGCCAGCAGCAGCAAGACGGCGGTCAGAAGTCCTTGGAAGGCGAAATACAGCGACCGACGACGCTCCGCTTCAAGGATCAAGACGATAACCGTGCTTGGGCACGGTGCTGAGCATCCGCGCCTTCGCGCCGAGCTTGCGCCGGATGTTTTTGACGTGCGTGTCGAGGCTGCGCGTCGGCACGAAGCGTCCGTAAGAAGAGGTGTTCTCGATCAGGAACTCGCGCGACAGCGCTCGCCCGGCGTTGGCGGCGAGCAAGAAAAGCAGTTCGAACTCTCGCGGCTGCAAGTCGAGCTTTCGGGCGCCGAGGCGGGCGACGCGCCGCTCGGCGTCCAGGCTCAGCTCTCCGGCCTTGACCGCGGAAGCGCCCGCGCCGCTCGGCGACGAGCGCCGCAAAACCGCCTGGATGCGCGCCATCAGTTCCATGGCGCCGAAAGGCTTGACGATGTAGTCGTCAGCGCCCAGGTTGAGCCCGAGAACCTTGTCCGCTTCGCCGGCAAGCCCCGTCAGCAGGATCACCGGCACCGCGCTCGTGGCCACGTTCTGGCGCAACGACTTGAGAACGACACGGCCGTCGCCTTCGGGCAGGCGCACGTCCAGCAGGATCAAGTCCGGCTTCAGCGCGATCGCGCGGGCGATCGCCGCGTCGGGATCGCGCACCCACTCCAGGGAGTAGCCGGCAGCCAGCGTCAGCGTCTTTTCGACCGCCCGCACGATCGCGGGGTCGTCTTCGACGATCATCAGCCTCGGCATGAGCGATTATCCATAAATGCAGTCCACTTTTCATCCAGGCGCGCGGCCTGGCGGCGCCGGGCGAAGCGCGCTACAATGCCCCCATGACGAAGCCGCGCCGGCGGACCCGCGGCGGATTCACGCTGATCGAATTGCTGGTCGTCATATTGATCATCGGCGTGCTCGCCGCCATCGCGATCCCGCAGTTTTTCCGCGTCGTCGAGAAGGCCAACGCCAGCGAGGCGATGAGCGCCCTGGATTCCATCCGCGGCGCCCAGGAGCGCTACCTGACCAAGACCGGCGGCTTCTACTGCACCGCGGCGTTCACCGCCTGCACCGGCTTCGACCTTCAAATCCCGACGCTGCTGAATTACACTCTGGGCACGCCGACAAGCGGCATGGGCAATCCTTCCTGGCAGATCACCGCCACGCGCAATCCGCCGACATCGGTTTATTACGGCGCCTACACGATCACCTACGACGTGGAACCCAATTCCCCCCCGATCGTGACCTGCAGCACGCCGTTGTGCCAGACCGACTTGATCCCATGACCCGAGTTATTCACATTTTCGCCAGATTCCCCGCTGGACAAAGCGAGCGCGATATCTTACCCTCTGGAAGTCGTCGAAACGCCTTCGGAGGAACGCCATGAAACGCGCCCTGCGCCGCCGCAAAGCCCAGATGGGCTTCACCCTCATCGAGTTGCTGGTGGTCGTCTTGATCATCGGCATCTTGGCCGCCATCGCCATTCCGCAGTACTTCAAGGTCGTCGAGAAGGGCAAGGTCTCGGAAGCGCTGTCGACCCTGGACTCCATTCGCGGCGCCCAGGAGCGCTACCTGGCCAAGTACGGAAATTACCTCGGCTCCG
>JAJZQS010000129.1 GCA_021806745.1 bacterium
TCGTCGGCTCCCGCCGCCAGGCACATCGGAAGGCTGGCCACGACCACCGCGTCGGCCCGCCCCTGCAAAGCCAGCGCGCCCGCGCTCTCGTCGCCGTAGTCCGTCCCGGCCGTGGGAGCGTGCGCCACGTCGAATCCGCTGAAGGCCACGCGCCCGCCGCCGCCCGCGCGCAGCATCGTCGAGCGGCGGTCGTGGACGCCGAAGATGTGCTCGGTCTTTCCCAGGGCGCAATCGGGGCCGTCGACGAATATCCCCAAATCGCGGATCGCGTTGACCGCCAGATAAGCGCCGACCATGTATGGATAATCGAGCGGCTGGCCGAAAGACAGCGCCGCGTCGGCGATCCCTCTCACGACAAGAACCCCGCGTAAAGACGATAGAAATCCATCCGACAAACGCGCAGCAGGCGTTCGCACGTCCTCGACGCCCCGGCGATTCCCGGCTCGAACATCGCCAGCGAAAATCGGGCTTTGCCGGCGCGCGAGAGACGCGCATCAAACCGATAATCCGAATACACCGCCTGGCATTTCGCGGCCTTCAGGCGCGCCTCCAGTTCGTCGGGATCCGCGAAAGGCCCGGGGATGATCTCGATCGAGAATCCGAACTCTCGGATCACCGAGGCCAGCGGCACTCCCGCGTTCTGGGCGGGATCGTCGAGACAGGCCTCGCCGCCGTGCTCCACGACGAAACCCAAACAATGCCGCCGG
Source organism: bacterium (assembly GCA_021806745.1). Classification (GTDB taxonomy): domain Bacteria; phylum Elusimicrobiota; class Elusimicrobia; order UBA1565; family UBA9628; genus GWA2-66-18. Next base: position 708 of record JAJZQS010000129.1, read on the forward strand.
GCCCGCCGCCTCAGACCCTCCGCCCGCCGCAAGGCCCGCTCGAAAATGCCCGCGATCGCGCGCTCCCGGACGGCATCGAGCGCTCCGTCCAGCGCCGAGCGCAGCCACGACTCCGTGCCCGCCCACCCGTAGGGCGCGTTCGGGCGCGCCGCCTCCCGGCCGCAGGCGGCCTCGAACGCGCGGACGGAATCGTCGTGGATCCCGCCGCGCACGGCGATCAGGCGCTGCGCGCGCATCGCGCGGAGCACGCACGCGCGCGATAGGCATGGGATCACGCAAGCGTCCGCGCTCGCGCCCGCAACGCTCAACAGCTCGCGCAGTTCGCCCAGGGCGCGCCCTTGGAAAAATCCCAGCAGCGCCACCGAGCCCGCGTCGCGCCCGACCGGCCGCGGATGGCCGTCCAGAGCTTCGCGCGCCGCCGTCGCCGCGATGTCGCCGCCGTCCGACGGCCTCCAGCGCACGCGCGCCGAGCGAGGGCAGGCGCGCGCCAATGCGCCGCAATCCTCGCCGATCATGTCGGAGACGCACGCGGAGTTGAACGCGATCGCCTGCCCCGGCTCGGCGGCGGCCACGGCCAAGTCCAATGCCCGCCTCGCCTTCGCCAGGGAACCGGCGACGATTTCATGTTCCTTCAAATCGGTCGTCAGCACCTCGTAGCGGGCGGGCTTGGTCCGGGCGTTCGCCAGGCGCCAGGGCGCGTCGAGGTAGCCGGAAGACACCCCGTCGTCGACCGGATAGGTGAATCGGCATTCCAAATCCCCGTGCTGGAGATCGATCGTCGGTTCCGCGGGAATGAACGCCGAGTAGCGCCGACGGCGCCAGTCCTCGCGGGCGAAGAATCGCGCCCAATCCGGCAGCGAGTTCACGCGACCTCCAGCGGCGTCATTTCGTCGAGTCCCCACATTTCGGCGTAGGTTTTCCAGACGCCGTCGCAGCGCTCGAACCATGCGCATTCCCGGCACTTAGGTCCGTGCGTTTTGAGGCGCTCGCGCTTCTGCCGCCGCCAGTCGAAGCGCATGGCGTTGGCGCTCACGCGGGTCTCCAAGTCCACGCCCTGCTCGTCGAAGTAGCGCCCCGCGAGATGGGCGCGCGTTCGCTCGCTCACGCCGGCGTTCGCCCAACGCAGCATGCACGGGGGCACGCCTCCAAACGACAGCGTCATTTTCCAGCGCTTTTCATTGAGGAGGATCGCGCGAAGCAAGATCGGCATGGCCTCGCGATAGCTGGGAACCCACGCGCGATCCGTCTGCGCGAGAAATTGGGGCCATATGTAGTTGAAACGGATGTCGCGCACGCCCGCCGCGCGGAAAAATTCGACATAGGCGACGATGTCGCGATACGTGCGTCGGCTCAAAACCGGATTCAGGGACAGGCCGTCGGCAAGTCTCCCCTCTCGACGGTGCTCGATCAGCGTGAGCAACCCCTTGAGTTTCCGCGCGAAATTCCCCGGGACGGCGGTGATTTCGTCTTCGACGGCGGCATCGCGGCTGTGAAACGAGATCGCGAAGCGCGTCGCGCCTGCGTCGAGCAGGGATTCGACGAATTTCTCATCGGAGAGCTTCATGCCGTTGGTGCACAATGCGACTCGCCGATAACCGAGCTCCCGGGCCCGGCGCACGATGTCGACGATTCGGGGATATGCCGTCGGCTCTCCGCCCAAGAATCCGACGGACTCGCAGCCCATGTCCCTGAACCGACGCAGTTCTTCTTGCGCCGCCTCGAAAGGCATCCAGCGGCCCGCCCGCATCTTCGGATCGCCGCTCATGCAGAACGCGCAGCGGTTATTGCAGGCCATCCCGAGATTGATCTCCACGTTGCGCATCCGCCCGCGCGCCGCCCCCGCGCCGTCGTCCGAACAAGGATTTTCGCGGAGCATTCGCTCCACGCCGTCCTTGCCGACCAACTTCAGAGCCGTCAGCATGATCGTTCTCGCGTCGGCCGCCTTCGGACTCAAGCGGCCGTCGCCGGACGAAATCCAGCCGAGCCTCGACAATTCCTCGACCTCAGGTCCGAATTCGTCGCGCACGTCCCGCCCGAACCACTCCTCCAGTTCGGACCAGAGCACGCATCGCCGATTGCGCATGGTCATCGTCAAACTTTTGGCCATCTCCTCGCGCTCGTCGATCCACGCGCCCTCGAACAATTCGGCGGATGGATCGAAGCTCTCCGCGAACGGGCGCACTTGGTCGTAAACCCGTTCGCCGCGCACATGCGAGCTCGCGCCCCAACCCAGAGCCAAAGTCGAATACGGCGCGGCTGTTTGGCCGGCGAAATAGCGCGAACGATCGTCGCCCGCGTCGTGTCCGGGACGGGCGCAGACGAATTCCTGTCCCGCCGACAGGAACGTTTCATAGCCGAGGCGCCGCGCCAGAGCCTCGCACCGAGCGATGGCCGAGGCGGCGCGCTCGACGTGCGCCGCCGCCCGCGCCGCCTCCCCCGCGAAGCGCTTTTCCACGTATCCGGGCACCGGCCTGAGCACGTTCACGAAGATCATGTCCGGCTCGCATGCCGCCGCCTGCTCGAACGAGCGATAAAAATCGTCCGCATCCTCTTCCGCCAGGCCGAGGATCAAGTCGACGCTGACCCCGCGAGGAAAACCGAAGCGGCGGGCCGCACTCACCGCGCGCGCCGCGAGTTCGGGCGTCTGGCCGGTTCGACCCGCCGCGGCCAGCACGCGCGGATTCATCGACTGCACCCCCAGGCTCAATCGGTTGATCCCGCCCTCCCGCAGCGCGGCCAGCTTGCGCTCGTCCAGCCCGACGGGATGAGCCTCGAAGGTCCTTTCGCCCGCCGGATCGAACGAGTACGATTCGTTCAAGGCCGAGCAAAGCCTCGCGATCTGATCGGCCGACAGCAGGTTCGGGGTTCCTCCGCCGATGGCCGAGTTCGCAGCGGAAAGCCCTTCCAGCGCAGGCGCGAAGTAGCGGGCCTGCTCGATCAGCGCCCGGAGGTAGCGCTCCATCCCGCCGGGGCCGGGCGCACGAGTCGAAAAATGCATGCAGTAGTCGCACCGCTTCGCGCAAAACGGCACGTTGACGTATAAGTTCCAAAGCGGCACTCGCCGCCGCGCGCGCACATGCGACGCCCACTTGATCCAGGAGCCGCGGGCCTGAGCGGCGTCCAGCCGCCCGCGACGGCCCGCCCGCAGGCGGTCGAACAGCACGAACGGATCGTAGTTGTATTCTTTGAATTGATCCGCGACCCGCCCAAGCGCGGCTTCAGCGTCGCTTGCAATTCCAACGCCTCCGGACACGGACCGCGCCTCGTTCATCGCGGCGCCTCGATCTCGGAAAGACGAGGCGACAAGTTCCCGGCGCCGTAGCGCGCGACGTAGCGCCGAAACACGCCCCCGCACCGATCGCGGTCCAGGCAGCGCTCGCAGGCCTCCACATGCACGCGCTCGCGCCTGGGCGACAGCGCCTCTTCCTCGAACCAGCCCGCCCTCCCGTCGGAAAGCCACGCCCGCGCCACGGTCACCCGCGGGGAGTAATAAAGGTCGTTGGAAAGTTCGCGCCACGCTCCCAGCGCGCACAGCGGCACGCCGAAGACGCGCAAATCCACCCCGCGCGAGCGAGCCCTCTCGCTCATCGCCGGCAGACGCCCGATGAATTCCTCCGTTTTTACCGACAACTTCGCGTAGAGCCGGCCCCCCTCGCCCTCGGGCGCAAGATTCGACAACAAGAAATGCCGCACCGATTTCCGCCGCAGAGCCGCCTCCAAGATCGCCTCGATCCAACGCACGTTGACGCGCGTGAGCACGCAGTTGACGAACACGAACGGGAGCCGATCCTGGCGGTCCGCGTTGTCGAAGGCCGCGGAAAGCCGCGCGAAGCTTCCGGCGCGCCCGGTGCACGCGTCGTGCGTCGGCCCATCGAAGCCGTGCATGGACAAGCAAAGCTCGTCGATCAGCGGCAGGATTTTCCGCGAGAATGATTCCAAGGATAGCAGCGTTCCGTTGGAGATCATGAACGTGCGGTAGCCCAGGCTTTTGGCGTGCGCGAGCATTTCCCATATCCGCGGGTAGAGCGTGGGCTCGCCGCCGGTGAAAGTGACATGATCGAATCCCTGCTCGCGCTTGCGCTCCAAGATCGCCCGCCACTCCTCGTCGCGCGCCGGATGCGCCGCGAATTCCGCCATGTGCTCCCGCTCGCTGCAGAAAACGCAACGGTTGACGCACCGGTAGACGACATGGAACTCCAGACGCCTGGGTTCTTTCAGTGCGGACAAGAGACCTCCGTCTCCCCGTATTGGCGCAGGTGCCTTTCCCAGACGCCCGCGCAGACGGCGGCGCGGGGGCACGCCGCGCAAACGGACGCCTTGACGCGGCGCGGCCCTTCTTCCGGCGGGATCTCGGCGAAGGCGACCCCGCTTTCGACGCGGCGCAGCGCGACCGCCGCGCTCGGATTTTTTTCCCTCTCGCCGGCGTTCGAGCTCCAACGCCCCAGCGCGCATTCCGGAAATCCGAAAAATCCGACCTTGATTCCATCGGCGACGGCTCTCTCGGCCGCGCCGTGCGCATGCCGCATCACCTCGGCGTAGGGCAAAGACAGGTCCGCGTAGCCGCGGAGAGCTTCGCCTTCCGGGATCAGCGCCGAAATCCAAAATTCACCCACTCCGCCGTAGGAGGCGATCATCCGGGCAAGCTCGGGCAATCGCCCGGCGTTGACGCGCGTCACCGCGGTGTTGACCGTCACTCTCGGCGCGCGTTCGGCGCGCAACGCCGCCTTCAAGGCGACGATGATCTTGTCGAAACTTCCCGCTCGACGCGTCATCGCATCGTGCTCGCGCGCCCGGTCGGACAGGATCGAGAGGCAGATTTCATCGAGCGCGGGAAGAGCCGCGTCGGCGAATCCGGGGACGGAAAAGCCGGCGCCGTTGGACACGACCCGGGTCCGGTAGCCGAGTTCCTTCGCCCTGCGCAAAACGGCCCAGACGCGCGGCGACAGCGTCGGCTCTCCTCCGCTGAAGGTGACGTGTCCGTAGCCGCGCCCGCGCCAGCGCGCCAGTTCCGCGCCGATTTCGTCGATGGACGGCTTTTCCCGCGCGAACTCGCGCATGACCTCGGAATTGCTGCAAAAAACGCAGCGGTTGACGCACCGATAAAAGAGGGAAATCTCAAGACAGCGCATCGCCCCCCCGCGCTCCGTCGCGATAATACACCATGAATCGGAAATTGGCCTCGGCGCGCGCCGCGATCTCGCGGCACGGCGCCTCGGGATCTTTCGATAAGCTCGCGTCGAATATTTTTTTCTCCTCGCGCCGCGATTCCAGCAAGGCGCCGGCGACGTCGTCGCCGTAAATCCCCTTCAACGCGATCGCGCGGTCCACCGGATCGCGAAGCGCCCAGGACACCGTGTCATCGTCCACCGTCAGGGCGCCCTCGCGGCGCAAACGAAGAATCGCCTCCGACAGCGCCCCCGTCTCCAGGATGTCCTGGCCGAACCGGCGCAGATACTGCCTTCGAGACACGCGACCGAACCAATGCAGATGACGAATCGCGAAGCCTCGCCCTTCCTCGGCTAAGTTCGTTTTCAGCCCACGATATCCCGCCCCGCTTCGCTCGTACCAGGCCGCGCCGAACGCGTGCGATTTGGCGCCCAGTCCCAGCCCGAGTACCGAGCCTCCCAGACGCCGCACCGCCCCGTCTTGCCTCTCCTCCGGGGCGTCCGCTCCCCTCTCAGGATCGGTCCTCGCCGTCCGATAGCCGCACGCCTCCAAAACCCGCTGCG
>JAJZQS010000130.1 GCA_021806745.1 bacterium
GAGGGCATCGGCGCCCTGCCGCGCGTCCCAGAGGACGGCGGCGCCCAGGATCAGCAGCGGCATCACCGGCAGGCGATAGCGCATCTGGCTGACGCTGACGGCGTGGAGCGCCGCCGAGGACAGGACGAACAGCGGCAGTACGAGAGTCTCCGGTCGCTGCCGCCAAAGCCTCCAGAGTCCCCAGAGTCCTGCGAGGATCAGCCACGGCTCGAAGAGCAGGCTGACGGCCACCAGCGCCCCGCGCGGCAGGCCCACGGAGGGGTGGTTGGTCGGCAAGTCCGCGTAGCGCTTGTCGACGCGCGGGTAGAAGCGCCAGAAGTTGACGAACTTGCGCGCCCACTGCCGCGCCGTTCGCTTCGGATGGGAGCGCATGTAGTCGGCGGCCGCGCGCATGTAGAGCGCGTCCTGGGCCGGCTCGCTGAGCGATTGCGCCCGTCCATAGAGATCGCTCCGTCGAAAGGAGTCCATCGCCACGCCGGTGTCGATCTCGTTGAGGTCGAAGAGGATCGTGCCGTGGACCAGCGTCATGCCGCCGTGGTCGTCGAGCTTGAAGGCGCCGACTTCGAGTTCGTTGCGTGCGCACCAGAACAGGATCGGCTGGGCCCAGAGCAGGACTGCGAGAATCCACGGCCGAACCGCGCGCCGCCGCGACAAACGCCAGGCTCCCGCCGCCAGCCAGAGCAAGAGAAAGATCGGCGCGTTCTCCGGTCTTACCAGCGCGGCCAGTCCCGACAGCAGCCCCGCGGCGGCGCCGACGGCCGGCGAATCCGTGCCCAGGCTTTCGACCAGCGCCCAGAGAGAGAGCACGACGAAGAACACGTCCAGGGTCTCCGACATCAGCATGCCCGAGTAATAGATGAAGAACGGGTAGACCGCCGACACGGCCAGCGCGAAAGTCCCGGCCCGGCGGGAGCGCGCGAGATCTTCCGTCATCAGGCCGATGATCCAGGCCGTCGCCGCGCCCAGCACGGCTTGGGCGAGTCGGGCGTAGAGAAAGCGGTCGCCGAACGCTCGGAAGACGAGCGCGAAAAATCCCGGCGTCAGAGGCGCCACGCCGTGGGGCCCGAGAGAGCCCGAAAGCGCGAGCGCCCGAGCCTGCGCGCAGAAGCCGTTCTCGTCGACCTGATAAAATCCGTCGCCCAGGCGCAGCGCGAAGCCGACCCTCAGCGCGAGCGCGCATGCCAGCCACCACGCTCGCGAGACGATGAATCCGGGCGTTCGGGCCGAGGCCTCGGAACGGATCATTAGGCGTGGATTCTACGAATTTCGCGTTCGATGAACCGCGACGGCGAGCTCTCGCGTCGGCGTCAGCGGCCGGCCAACAGCCGCGCCAGCAGGCGCAGGTGGGCGCCGAGCTCCCGCGCGCGGCGCAACTTCGATGATCCCAGGACGCGGGCGGTCAGCACGACGGGCGCCTCGACTATCCGCGCGTCGCGGCGCAGCAGCAGCACGGCGATCTCGGCGTTGACTTCAAAGCCCGCGCAGTCCGGTTTGAGCGCGCGCAGCAGCGAGGCGCGGTAGAGGCGGAAGATCGGGGTGTAGGCGGTGATCGCCGAGGAAAACAGCAGGCGATAAAGTGCGTTGAGCGCGGCGCTGGGAAGGCGCCGGCTCCAGGGCACGCCGCAAAAGCTTCCGCGCGCGGGCGATCCGAGCACGCAGTCCGCGCCCGTTCGCCGCTGCGCGTCGAGCAGCAGCGCGATCTGGTCCGGCGAGAACGTCATGTCCGCGTCGAGGGTGACGATCCACTCGCCGCGCGCCTGGGCCGCCGCGGTCGCCACGGCCGCGCCGAGGCCGCGGGTGCGCTCGTGGCGCAGCGGGAGCAGGGGCAGTCCGCGGCGGCGCAGGGCCTCCAGGCGCTCGCCCGTGCCGTCGCCGCTTCCGTCATCGACCGCGATGACTTCGTAGCTCACGCCCAGGCGTTCAAGCGCCGAGAACAGCGTCTCGGGAAATCGCGAGACATTGTCCTCCTCGTCGAGGCAGGGAACGATCACCGACAGCGCGGGAGGGGCGCTCAAGTCGTCGAAAATGGTGGTAGCGATAGGATTCGAACCTATGTAGGCTATTGCCGCCGGTTTTACAGACCGGTGCTTTTGACCGCTCAGCCACGCTACCGTGCCGGGATTATGCCATTTCGCGCGCCGTTCGCCAACTGGAGGGCCACTTGATTAATCCTGCCAGGAAGCTACACTCTGCGTCTTAGCGCCGCGCACAGGAGCCAGATCATGCCCGCCAATCTTTTCGTCGCCGGATTTCCCTACGAGGTCACGCAAGACGAGCTCGCGAAATTCTTCTCGCAGTGCGGCACCGTCGTCCATGTCAAGATCCTCACCGACCGCGACACCGGCCGCTCCCGCGGCCTGGGCTTCGTGAAGCTGTCGAGCGACGCCGAGGGCGACGCCGCCATCGCCAAGCTCAACGGCGCGGCGATGGGCGCGCGCACGATCTTCGTCACCGCGGCCAAGCCGCCGCCGCTCAAGCCCGGAGAGGCGTCCGCCGGGCCAGGGCGGACGCCCGTCGGCGCCGCGGATTTCGTCGAGCGCCGCTCGGGCAAGGACAGGCGCCGCCAGCCGGTGGGGCCGTGGGATCCCAACGACCGCCGCGACAATGCCGGCGCGGCGAGCTCCGCGCCGGCGCACGCGGACGGCGGGCGCTGGAAGCCGTCGGGAGAGCGCAAGCCTTGGGACAAGAAGAAGCCTTTCGGCGAGCGCAAACCGTGGGACAAGAAGAAGTCGTTTGGCGAAGGCAAGCCGTGGGAGAAGAAAAAGCCTTTCGGCGAGCGCAAACCGTGGGACAAGAAGAAGTCGTTTGGCGAAGGCAAGCCGTGGGAAAAGAAGCCCTTCACCGCGGGCGCGGCCGGCGAGGGCAAAAGTCCCGCTGAGGGCAAGCCGTGGGAGAAGAAGAAGCCCTTCGGCGAGCGCAAGCCCTGGGACAAGAAGCCGGGAGGATTCGTCGGCGGCAAGAAGCGCTTCTTCAAGCCCGGCGGATTTCGCCGCTCGTAGAACGCCGCCCTCCAGGCGCCCGGCCGCGATGTGATATCATCCGCGCATGGAGACCCCCGACGCCGATTTGCCAGTCTTGGACTCCCAGCCCGACCGAGCCGGCGCGGAGTTTTTGGCCAACGTCGCCTATCATCGCGGCCTGCTCGAGGACCTGGAGGCGAAGCTCGCGCGCATCCGCGCGGGCGGACCCAAAAAGGCCGTGGATTTGCATCGCTCTCGGGGAAAACTGACCGCGCGCGAGCGCGTGGAAAATCTCGTCGACCCCGACTCGCCGTTCCTGGAGCTGTCGCCCACCGCCGCGCTGGGCATGTATGACGACGAGGTGCCCGCCGCGGGGCTGATCACGGCCCTGGGCGTGGTCAGCGGGCGCCTGTGCGTGATCGCCGCCAACGACGCCACCGTCAAGGGCGGCACCTACTATCCGGAGACCATCAAAAAGCACCTGCGCGCGCAGGAGATCGCTCTCGAAAACCGCCTGCCTTGCGTCTACCTGGTGGACTCCGGCGGCGTATTCCTGCCCAAGCAAAGCGAGGTGTTCCCGGACAAGGAGCACTTCGGGCGCATCTTCTACAACCAGGCCGTGATGTCGTCTCTGGGCGTGCCGCAGATATCGTCGGTGATGGGCATGTGCACGGCCGGCGGGGCGTATGTGCCGGCGATGAGCGACGAGGCCGTCATCGTGCGCAATCAAGGCACGATCTACCTGGGCGGACCGCCGCTGGTCAAGGCCGCCACCGGCGAGGAGTCCTCGGCCGAGGAACTGGGCGGAGGCGACATGCACTCGCGCGTCTCCGGCGTCACCGACCATCTGGCCGACGACGACGCCGACGCGTTGCGCCGCGTGCGCGCGATCGTGGCCGGCCTCAACGCGCCGCGTTTCGAGATGGGCGAGGGGCAGTCGCCTCTGTATCCGGACGACGACCTCTACGGGCTGGTCAATCGCGACTTGCGTCGCCCGGTGGACCCGCGCGAGGTGATCGCGCGCCTGGTCGACGGCTCGCGCTTCCAGGAGTTCAAGGCGCTTTACGGGATCACGCTCGTCTGCGGCTTCGCCAAGATCCACGGCCGGCTCGTGGGCATTCTCGCCAACCGCGGCATCCTTTTTCCGGAATCGTCTCTCAAGGGCGCGCACTTCATCGAGCTGTGCGACCAGCGCGGCATACCTCTGGTGTTCCTGCAGAACATCACCGGCTTCATGGTGGGCAAGGATTTCGAACAGGCCGGCATCATCAAGCACGGCGCCAAGCTCGTGCAGGCGGTGTCGACCGCGCGCGTGCCCAAGATCACGGTGATCTGCGGCTCCTCCAACGGCGCCGGCAACTACGCGATGTGCGGCCGCGCCTACGGCGCGCGCTTCCTGTTCACCTGGCCCAACGCGCGCATCTCGGTCATGGGCGCCGAGCAGGCGGCCACGGTGATGACCATCATCAAGCGCGAGCAGCTCAAGCGCTCCGGCGCGGACCTGACCGAGGCCGACGTGGAGAAAATACAGGCGCCCATCCGCGCGCAATACGAAGCGGAGGGCCAGCCCTACTTCGGCTCCGCGCGTCTGTGGGACGACGGCATCATCGCGCCGGCCGACACGCGCCGCGTGCTGGCGCTGGCCTTGGCCGCGGCCGCGCACGCGCCGCTGCCGCCGGTGCGCCGGCCCGTGTTCCGGATGTAGCGTGGACTACGAGCACCTGAAGGTCGTCTTGGGGCCGGTCGCCGAGGTGACGCTGGCGCGTCCCGCCGCGCGCAACGCGATGAGCGAGGTGACGCTCGGGGAGCTGGAGCGCGCCTTCCGCGGCTTGGCGAAAATCCCGGACCTGCGCGCGGTGGTGGTGACCGGCGAGGGCAAGGACTTCTGCGCGGGCGCGGACATCGACTGGATGCGCCGCGGCGGCGCGTTGCCGCCGGAGGAGGGCAAGAAGGACGCGCGGCGCTTCGCCGACATGCTTTTCGCCGTGGACGAGTGCCCGGTGCCCGTGATCGTGGCCGCGCACGGCGCGGTGTTCGGCGGCGGGCTGGGCCTGCTGGCCGCCGCCGACATCGCTCTCCTGGCCGACGACGCGAAGCTGTGCTTCTCCGAGGTCCGCCTGGGCATCATGCCCGCGGTGATCTCGTCGTGGGTCCTGCCCAAGATCGGCGTGGCCAACGCGCGGCGCTATTACCTGACCGCGGAGCTGTTCGGCGCGGCGCAGGCCGTGGCCATGGGCCTGGCGCAGGAGACCGCGCCCGCGGCGGACCTGCCCGCGCGCGCGCGCAAGATCGCCGCCGACATATTGAAGAACGGGCCGCTGGCGGTGCGCACGGCCAAGGCCATGATTCCCAAGATCGCGCGCGCCGGACTTGAGGAGCGCGTGGACCTGACCGTGGAGACCTTGGTGCGCCTGCGCTCCGGCCCCGAGGGGCAGGAGGGCCTGTCCGCCTTTTTAGAAAAGCGCGCCCCGAAATGGGCCGCCCGGCCGTGAGCCGTCCGCGCCTGCGCCTGGTGGAGGTGGGCCCGCGCGACGGCCTGCAGACCGCGGGCGCGGCCGTCTCCACGGACGCGAAGGTCGCCTTCGTCGACGCGTTGTCGCTTTCCGGCCTGCGCGAGATCGAGACCGGCGCGTTCGTCAGCCCCAAGGCCGTTCCGGAGATGGCGGACTCAGCACGGGTGTTCGCCCGCGTTCAAAGAAAACCCGGCGTGCTCTACTCCGCGCTGGCGCCCAACGACAAGGGCCTGGAGGCGGCGCTGGCGGCGAAGGCGGACAAGATCGCGGTCTTCACGGCCGCGTCGGAGAGCTTCAACAAGAAGAACATCAACGCGTCCATCGCCGAGTCCATCGCCCGCTTCAAAACCGTCGTTCCGGCGGCACGCGCGCAAAAGCTCCCGGTGCGGGCTTATGTTTCCACGGCGTTCTATTGCCCGTATGAAGGAAAGATCAAGCCCGAGGCGGTCGTCGAGACGGTCAAAAAGCTTGAAGCCCTGTCCGTCGATGAGCACTCCATCGGCGACACCATCGGCCGCGCTTCTCCCGACGACGTGCGCCGCCTGCTCGACGCCCTGCTGAAGGCCGTGCCGGTTGAAAAGGTATTCCTGCACTTCCACGACACCTACGGCATGGCCGTGGCCAACGCCTTGACCGCCTGGACCGAGTACGGCGTGTCCGGCTTCGACGCGTCCACCGGCGGCGTGGGGGGCTGTCCCTACGCGCCCGGCGCGTCCGGCAACGTGGCCATGGAAGATCTGGTCTTCGCCTTCCACGCCAGCGGCGGCGACACCGGCGTCGACGTGCGCGCGCTCCAAGCCGCCGCGCGCGGCCTGTCCGCCGCGCTGGGCCGTCCGCTTGCGTCCAGATTAGGTAAAATAGCCTTGTAGTCCCTTCCTCACCGCGCCCGTGGTGAAATGGATATCACAGCAGCCTCCGAAGCTGCGGGTTCAGGTTCGATTCCTGACGGGCGCACCACTTTG
>JAJZQS010000022.1:0-3480 GCA_021806745.1 bacterium
GTCGCCTCGGTTACGTTATCGCAAGGACCTAATGTCGCCGACGCCGCCTGGTCTGGACTCGTATTTGGACTCGCCGGCACAGCCCCAGCCGGACCAACCCAGGCCCCTAGAAACACAAAACCCACCTTTCGGTGGGTGCCGGTCCTGACATTTCTCGTCTCAGGTTCGAAAGCGGACGAATTAAATCGGTTGCGGGGGCTGGATTTGAACCAGCGACCTCAAGGTTATGAGCCTTGCGAGCTACCGGGCTGCTCTACCCCGCGAAGACACGATAGCACACGCGGGGGGGCGAAATCAAGGCCGGCGGCGCAGAGCGCGACGCGCCGAGCTCGCGCTCGACTCCCGGCTCGTGCGCGCCGGGGAGAAAGCGTTGCGGATTCATGAGCGTCGCTGTCGTGAATGGACGGCATTGGAGGACGCGCATATGGCCGAGAAAAACATGACGACGCCGCAGGCGCAGACCGAGGGTGAGCTGGAGGGGTGGAAGCCGTTGCGCATGTTGGATCCGTTTCGGGAGTTCCGCATTCCGATCTTGGGCGGAGCGCTCGACGAATTCCTCTCGTCGTCGCGGACGGCGGCGGCTTTGCCGCCGGCGTGGCTGCCGCGAGCCGACATCCGCGAGACGGACAAGGAATACATCCTCGACATTGCCCTGCCGGGCGTTCGAAAGGAGGACGTGAAGGTGGAGGTCAAAGACGACGTCTTGACCGTCTCGGGGGAGAAGAAATCCGAGAGAGAGGAGAAGGGCAAGACATGGCTCAGGCGCGAGTCGTCCTATGGCTGCTTCCAGCGCAGCTTCTCGCTGCCCGAGGGGATGCACCCCGAGGACGTCAAGGCGGCCTGCAAGGACGGCGTGCTGTCGCTGACTTTGCGCAAGCCCGCCGAGGTCAAGAAGCGGGGCGTGAGCGTCAAAGTCGAGTGAGTGGGCGCGTTCCGGCGGGCGGGCGACGCCTCGCCCGCCGGAGGGGGAAGCGGGCGCGGCGGGGGAATAGACGTTCCGTTGCGTTCACCCGAAGAAAGAGCAGGGGGGCAATCCCATGGACAGCGCGAACCGCGGGCCGCGATTGGTCGTCGATCTCAAAAGCGTGGGCTTGGGCGACGTCTCCGAAGTCGGCGGCAAGAACGCCTCGCTGGGCGAGATGCTGCGCGCGCTCGAGGGCGAGGGCGTCAGCGTTCCGGAGGGCTTCGCGGTCACCGCCGAGGCCTACCGCCGTTTCCTGCGGGAGGCCGGGCTTGAGCGCGTCGTCGTGGAGACTTTGGCGGGGCTCGACGCCCACGATACGGCCGAACTGCAACGGCGGGGTCACGCGGTGCGCGACGCCATCTTGCGCGCGCCGCTGCCCGGAGAGCTTCAAGAGGAGATCGCGCGCGCCTATCACGCCCTCAGCGGAGAGGCCGGCGACGTGGCGGTGCGCAGCAGCGCCACGGCCGAGGACCTTCCCGACGCCAGCTTCGCCGGCCAGCAGGAGACTTTCCTCAACGTGAGAGGTCGGCGCGACCTGCTCGACAGCGTTCGGCGCTGCTACGCCTCGCTGTTCACCGATCGCGCGATCTCCTACCGCGCCGAGCGCGGATTCGACCACGCGCGCGTGGCGCTGTCGGTGGGCGTGCAAAAGATGGTGCGCTCCGACCTGGCCTGCTCCGGCGTCGCCTTCACGTTGGACCCGGAGTCGGGCTTTCGCGACGCGGTGGTCATCAACGCAGCCTACGGCCTGGGCGAGAACGTGGTGCAGGGTGTGGTCAATCCCGACGAATACTGCGTGTTCAAGCCGGCGCTCAAGGGCGGCTTCTGGCCGATCCTGCGCAAGAAGTTGGGCGGCAAGGAACTGCGCCTGGTCTACGAGGGCGCCGGCACCAAGCGCGTGCGCAACGTCCCGGTTGCGCCCGCGCAGCGGGGACTTTTCGCCCTCAAGGACGACGACATCATCACTTTGGCCGGCTGGGCCTGCGTCATCGAGGACTACTACAGTCACAAGGCCGGGCATGCGACCCCCATGGACATCGAGTGGGCCAAGGACGGCGAGACCGGGCGGCTCTACATCGTCCAGGCGCGCCCCGAGACCGTACACTCGCGCGAGCAGGAGCGCGTGATGGAGCTCTACCATCTCGAAAAGAGCGGCCGAGTGCTGGTGGTCGGGCGCAGCGTGGGCGAGCGCATCGGCCGGGGCCGCGTGCGGATCGTGCGCGAGCTTTCCCATCTCAAGGACTTTCAGGACGGCGAGGTGCTGGTCGCCGACATGACCGATCCCGATTGGGAACCGATCATGAGGAAGGCGTCCGCCGTCGTGACCAACCGCGGCGGACGGACCTGCCATGCCGCCATCGTCAGCCGCGAACTGGGCCTGCCCGCCGTCGTCGGCGCGCAGACCGCGACCGAGACGCTGCGCGACGGGCAGGAGGTCACGGTCAGTTGCGCGCAAGGCGAGACGGGCTCGGTCTATGACGGCATACTCCCGTTCACCAAGGAGCGCGTCGACCTGCGGGGACTGGGCCGGCCGCGTACGAAAATCATGCTCAACGTCGCCGACCCGGAGGCCGCGTTCGGGCTGTCGATGCTGCCCAACTCCGGCGTGGGCCTGGCGCGCATGGAGTTCATCATCAGCAACTGGGTGAAGGTGCACCCGATGGCCTTGGTCCACCCCGAGCGCGTGACCGACGCGGCCGCGCGCGCCGAAATCGCGCGCCTGACGGCGGGCTACGAGTCCAAGCCGCGATACTTCGTCGAACGCCTGGCCGAGGGCGTGGCGCTCATCGCGGCGGCGTTCTATCCGAAGGACGTGATCTTGCGCCTGAGCGACTTCAAGACCAACGAGTACGCGCACCTGCTCGGCGGCGCGGCCTTCGAGCCCAAGGAAGAGAATCCGATGCTCGGCTTTCGAGGGGCATCGCGCTACGCGCACCCGCGCTACCGCGAAGGCTTCGCGCTGGAGTGCCGGGCGGTCCGGCGCGTGCGCGACGAGATGGGGCTCAAGAACCTCAAGTTGATGATCCCGTTTTGCCGCACGACGGCCGAGGGGCGGGAGGTGCTGGCCGAGATGGCCGGGCACGGCCTGCGCCGCGGCGAGGGAGGGCTTGAGGTCTACGTGATGTGCGAGATCCCCAGCAACGTGATCCTGGCCCACGATTTCGGACAGATCTTCGACGGGTTCTCGATCGGCTCCAACGACCTGACCCAGTTGATCCTCGGCGTGGACCGCGATTCGGAAGTCGTCGCCCCGATATTCGACGAGCGCAACGATGCCGTCAAGCGCATGATCTCCACCGTCATCGGCTCGGCGCGAGCTCAGGGGCGCAAGATCGGGATTTGCGGCCAGGCGCCCAGCGACTACCCGGACTTCGCGCGGTTTCTCGTCGAGAAGGGCATCGACAGCCTGTCGCTCAACCCCGACGCCGTGCTCAAGACCACGCTGGCGGTGCTTGAGATGGAGAAGGATTTGGCGGTCAAACCGTCGTACACGCCCGCGAGATGACGGCGGCGGC
>JAJZQS010000022.1:3580-34280 GCA_021806745.1 bacterium
GGGACGCTCGCGCGCGCGAGCAGCGAGGAGCCCACCACCAGCGCGGCCAGCAGGACCGAGTACGCCAGCCTGTTGCTGACTCGGTCGAGCGTCGACAGCGCGGGTTCCAGGCCTTTGTGCTCGAACTCGATGAGCAGGCGGCCGCGGCGCGCCTGGCGGATGATCTCGCGCAGGTCGGCCGGAGCCGAGGCCAGCAGGCGCGCGGCTTCGCGGCCGGAATCGGCCAAGTCCTCAGCCAACCGCCGTGGGGAGAGCCTTCGGCGCGCGGCGCGGCGCACGAACGGCGCCGCGAGCGCGACCGCGTCGAAGCCGGGGTCCAGCGCGCGAGCGAGGCTCTCGAGCTCGGAGATCGTCTTGACCATCAAGAACAGCTCGGCGGGTACGCGCACGCGGTATCTCGCGGTGGCGCTGAAGAATTTGTCGAGCATCTCGCCCAGCCGCCACTCCCGCAGCGGGCGGTAGGCGTACCGGTCGAGCAGTTCGGCGACGTCGCCTTCGAACGCGCGCAGGTCGGGTTCTTCGTCGTAGCGGGCCAGATCCAGCAGCCCGCGCGCCGCGCCGGACGCGTCGCGCCGGGCGACGGCAAGAAGTGTCTCGGCGAGCGTCTCCCGTGTGTCGCGGTCCAGACGCCCCATCATTCCGAAGTCGAGGTAGCCGATCGCGTGCCCGGGCAGCACGCGCAGGTTGCCGGGGTGCGGGTCGGCATGGAAAAAGCCGTGCGTCAGGATCATCGCCAGGTAGTGGCGTCCCAGCCTCTCGGCGGCGACGCGCGGGTCCAAGCCCGCGCTCCGGAGCGCGGCGAGGTCGTCGATCTTGACGCCGACGATGCGCTCCAGAGTGAGCACTCTCGATGAGCTCAGCGATCTCAGCACCCGCGGCGCGCAGACGGTCGGGTCGTCGGCGAACTGACGGGCGAAGCGCTCCGCGTGCGCCGCCTCCAGGGCGAAATCGAGCTCCTGGCCGACGCTGCGCGCGATCTCGGCCACGATGCGCTGGGCCTGGCGAAGCCGCCATTCCTCGGAGTGCCGCTCGGCCAAGGCGGCGATTTGAGCCAGGATGTCGAGGTCGGCGGCCACGACCTGCCTCAGGCCCGGGCGCTCGACTTTGACGACGACCGGCGTGCCGTCCGCGGCGACGGCCGCGTGGACCTGGGCGACCGAGGCCGCGGCCAAGGGCCTCATTTCGAAGCTTTTGAACAGGGTCGAGGGCGGCGCGCCCAGTTCCTCTTCGATCAGGCGCAGCGCCTGCGCGGCGGGAAACGGAGCGACGCCGTCTTGAAGCTTGGCCAGTTCGCTCAGGTAGTCCGGGGGGAGAAGGTCGGAGCGCGTGGACAGGTACTGCCCGGCCTTGACGAATGTGCCCCCGAGTTCCTCCAGCGCGCGTCGAACGCGCTCCGGGCGGGAAGCCTCGTCGAAGACGGTCAGCCGCCGCGCCAAACCGCGCAGGCCGCCGGGGAGATGGTGCTCCAGGCCCAGCGTGCGCAGCAAGTCGCCGAAGCCGTGCTTGGGCAGGATCGCCGCGACTTCCCGGTATCGGCGCAATCGCCCATAGGGCCGCTCGCGGTCCGGCCGTGCGTTCATGGCGGCCTCGGTCACTCGACTCCCGGCACCCACGCGGAGCGCTCCAGGCCCGTCTGCTCGGCCAAGACATCAAGCAGCGCCCGGCCGGACGACTCCGGCGCTGCGCTTTCTTCTTGTCCCATGGGGCCTCCCACCGCGGCCGTCGCCCGTCGGTGTCGAGGCGAGCAACGATGAGGCCAGCCGGGGGGCGGAGGCCGTAGTGATGCGTGTCTACGGATTACGCAGGGGGGATGGGTATGATCGAGAGCTTGATGCGGGAGCACGCGCAACTGCGTCGCCTGGCCGAGGAGGTGGAGGCCGCGGTCGGCATCCAGGGCGGTGTGGGGTGGGACGACTGCGTCGTCTGCGACTTCAAGAAGTTGCGGGCGACGCAGGAGCGGTTGGCGCGCGAACTGGCCGAACATGAAAAGGCGGAAGAGCGCGTCGTGGCCGAGATGCTGCGCGGGAGACTGTCCGAAGAGATCGAAAATACGCACCGCACCATCGAGCGCATGCTCCAACTGCTGCGCGCGCTGTCTTCGCTCTGCGACGGGCAGCACGTCCATGCCATCCGTACCGCGGCCAAGCGCCTGCGCCAGGAACTCGAGCAGCACCTCGCCTACGAGGAGAAAACCATATTCCCCGCCCTTCGGCGGGGCGTCAAGGCGTAGAGCGCACGCTGACGGTGCGGGCCGTCGCTGCGCGGGAGGTCTAGAGCGGCCGGCCGCAGGCAAGCCGCTCTTGCGTTGCCGCGGCCATAATAATTCCTCCAGTCGAGGGGTCAGCCCGCAGGCTCGGAGGGGGGCACGGCGGCGTCGGTCGCGGGCGGCGCGGCCGCAGGAACGGCGCGCCTCGCCGCGGGCGCGCGGCGTGCCGCCGGTTTCGCGGCGGCGCGGCGCGCTCCGGCGGCTTTGGCGGGCGCTTCGGCCGCCTGCCGGCGGGCGGCCTTCAGGGCTTTTTTCGCGTGCTTGACTTTTTTCTTGGCCTGCTTGTGGGCGTGCTTGGCCCTCTTCAAATCGGACTTGGCGGACTCCAGCGCGCGTTCGGCGGCGGCCACGGCGGGATCGGTCTTCATGGGGACACCTCTGGGGAGCGGATGCGCCATAGCTTATCGCCGCCGGCCGCCGCGAGTCAAGACGGGGGGCTTGCGTGAAACGGCCGTGGGAGGTTATAATGACCAGACAGTCATTTATATCGCCGACACCGCATGAACTTTGAATCCGAGGGAGAGCCGCGCATGGAAACCACCGCCGAGAAGTCGCCGCTGTTGGAGCGCGCGCACGGGCGCGGCGCCAGGCAAGCCTCGAATCGGCGCTGGGCCTTGGCTGCGGGTGCGCTGCTGCTGGCGGCGGCGTGGGGCTGGCACAAGCATCGGCTGGCCGTGCTGGCGGCCGCGGCCCACAAGGGGGGAGGGCCCGTGCCGGTGGGCATCGCGCAGGCGCGACGCGGGGACATCCCCGTCTATCTGGACGGCCTGGGCAACGTGATCGCCTACTACACGGTGACCGTGCACAGTCGCGTGGACGGCGAGCTCATGTCGGTGGGCTTCAAAGAAGGGCAATTCGTGCACAAGGGAGACGTGCTCGCGCTCATCGACCCGCGCCCCTTTCAGGCCGCGCTGGACCAGGCCAAGGGCCAGCTCGAGCGAGACCGCGCCCTGCTCGCCAACGCGCGCCTGGACTTGGCCAGGTATAAGGAACTGATCACGCAAGACGCCATTCCCAAGCAGCAACTCGACACCCAGGTGGCGCTGGTGGGCCAGGACGTGGGCACCGTGCAAAACGACGAGGCCGCCGTGGAGGCCGCGCAAGTCCAGCTCGACTACTGCCGCATCACCTCGCCCATCGACGGCCGCGTGGGCCTGCGCCTGGTCGACCCCGGCAACATCGTGCACGCCGCCGACGCGGGCGGAGTCGTGGTGGTCACGCAGCTTCAGCCCATCGCCGTGGTCTTCACGCTTCCGGAAGACGTCGTTCCGCAGGTCATGCGCAAGATTTCCGAGGGCGCGACGCTCAAGGTTCTGGCTTACAACCGCGACAAGAGTCAACTGCTGGCGACGGGCAAGCTCTTGACCATGGACAACCAGATCGATCCCACCACCGGCACCTCGCGCCTGAAGGCCGAGTTCGCCAACACCGACAACGCGCTGTTCCCCAATCAGTTCGTCAACGCGCGCCTGCTGCTCGAGACGCGCCGCGGCCGAGTGCTGGCGCCGGCCGCCGCGATCTTGCGCGGCGCGCAGGGCACCTACGTCGACGCGGTCGACGAAAATGGCGTCGCGTCGGTGCGTCCGGTGACCGTGGGCGTCATTGAGGGCGCCGACGCCGAGATCATCTCCGGCCTTCAGCCCGGCGAGAGCGTCGTCGTCGACGGCGCCGACTCGGTCCAGCCCGGCTCCAAGGTCGTCGCCTCCTCGGGCGCGAAAGGAAACTGACAGCGCCGTGAGCCCGTCGCGGCTGTTCATCCTGCGGCCGGTGGCCACCGCCCTGCTGATGGCGGGCGTGGTGCTGGTGGGTTTGACGGCGTTTCGCCAGTTGCCGGTGTCGGCGCTGCCTCAAGTCGACTACCCGACCATCGAAGTCGAGACGTTTTATCCCGGCGCCAGTCCCGACGTGATGGCCGCCACCGTCACGGCGCCCCTGGAGCGACAGTTCGGGCAGGTGCCCGGCTTGGCGCGCATGTCGTCGGCCAGCTCCTTTGGCCGCTCGCTGATCACGCTCCAGTTCGGCCTTGAAGTCAACATCGACGTGGCCGAGCAGGGCGTGCAGGCCGCCATCGACGCCGCCGCGACCTACCTGCCGCCGGATTTGCCCACGCCGCCCGTCTACAGCAAGACCAACCCCGCCGACGCGCCCATCCTGACGCTGGCGCTGACCTCGCGCGAGCTTGCGCTGCCCCAAGTCGAGGAACTCGCCGACACGCGCTTGGCCCAGAAGATCGCCCAGCTTCCCGGCGTGGGCCTAGTCAGCATCAGCGGCGGTCAGCGCCCCGCCGTGCGCGTGCGCGCCAACCCCGTGGCCCTGGCCTCCTACCGCATGAGCATGGAGGACTTGCGTTCGGCGCTGGCGCTGGCCAACGTGGATCTGGCCAAGGGCAGCTTCGACGGCCCGCGCCGCTCCTGGACCATCGGCGCCAACGACCAGCTGCTGAAAGCCGACGACTACAAGCCGCTGATCGTCGCCTACCGCGCGGGCCGGCCGGTGCGCCTGTCGGACGTGGCCGACGTGATCGACGGTGCCGAGGACGTGCGCCAGGCCGCGTGGGCCGACCGCGACCCGGCCGTCATCGTCAACATCCAGCGCCAGCCCGGCACCAACATCATCGCGCTGGTCGACCGCGTCAAGAAAGTCCTGCCCAAGCTCACCGCGTCTTTGCCGCGCTCGATTTCGGTGCGCGTGCTCTCCGACCGGACCGTCACCATCCGCGCTTCGGTGCGCGACGTCGAGTTCGAGCTGATGCTGACCGTCGTGCTGGTCGTGCTCGTGATCTTCCTGTTCCTGCGCGACGCGGCGGCCACGCTGATTCCCGCGGTCGCGGTGCCGCTGTCTTTGATCGGGACTTTCGCGGTCATGTATCTGCTCGGCTACAGCCTCGACAACCTGTCTTTGATGGCGCTGACGATCTCGACGGGTTTCGTCGTCGACGACGCGATCGTGATGGTCGAGAACATCTCGCGCTACATCGAACTGGGCGAGGCGCCGCTGGAGGCCGCGCTCAAGGGAGCGGCCGAGATCGGATTCACGATCGTGTCCCTGACCGTGTCCTTGATCGCGGTGCTCATCCCGCTGCTGTTCATGGGCGATGTGGTCGGCCGGCTCTTCCGCGAGTTCGCGGTCACGCTGGCGGTGACGATCGTCATGTCGGCGATCGTGTCTTTGACGCTGACGCCGATGATGGCCGCGCGCATCCTGTCTCGGCGACGCGAAGAAGAAGACGGCGTCCACCCGATCCTGAAGGCCTTCGAGGACGGTTTCAAGCGCCTGACCGCCGCTTACGACCGCACGCTGCGCGTGGTGCTCGCGCACCAGCGCGAGACGCTGTGGGTGGCCGGCGGGACTCTCGCCGCGACCCTGCTGTTGTTTTTGATCGTCGACAAGGGCTTTTTCCCGGTCCAGGACACCGGCATGATCCTGGGCATCACCGAAGCGCCCCAGGACGTCTCCTTTTCGGCCATGGTGGAGCGCCAGCAGGCGCTGGCCCGGGCCGTGCTGACGGACCCCGCGGTGGAGAGCCTGTCGTCGTTCATCGGCGTCGACGACTCCAACGCGACGCTCAACAGCGGGCGCATCCAGATATCGCTCAAGCCCAGCGAGGAGCGCGACGCGGACGCTTCCGGCGTCATCGCGCGCCTGCAGCCGACGCTCGAGCGCGTGGGCGGCATCAAGCTGTTCCTACAGCCGGTCCAGGATCTGACCGTCGAGGACCGCGTCAGCCGCACCCAGTATCAATACACCCTGGAAAGCCCCGACGAGAAGGTGCTCGACGAGTGGACGCCGAGGATCTCCTCGGCGCTGTCCGCGCTGCCGCAACTGCGCGACGTGGCCGCCGACCGCCTGCCCGACGGGCTGGGCGTGACGCTGGATTTCGACCGCGACACGGCCTCGCGCTTGGGCGTGACTCCGCAGACCATCGACGACAACCTCTATGACGCCTTCGGTCAGCGCCAGGTCTCGACGATCTACACCCAGTCCAACCAGTATCACGTGGTCCTGGAGGCCGCGTCCGCCTGGCGCCAGGGGCCGGCGGCCTTGCGCGACCTCTACATCCCCACGGCCTCCGGCGGGCAGGCGCCTCTGGCCGCGCTCGTGCGCTCGCGCAACGACGTGGCGCCGCTGGTCGTCAATCATCAAGATCAGTTCCCGTCGGTGACGCTGTCGTTCAACCTGGCTCCGCACGCTTCGCTTGGCGCGGCGGTCGCGGCGGTCTACAAGGCCGTCGCGGCGCTCTCGCCGCCGGCGTCCCTGCAGACCTCGTTCCAGGGCACCGCCGCCGCCTTCGAGGCGTCGCTGGCCAACGAGCCCATCTTGATCTTGGCCGCGATCGTGACCGTCTACATCGTGCTCGGCGTGCTCTACGAAAGCTACATCCACCCGCTGACCATCCTGTCGACTTTGCCCTCGGCCGGCGTGGGCGCGCTCGCGGCGCTGATCCTGTGCCGGATGGACTTCGACGTGATCGCGCTCATCGGCGTGATCTTGCTCATCGGCATCGTCAAGAAGAACGCCATCATGATGATCGACTTCGCGCTGGAGGCCGAGCGCGTCGAGGGCAAGACCCCGGAGGAGGCCATCTACCAGGCCTGCCTGCTGCGCTTTCGCCCGATCATGATGACGACGATGGCGGCGCTGCTGGGCGCGGTGCCGCTGGCGCTGGGCACGGGAACCGGCTCGGAACTGCGCCGCCCGCTGGGCGTGACCATCATCGGCGGACTGCTGGTCAGCCAGCTTCTGACGCTCTACACGACGCCCGTCGTCTACCTTAAATTCGATGGCCTTACGCGCGCGTGGGCGCGGCGGCGCGCGGGCGCGGCGTGAGCCTTTCCGAGCCCTTCATCCGCCGTCCGGTGGGCACCTCGCTTTTGACCATCGCCTTGGCGCTGGCGGGCTGGGCGGCCTTCCGACAACTGCCGATGGCGCCGCTGCCGCAGGTGGACTTTCCCACGGTCATGGTCAGCGCGGCCATGCCCGGCGCCAGTCCCGAGACGATGGCCTCCTCGGTGGCCACGCCGCTGGAGCGGCAGTTCGGCCGCATCGCGGGCGTCTCCGAGATGACCTCCACGAGCTACCTCGGTTCGACGACCGTGATCTTGCAGTTCGACCTCAGCCGCGACCCCGACGCGGCCGCGCGCGACGTCCAGGCCGGCATCAACGCCGCGCGCAGCTACCTGCCCACGAACCTGCCCAGCAACCCGTTCTGGCGCAAGGTCAACCCGGCCGACGCGCCGATCCTGGTGCTGGCGCTGACTTCCGACGTGCAGACGCAGGCGCGGATGTACGACGCGGCGTCGTCGATCCTCCAGCAGAGACTGTCGCAGATCGACGGCGTGGGGCAGGTGCTCATCGGCGGAAGCTCCCTGCCCGCGGTGCGCGTGGAGCTCAATCCCGACGCGTTGAGCAAATATTCTCTGGGCACCGCCGACGTGCGCAACTTCCTGGCGCGCGCCAACGCCGACCGTCCGAAAGGCGCGCTCGAAGACGGCGGGAAAATATACCGGATCTCGGCGCAGGACCAGTTGTTCAAGTCCGACGAGTACAAGCCGCTCATCGTCGCCTACCGAAACGGCGCGCCGGTGCGCCTGTCGGCGCTGGGCGACGTGACCGACTCGGTCGAGGATCTGCGCAACGCCGGCGGGCTCAACGGCAAACCGTCGGTGTTTTTGATCATCTTCCGTCAGCCCGGGGCCAACATCATCGACACCGTCGACCGCGTCCTGGCCGCGATGCCCATGCTGCAGTCGACGCTGCCGCCGGCCACGATCCTGCACGTGATCGTCGACCGCTCCCTGTCGATCCGGGCGTCGGTGGCCGACGTCGAAAAGACGATGCTGATCTCGATACTGCTGGTGATCCTGGTGGTGTTCGTGTTCCTGCGCGACCCGGTGGCCACGGCGATTCCCAGCGTCGTGGTCCCTCTGACCCTGGTGGGCACCTTCGGCGTGATGTATCTGTTCAACTACAGCCTGGACAACCTGTCGCTGGTGGCGCTGACGATCTCGACGGGCTTCGTCGTCGACGACGCGATCGTCGTCATCGAAAACATCGCCCGCTATCTGGAGGCGGGCGAGGCCGCGTTTCCCGCGGCGCTCAAAGGGTCGGCCGAGATCGGCTTCACCGTGGTGTCGATGAGCCTGTCGCTGATCGCGGTCTTCATCCCGATCCTGCTCATGAACGGCTTCGTCGGGCGGCTGTTCCGCGAGTTCGCGGTGACGCTGTCGGCGGCCATCCTGGTCTCGCTGATCATCTCGCTGACCACCACGCCGATGATGTGCGCGATCTTCCTGCACCGCGAAAGCGACTCGAAGCACGGCGAGCTCTATCGCTCGGTCGACCGCGCCTACAAGCGCGTGCTCGCGCTCTACGAGCGCGGACTCGTGTTCGTGCTCGACCACCCGGGCAAGACCCTGCTCAGCGTCGTCGCGGCGGCGCTGCTGAACCTGGCGCTGTTCATCGTGATCCCGAAGGGGTTCTTCCCGGAGCAAGACATCGGCCGCATGATGGGCGGCATCCAGGCCGAGCAGGACATCTCGTTTCAGGCGATGCGCGGCAAGCTCTTCGACTTCATCCGGCTGGTCAAAAGCGACCCCGACGTGGACCAGGTGATCGCGTTCACCGGCGGAGCCGGCGGCACCAATGCCGGGCGCATGTTCGTGGGCCTCAAGCCCTTCGGCCGGCGCGCGTCGGTGTTCCAGGTCATGCAGCGCGTGAGGGCGAAGGCGGCGTCCGTCGCCGGCGCGCACCTGTTTCTCCAGCCGATCCAGGACCTGCACATCGGCGGCCGCGCCAGCAACGCGCTCTACCAATACACGCTGCAGTCGGCCGATTTGCGCCTGCTCACCGAGTGGGGGCCCAAGGTCTTCGCCAAGATCAAGACGCTGCCCGGCCTGGTGGACGTCAACACCGACCAGCAAAACAGCGGCTTGGAGGCCGACGTGGACATCGATCGCGACACGGCCTACCGCCTGGGCCTGACCGCGCAGGGCGTCGACGACGCCCTCTACGACGCCTTCGGCCAGCGCCAGGTCTCGACGATGTACACGCAGATGAACCAGTATCACGTGGTGATGGAGGTCGCGCCGCGCTACTGGCAGTCCCCGCAGACCTTGCGCACCCTCTACGCGCGCACGCCCTCGGGCCGAGAGGTTCCGCTGTCGGCGTTCGTGAGCTTCAAGCCGGGCTTCACGCCGCTCGTCGTCAACCATCAGGGCTTTTTCCCGGCCGCGACGATCTCCTTCAACTTGAAGCCGGGCGTGTCGCTGGGGCAGGCCGTCGACGAGATCACCGAGGCCGAGCGGCGCATGGGCGTGCCCGCGGCGGTGTCGGGGACTTTCGCCGGCACCGCGGAGGCCTTCAAGTCCTCGCTGGCCAACGAGCCGATGCTGATCGTCACGGCGCTCATCGCCGTCTACATCGTGCTCGGCATCCTCTACGAGAGCTTCATCCACCCGATCACGATCCTGTCGACGCTGCCCTCCGCGGGGGTGGGGGCGCTGCTGGCTTTGCTGATGACGGGCACCGAACTCAGCGTGATCGCGCTCATCGGCATCATCCTGCTGATCGGCATCGTCAAGAAAAACGCCATCATGATGATCGACTTCGCGCTGGAGGCCCAGCGCCGGGAGGGCAAGAGCCCGCGCGAGGCGATCTACGAGGCCTGCCTGCTGCGCTTTAGGCCCATCACGATGACGACGATGGCGGCGCTGCTCGGCGCGGTGCCGCTGGCGCTGGGCCACGGCATGGGCTCGGAACTGCGCCGGCCGCTGGGCGTGGCCATCGTCGGCGGCCTCATCGTCAGCCAGATGCTGACTTTGTTCACCACGCCGATCGTGTATCTCTACATGGAGCGCTTCCCCGGGTATTTCGCGCGCGCCAGGCAGGCCGTTCTCGCGCGCCTGCGCGTCCGCTCTTTCGGAGGCATCGCATGACACGCCGCAAACATCGCGCAGCCGCGGCTTTGGCCGCCGCCGCGCTCGCGCAGGCCTGTTCGCTGGGCCCCAAATACCGCCGCCCGCAGACGCTCTCGGCGCCGGCGTTCAAGGAGGCCGCGGCCGTCGGCGACGGGATTTGGCGCCCGGCCGAGCCTTCCGACCGGCTGGCGCGCGGCAAGTGGTGGGAGATATTCCACGACCCGCGGCTCAATGAATTGGAGAGCCGCGCCGAACGGGCCAACCAGACCGTGGCCCAGGCCGCCGCGCAATACCGCGAGGCGCGCGACCAGTTGGCCTACGCGCGCTCGACTTACTTCCCGACGCTGTCGCTGAGCCCGTCGCTGCAGCGCATGAAGGTCAACGCGGGATTTTCCGGCCGCTTCAACAACTTCGACTTTCCCGCCGCCGCAACCTGGCAGCCGGACTTCTGGGGGGCGATCGGCCTGAACGTCGACATCGCCGCGGCCGGGGCCGCCGCCGGCGCCGCGCAGTTGGAAAGCGCGAGGCTCGGGGTCCAGTCGGAACTGGCCGCGGACTACTTCCAGCTGCGCGAGGCGGACATGGAGGAAGTCCTTCTGAGCTCGGCGATCGCCTCCTACCGGGTCGCGCTCGATCTCACGCGCAACCGCTTCAACGCCGGCATCGCCTCGCAGGCCGACGTGATCCAGGCTCGGACGCAGCTTGACGCGACGCTGGCCCAGGCCACGGACCTGGCGCTGACGCGCGCGCAACTGGAGCACGCGATCGCCGCGCTCATCGGAGTTCCTGCGTCGGCGTTCTCGCTGAGCACCGGCGCGATCGCGGGCGTGCCGCCGCCGATCCCCGTCGGGCTGCCCTCCCAGCTTCTGGAGCGGCGCCCGGATGTGGCCGCGGCCGAGCGCCAGGTGGCGGCGGCCAACGCGACGGTGGGGCTGACGCGAGTGGCGTTCTTCCCGGCGATTTCGTTGACGGCGTCAGGCGGCCTCCAAAGCGCCGACTTCGAGCAATGGTTCGCCTGGCCTCAGCGCGCGTGGTCCTTGGGAGCGGCCAGCGCGCTGACTCTGTTCAACTTCGGCGGGCTGCAGGCCGAACTGCACGGGGCCAAGGCCGCCTACGACGCGTCGGTGGCGGCTTATCGCCAGACGGTCTTGTCGGCTTTCCAGAGCGTCGAAGACCAACTCGCGGCGCTGTCGTATCTGTCCCTGGAATCCAGCCAGCAGGACGCGGCCACGCGCGAGTCCGAACTGGCGCTGGTGCTTGAGATGCAGCGCTACAAAGGCGGCGTGGATTCCTATCTGAACGTGATCACCCAGCAAAACATAACGCTGGGCGACGAGCGCGCCTCCGTCCAGCTTCTCGGGCGCCGCATGGTCTCGGCGGTCTCGCTGATCAACGCCTTGGGCGGGGGCTGGGACCAGTCCCTGATCCCGCGCGGCCGCGCGCTCGCTTCCGACAAGGATCCGGGAGACGCCAAGCCCGCCTCGCGCTAGAGATCGAGGTCGAGGATGTCGCCGCCCAGCGCGCCTGCCGACAGGCCCGAGGATTTGGGGGCCTTCGCCTTGGCCGGGGCGGGCGGAGGCGGCGGCACGGTGCCGGCAAGCAGTTGGGAGATCAGCGCGACGAGCTCGGCGAGTTCGATGGGTTTTTGCAGCACGCGCACGAGCGGATCGCCGGGCACGCGCGCCAGGATGTCGCCGGGGTTGGTTCCGGTCACGAAGATGATCGGGGTCTTGACTGTGAAGGTGTTGCCTCGCAGGCGCTGGTAGGCGGTGATGCCGTCTCCTGCGGGCATTTGGAAGTCCAGGGTGATCAAGTCGGGCTTTTCTCGCGCGGCCACGCCGGCGGCGCCGTAGGCGTCGAGCGCGCAGACGACTTGGTGGCCGAGTTCGGCCAGGCGCATGCGCAGCAGTTCGACGATGGCCATGTCGTCGTCGATGACGAGTATTTTCGCCATGGAATTATTGTGAGCTATCCGGCCCGCCGGGTCAAGGGCCGGCTTGGGCGACGCGCAGGGTCAGCGTGACCGTCGTGCCTCGGCCGAGTCCAGGGCTTGCCAGCGCGACGTCGCCGCCGTGCTTGGTCATGATCCAGCGCGCCACGGTCAATCCCAGCCCCGTTCCGCCGCTGTCCGCGCGCCCGGTGGAGAAGGGCTGGAACAGCCGCGCGAGTACGTCCGGGGCGATGCCCAGGCCGTTGTCTCGCACCGTCACGCGCGCCGTCGCCCCGTCGCCGGAGGCGTTCATGTCCAGCCGTCCGCCGAAGGGCAGGGCGTCGAGCGCGTTGAGCAAGACGATGGTCAGCACCTGGTGGAAGTGGCGCGGGCTGACCAGCACGCTCAGGTCCGACGGGCAAGCCAGGTCCGCGGCCACGCCGCGTTCGTCGAAACGCGAGCGCAGAGGCTCCAACGCCGCGGCCAGCAGAGGCGCAAGCGGGCGCGGCTGCAAATCCAGCGGCGAGGGTTTCCCGAAATCGAGGAGATCGGAGAGAATCTCGACGGCGCGGTCGGCCTCGCGCAGCGCGGTGGATAGGCGCTCCGTGGGGTTTTCCGCGCGCGCCAGCTGCTTTTGCGCCAGCTCCAGGTTCAAGATCACCGTGTTGAGCGGCGTGCGCACCTCGTGCACGACGCCCGACATCATTTGGCCGATCGTCGACAGCCGCTGCAGCCAGGCCAACTGGTCGGCGTCGGGCATCTCGGCGCCGGCCGCCCCGGCGCGGCGGCGCCGGACCGAAGCCAGCGCCCAGCCGCCGGCGGCGCCGGCGGCCAGAGCCGCGAGTATTTCGACGAGAGCCTGCAACTTCACACGGCTTTTATATAAAATCGGCGCGTGGCCACGAAGGTTCTGCTGATCGAAGACGACGCGGCGTTCCGTCGCACCCTCGCCGAGGTACTCGGCGCCGAGGGCTATAGCGTGACCGAAGCGCCCTCGGGCAAGGCCGGCATCGTCGCCGCGCGCGAGCAGATGCCCGACCTCGTCATTCTCGATGTGGTGATGCCCGGCATGAAGGGCACCGAGGTCTGCCAGTACCTGAAGCAGGACGGCCTGACCGCGCGCGTGCCGATCCTGATCTTGACCGGCAACGACAAGGACGGCCAGGACGTGGCCTGTCTGGACATGGGCGCCGACGACTACCTGACCAAGCCGGTCAAGTCCGAGCGCCTGCTGGCCTACTGCCGCTCGATTTTGCGCCGCACCGCCGGCGAGTCGCGCGAGGCCTTGCCCGCGCGGCTGGAGGTGGGCGCGTTGGCGTTGGACTACGCGCGCAAGGTGGCCATCCTCGGGCGCAAGGAGTACGCGCACCTGACTCCCAAGGAGTTCGAGCTCCTCTATTTCCTGGCCGGACGCTCGCCGACGCCGCGCGACCGCGCGACGATCTACCGCGAGGTCTGGGGCGTGGAGGCGCCGTCGGAGGGAGCGCTCAAGACCGTGGAGGTCCACGTGCGCCGCGTGCGCCTGAAGCTGGGCTGGAAATCCGACCAGTGGCTGGTCAGCGTGACGGGCCGGGGCTACGCGCTGATCCCGCCCGCCGCATGAGCGGCGAGCCGCGACCGCCTCACGCGGCGGTCCTGCGCCGCCCCGAGCAGTTCCAGCCCGGCGCCGTCGCCGCCGTGCTCGCGCGCCGCGCGAAGGCTCCGGCGCTGGATTTCATCGGACCCGCGCGGCGCAACTGGGGCGTGATCGCGGAAGCGCTGCCCGCCGAGGAGGCCCAGGCGTTGGCGGCCGAACTCTCCTGCGCCGGGCTCGACGCGGCGGCGATCCCGCAAAGCCTGCTCGAGTCTCCGCCCGAGGCCGAGCTCGTGTCAAAGATCGAACTCTCCGGCGACGGTCTCGACGTCGTGTCGGGCCCCGCCAACCTCGCGCCCGCGCGGCTGAGCTGGACGAGGCTGGCGGCGCTGTGCGCCGCGGCGCTGGAGACCCGCGACAAGAAGTCGATCGTCGAGGGACCCAATCTCGGCGCCAAGGCCGCGCGCCTGGGCCTGGCGCTGGCCACCGGCATGCCTCTGCCGCTGGGCGGTGGGGAGAAAAAACGCATTGTGGAGACGCGCGACCGAGTCCTGCGCCTGGACATGGTCTTTCTCAACCCCGCGCGCACGCTGCGCATCGAAGCCGAGCGCTTCGACTACTCGGTGCTCGGCGAGCGCATGCTGCACGGCGCCGAGGTCAACTTCGCGCTGCTGCTGGCCGAACTGGCCGCGCGCGCGCCGCGCGCCCTGCGCGGGCGCGGCACGCGCGCGGTACTGGAGCGGCGCCCGTCGGCCGAGAGACTCTACGACTCGCTCGACGACCTGGGCCGCGAGGAGCGCTGGCTGGCCACGCTCGCGGCGCTTGGCGGCGCGAGCTGAATCAGCCGCTTTTCTCGGGAAGTGAGTCGATGAGCGCGCAGAGCGCGGGAAGATCCAGCGGCTTGGGCAGGAAGCCGTCGGCGCCAAGCAGCATGGCGTCCCGGCGCGTGTCGTCGTCGGTCTGACCGCTCATGGCCAAGATCGTCGCGGCGCCGGCGCGGCGCAATTCCGGCAGGGCCTGGAACCCGGTGCGGTCGGGCAGGATCATGTCGAGCAGCACCAGATCGTAGGATTTGCGCTCGAGGCTGTGCCGGGCCGCGTCGCAATCGCCCGCGCCGTCGCACTCGTGGCCCTTGGCGGTCAGGTAGCGACGCATGATCTCGATGCTGGATGACTCGTCGTCGACGATCAATATCCGCGCGCGCAGCATCGCCTTGGATTCTAACATAGCGGCCGCCCTCGGGACCGAAGGTCCCGGTCCGCGGGCGGCCGTCCGCCCCTGGCCGAGGCTCGGGGCATGGAGCATGCTTTGGGCATGAGGCGCGCATGGATTTCGGCGGTCGCGATCGCGGCGCTCGCGCGGACGGCTTCGGCGCAAATCGTCTTGGAGGGCGCGTTCGCTCCGGCCGTGCCGGCTTTGCCGGCCGCGCTGTCGGCGCCCGCGGCCGCGCCCGCGGCCCTGTCGCCTGCGGCGATTGCACCGAGCGTGTTCGAGGCGGCGCCGTTGGGGAGCGCGCCGGCGGCGGCCGCGCCCGAAGCGGACCGCGCCGAGGCGGCGGCCCCGTCCGCCGTCCGCTCGGCTGCGGCGGCCGTGCCGGCCGCCGTTCGCCCGGAGGGGTCGCGGTTCGGGAGCGCCGAGGCGCTTTTCGACGGCGCGCTGACGCGCGCGCAGCAGTCCGAACGGATGGCGCGCGTCGTCATCCCCGCCTGGGCGAGCGAGGAATTGCCCGTCGTCTCGCGCCTGCTGGGGCGCCCGCTGGACGCCCAGCGCCGCGCGGCGATACTGGCGCGCACCAATGTCTGGGTCTATCGCTGGCACTCGCATTGGACCTACGAGGTCTCCGGCGGCCTGCCCGACGGACACTACGATCCGCGCTTCGGCATCCGTCTGATGCTCAAGCGCGGCTGGCGGCGGCTCAAGGATCCCGAGACTCATTTTCGCGTGCTCATGGCCCACGAGTACGGCCACTGGCTGCAAAACGAAGGCGTTCTCACTCAGCGCCTGGGCGTGGAGGTTCCCTCCGTGGCCATCGAACTGCTGCGCGGCGTCGAGCTTGTGGGACTTGACGGGCTCAAGGCCGGGCGCGTGGGCTTCATCCATCGTGGAGCCCTGGATGCGTTCGAGTCCGGCCGGCGTTGGGCGCAGGGGGACATGGCCGACGCGACGGCATTGATGTACCGGGGGATATTGGGCGGCGCGGCCTATCAGGTGGGCGTGGACGCGGGCCGCCCCGAGGCCGCATGGGAGTTCCTGCGGCTGGTGGCCGCCGAGCGCGACGCGTTGTCCGCGCGCGAGGCCTACGCGCGCGTCGTGGGCCGGCCGAAGTGACGCAAGCGCGCGTCGTCTTCGAAGACGAGCGGCTGCTGGCCGTCGACAAGCCCGCGGGCCAGGCGACCATTCCCGGACGCGGGGACATCGGCGAGACCCTGCTCGCCCAGCTTCAGCGCGAGCGTGGCGCGCGCGTGTTCGTCGTTCACCGGCTGGACCGCGAGGCCGGAGGTCTCGTGGTCTTCGCCAAGGACGCCGAAGCGCATCGCCGACTTTGCGCGGAGTTCGCGCAGCGGCGCGCCGATAAGGCGTATCTGGCCGTCGCGGCGGGGGAGATGTCGGGCGAGGGGGTCTGCGAGCAGCCGCTGCGCGAGTTCGGTTCCGGCCGGGTCGCGGCGGCGCCGGACGGCAAGCCCTCGCGCACGCGCTGGAAAGTCCTGCGAAGGCTGGCGGGCGCGGCGCTTCTGCGCGTCGAGCCTGAGACCGGCCGCCGCCACCAGATCCGCGCGCACCTTTGCGCGCTGGGCCACCCGCTGCTGGGGGATCCTCTGTATGGTCCCGCCCCGCGGCCCGTGGGCGGCGAGCCGCGCCTGCTGCTTCACGCTCTGGAACTGCGCGTGCGCGTCTGGCGGGACTACGAACTGCGCGTCGAGCCCGGCGCGGACTTCCAGGCGGCCGTCGACTCGCGCTTGACCGCAATTTGATCGTCGCCGCGAACTTTTTTTGCGCCGGCGCGTAGTGATGATGTAGAATCCGCCGGAGGGTCGCACCCTCCAAGCCGCGCACGATGTACATCTAAAGGAGACATAGGACCTATGAAGAAGATGCTGATCGCCGTCGCTCTCACCGCCCTCACGGGCGCCGCGTTCGCGCAGGCCCCGGCCGCGGCCCCGGCCGCCGGCTCCGACCAGTCGATGTCCGCCCCGGCGAACCCGGACGCGAAGGCCGACAAGAAGGAGAAGAAGGCCAAGAAGACCAAGCACCACAAGGTCTCCAAGAAGTCCGCGAAGAAGGTCAAGAAGGCCAAGAAGTCCAAGAAGGCCAAGAAGGACGAGAAGAAGGCGGATGCCGCTCCCGCCGCCGCCCCGGCCGCCGCTCCGGCCGCCGCGCCCGCGTCCAACTAATCCGTCCCGCAGAAAATCGGCCTCCGCGCTTCGGCGCGGGGGCCTTTTTTTGCGCCGTAAATTTAGATTATCTATTGACATTAATTAGATTACCTGATATAAAGCGCTTCGCCGCAGCAGAGGTGAACGGGAGGATCAGCGCCGATGATCGCCAGGGACCTGTTGCCGTGGATGTTCGTGAAGCGTTCGTCCGCTTGGACGCCGTTCGCGAAGGTTCGCCGTGACGCGCCGCTCGCGTCGTTGAGCGGCCTCAAGACGCCGCGCCGGCCGCCGCGAAAACCGCCTCGTGCCTAGACTCGATCCGCCCCTCAGACGCACGCACGCGACTCCGATCTACCCGATCGGGGCCGCGTCGCGTTTGTGCGGCATTCCGATCTGGACGCTGCGTGCGCTGGAAAAAAACGGCGTCGTCCGCCCGCGGCGCAGCGAGGGGCGCCACAGGCTGTATTCCGAGGCCCAACTGGCGCGTCTGCGCGAAGCGCGTTCGCTGCTCGAGCGCGGCGTCAACATCGCCGGGGTGCGCGAGGTCCTCGCGCGCCGCCTCACGCGGGCCTAGTCCGCCTTCCTCCGAAAGTCCTTTCGCGCGCTGGGCCCTCTTACGCGGCGATTTTGGGCCCTTCGTTCCTGTTGACCTGGATCAACTCCTCCTATAATGAGCCCGTCTTCGTCCGCCGTTTCGACGAGGGCCGCGGTCTGTGGCATGTCGAGGCAACACGGGAGAATGTCGATGAATTGGACGCCGATTTCGCGCCGGATGAAATCTCTGATCGCCGCCGCCGTCAGCGCCGCGCTGGTCGTCACCAGCGGCGCGGCGCCCGCCTCCCGCGCGTATGCGCAGGCGGTGTCCGCGGCGCCTGCCGCCGGCGTCGGCGCCGGAGCCGGCATGGCCGCGGTCTCCCTGCCCGCGGCGTCGGCGATCGCGCCCCTCGGCGCGCTCGGCGCTTTGCCGCAGGCCGCGCCGTCTCTGGCCGCGCCAGCGTCGGCTCCCGCGCTTTCCGCCGCCTCCTCCGCGCTGTCGGCGGCGGCCGCGCCGTCTTCTCCCGCGGCGTCCGCCGCGCCCGCCGAGGCCGCCGCGGCGCCCGCGCAGAACGCGCCGTCCGCCGAGGAGTCCGCGTCCGCCTCGCCCGCCGCGTCCGACGGTCCGCGTTGGGTGGGCTCGCCGTCGCGGGGCGAGGCGCCGGCCGCGACCGCGGTCGGATGGATTTCGCGTCAGTTCTCCCGCTGGACCGGGGCGTCGGCCGCGCTGGCGGGTTCGCGCCGGCTGTTCGACGGCGAGGACGCGCGCGCGCGGACTCTTGAGACCGTCGCGGCGTCTTCGTCGCGCGCGACCGCGGCGTCTGGCTTGGCGAGCGCTTCCGACCCCGTCGAGCGCGTGATCGAGGACCACTCGATCCCCACGCCCGAGGCCGCTCGCCGCGTGGCCGAGATCCGCCGCGAGCGAGGCACGCCTCTTTGGGTCAAGGTGGCCGCGCCGCTGTCGGTGGCGGCGGCGGCGCTCGTCGCCGTCCAATACGGCGCGGTGCCCGTCTTGACCCTGGCCGCGGGACTGGTCGTTTCCGTCCTGGCTCACGAGGTCGCGCACTTGGCCGTGCTCAAGGCGCTGGGAGACCATACCGCCGAGCACGCGCACGGCGCGAGCCTCAATCCGTTCCACCATGTCGATCCGGTCAAGACCGTGATTTTGCCCGCGCTGTCCTTGGCCGTGTCCAGCGCCCTGCTGCCTTTCCCGGTGCTGTTGGGTTCGGGCAAGGCCGTGGACGCGGACTTCAACAACCTGCGCGGCCCGCTGGGCGGTCCGCGCTCGGCGCGAAACGCCTTCTGGGTCGCGGCCGCGGGTCCGCTGACCAATTTCGCGCTGGCGGCGCTGGCGTTCGGCGCGGCTTCTCTGCTGCCCGCGGGGGGCGTGCTGGCCGGAGTGGCCTTCGGCTTGGCGCGCATGAACGCGGCGTTGGGTTTGTTCAACCTGCTGCCGCTGCCGCAGCTCGACGGCGGCAAGATGCTGGCCAGCCTTCTGCCCGAGGCGTGGTATGCGCGCTGGGTCTACAATCCGAAAGTCGAGAAAGGCTATCAAGGCCTGTTCCGGCGCCTCTATGAGGGACCGTCGAACCTGCTGGCGCTGATCGCCGAGAAGTTGGGCGTGCGCAGCCAGAGCGCGCTCAACCGCGTGGCCAACGGCGTGACCTTCGGCGCGCTGGCCGCGTTCTACGCGGTGGCCTACATCCACTTCTCGGTGGCCCTGCCGCTTTTGTTCCTGGCCCTTCCCTGCACCTACGACTACTGGTGCATCCGCGAAAAGGTCCGCTCCGAAGCCGCGGTGCAAGACGCGATGGACATCTTCAGCCAGTGGAGTTCGGTGATCGCGCAGATCTCCGAGGATCGCGGCATGGCCAGCGAGGTCAGCCTGTTCGAGGCCGAGCACGCGATGAAAAACGCGCTCGAAACCCTGATCGACGAGAAGATGGCCGACGAGCGTTTCCGCGCGTTGTCGGACGACGAGAAGATCGCCGAGTTGATGAAGGCCTACCCGGAGCGCGCGGCGGACTTCCTCAAGGACAAGGTCTTCACCGAGGACGCGGACACGCGCGAGAAGATCCTCGAACTGCTGGCCGACCAGCGCAACACTCCGTTCTACGAACGCACGCGCCGCTGGCTGGCCGAGCACGACATCTTCAACCGCTGGGACAACCCCAAGTACGAAGGCAAGCTGCGCGACGAGATGAAGGAGGCCGGCAAGCCCCAGCAGAAGGCCAACGGCCAGCGCGGTTCGACGACCTTGAGCGCGCTGCTGGTGATGGGCACGCTGGGCGGGGCCGCGGCGATGTTCCCCGAGTTGGCCCACCACCTGCCGGGACTTGCGGCGGGAGGGGTCGGCCTGCTCGGGATGCTCGGCACCTTGGCGCCCGGCTCATCTCGTTCGAGCTGGCAGGCGAAGCTGCGCCAATCGCCCAATCACGCGCCGGGCCAGATCGTGGTCCTCTTCCGCGCCGGCACCAGCGTTGAATACGCGCGGCGAGCGCTTTCCGGCTACGCGAACAAGAGCGCCGTGGGACAAGGCGCGCGGCTCGTGTTTCGCGTCGACGCGGGCTCGGCCGAGGCCGCGGCGGCGTCCGCGCGCGAACTGGCGTCGGACGCGCGAGTGGAGCGCGTCAGCGTGGGGCGTCCCGTCTATCGCTCGCTGGCTGTCGAGTCGGGCGCTCCGGACGGCGTTGCCAATGCCGCCCAGCCGGCCCAAGAGCCGGCCGCCGAGCCCGAGCCCGCGGCCGCGCCGGTCGAGACGCCTGAGGCCGCCGCGGCTCGCCGCGAGGCGCTCATCGAGGCCGAGGCCTCCGCCCGCGACGCGCAGCAGGACTGGCGCGAGAAGGTCAGGGCTCCGGGCGCGGACGACCCGCTGATGAACAACGAACTGCGCGTACGCCTGGCACCGGGCGTTTCACCCGAGGCGCGCGAGAAGCTCGGCGAGAATTTCTTGGCCATGTCGGCGATCACGCGCACGGCCGACAGCGGCGGCGACATGGTGCTGACCACGCGCTTTGGCGTCGACGACGCCGCCGCCGCGGTCGAGGAGATCGCGGCGCTCAAGGCGGTTCAGACGGTGACCGCTCCCGTGGACGTGCGCGACCGGCTTCTTTCGACGGCGCTGCCCGAGAAGATCGCCTCGCACGGCAAGGCCGATTGGAGCGCTTCCGCCGTTCTGGTTTCTTTCCACAACGCGAAGACCGACGCCGAGGTCGCGGCGCTGGTGGCCAAGCTCAAGGGCGCGCATCCGTTCCGCCAGGGCGCGGCGTGGGGCTTCAGCGCCGCGTCCGAGGCGGCTGCGGCCGAGACCGCCCGCGAACTTGCCGCCGACGCCGATGTCGCGAGCGTCGAGGTTCACCCGAATGTCGCCGCGGCGCTCGAAAACCGGGTCAAGCGCCCCTACCCCGACGCGCAGAGCTACGATCCGTCGCAGGCGGTGCTCGTGGCCGTCAAGCCGGGAACCGGCGCGGACGCGCTGAAGGAGTATGCCGAGGCGCGGCGACTGCGCCTGGTCTACCCGAAGTTCCGCGGCGCCGAGAATCTGGCGCTTTTTGAAATTCCCTCGACGGCCGACGCCGCCGCCACGCGCCAGATCCTGGCCGACGAGACTCTCGATGAAGGCTCCATCGCCGCCGAGGTCCGGGCGTTTCGCGAGCAGCCCGGCGAAGCCGCGCTCGCGCCGTCGGCCGAGGCCCGCGCGCGCGCCGAGCGGCGCCGCGCCGAGGCGGCCGCGGCCGAGGAGGCCGCGCGACGCAAGCCCCGACGCGACGTGGAGGCCGAGTGGATCGCCTTCGTCCAAAACGCGAAGATGCAAGACGGCACGCCGATCCCGCCGAAGATGGCGGAGCTTCTGCTGGGATTGCTGAAGCCCGTCGCCAAGGGCCCCGGTGAAAGCCGCCCGCCCGTGGTCGCGCGCAGCGAGGAGGTCAAGCGCATCCTGCCCATCGTCACCTCGCCGCGCGGAATGCGCAACAGCGTGATCCTCGTGGGCGGTGCTGGCACCGGCAAGACCGCGGTGGCCGAAGGCTTGGCCGAGATGATCGAAGACGCCGACCACGCGTCGGCCAACGACTCCGAGCAGTTCCTACAGTTCCAGCGCCTGAAGGGCCGCTGGCTGGTGGAGCTCGACATCAACAAGATCCTGTCCTCCGACGATCCGGTCAAGGTGCTCAACGCGGTGCTCGACCTCCTGCCCCGCTTCAACGACCCTAACCCCGGCCGCGGCAACGAGATCATCGTGCTGATGGACGAGATACAGAAGTTCTTCCTGGACAACAACGGCCAGAAGATCGCCAACGTGCTCAAGGGGCCGCTGCGCGACGGCAAGATCTCGGTGATCGCGACCACGACCGACGCCGAGTACAAGAAGTTCATCGAGAGCGACGACGCGTTCCGCCGCCGCCTGGAAAAGATCGCCATCGAGGAACCCACCGTCCCGCAGACGATCCGCATCCTGCGCGCGATGAAGTCCTGGCTGCAGAAGATCCACGACGCGGCGATCTCCGACGAGGCGCTGGTCTCGGCGGCCAAGCTCGCCGACCAGTTCGACAAGACCAACTACAACCCGGACAAGGCGATCAAAGCCGTCCAGGACGCCGCCGAGCTCTCGCGCCCGGACAACCTGCGCGCGGCCATCACGCTCGACATCCGCGAGACCTGGAACGAACTCGTCACCGCCGCCAACGAGGCGCGCCAAGCGCTGCTCGACAAGGGCGTGCCCTCCGCGCTGGCCCTGCCCGTGGAGGCCTACAACAAGATCGTCGCGCTCATCGACAAGGCGGCGGCGCTCTACGCCGAGCGCGAGGCCGTGGCCGACGGCGAGGGGCGCGTGAGCGTGGATGCGGTCAAGCGCGTCATCGCGCAGAAGACCGGCATCGGCTCCGGCCAGCTCAATTTGGCCGAAGAGGACGCCGCGCGCTACGTGAAGATGGAGGAGGAAGTGGGCGGACGCGTGGTCAATCAGGAGCGCGCCATCCGCGCCATCGCCGACGCGATCCGGCGCAACAAGGCCGGTCTGTCCAACCCGAACCGGCCCATGGGCAAGTTCCTGCTGGTGGGTCCCACCGGCGTGGGCAAGACCTACCTGGCCAAGGAACTGGCCCGCTTCCTGTTCAACGACCCCGACGCGATGACGCGCTTCGACATGTCGGAGTTCATGGAGGAGCACTCGGCCATGCGCCTGACCGGCGCGCCGCCGTCCTATGTGGGCTACGGTGAGGGCGGCCAGCTCACCGAGGCCGTGCGCAAAAAGCCCTACTCGGTCCTGCTCTTCGACGAGGTCGAGAAGGCGCACCCGAAGGTGTTCGACCTCCTGCTCCAGGTGCTCGACGACGGCCGCCTGACCGACGGCGAGGGGCGGACCGTCGACTTCAAGAATACGGTGATTCTTCTGACCTCCAACGCCGGCATGGCCGCGGTGGACGGTCCGGAGTTCGTGCGGCGCATGAAGGCGGCGCGCCAGGCTCAACTCGACGCCGGAGCGGGCGAGGCGGCGGCCGACGCGGCGGCGGCCAAGATCGAAAAGGAGTGGGACGCGGACATCGACGCGCAGGTGGCCGAGGCCATCCACGGCCGCTTCCGCCCGGAATTCCTCAACCGCCTCGACGACGGGCCCAGCGACGACGACGGCGTGCCGGCGGCGCAGAAAGACGACTCCAAGAAGGTCAAGTGGATTCGCGTCAACCGCCTGCGTCAGCAGGACATGCGCAAGATCGCGCAGCTGCAGGTGCGCGACTTCCAGCGCCTGCTCGCCGACCGTCACGACACCGACTTGGAGAT
This sequence comes from bacterium, assembly GCA_021806745.1. Taxonomy (GTDB): domain Bacteria; phylum Elusimicrobiota; class Elusimicrobia; order UBA1565; family UBA9628; genus GWA2-66-18. The sequence goes on from JAJZQS010000022.1 coordinate 26,952, forward strand.
CGACCCGAGCGTGATCGAGTTCCTGTCCGTGGAAGGCTACTCGCCTCTCTACGGCGCGCGCCCGATGACCGGGGCCATCGAGAAGAACATCATCGATCCGCTGGCCCAGTGGATTCTGCGCGAGGCCGCTTCCGGCAACAACACGGTGCGCGGCGGGCTGATCAAGGCGACGATGAAAGACGGCAAGGTGGTCTTCACCGCCGAGGCCAAGCCGGCCAAGGACATCGAGCGCGCGACGGTGAGGGGCGCGGCCGAGGCCGCCGCGGCCGAGATACTGGGTCTCATCGAGCGCCTGTCCGCGGGCGAGTCCGCCGACGAGCCTTCGGAGGGCCTCTTCGACAAGATCCTTCGCTCGGTCCGACCCGCGCCCGCCAAACAGGCGGGCGCGGCGGCGCCGACCACGGCGTCTTTGTTCGCGCCCGAAGTCCCGGCTCCGGCCATGCCCGGCGCAAGCGCCGTGGCCGCGACCAACAACCGCGCCAAGGCCGCCGACCCCGTCTTGCGCGCGCAGATCAAGGCGATCGCCGACGGCGCGCAGGCGGCCGGTTGGCCGCCGGAGGTCCTGGCCGCGCTGGCCCCGCCCGCGGGAAGCACGGGAGAGGGCTGGCTCAAGCAGTTCATCGCGTTCTCCAAGGAGCGCGCGCAAAACGCGGGAGTCTCGGCGCCGATCGAGCTGACGAGCTCGGTCGACGCGGACGCGATCCGCGCCTCGATCCACATGGATGCCGAGTTGACCGACGCCGACAAGGCCTTCCTGGCCGCCCATTTCACGGGCACGCCGCCCGCCAGCTACGAGGCGGCCCAGCAGACCGTGGACAATCTCAACGTCAACGGCAGCTTCACGCGCAACCATCAACTGCTCGATCTCTATCGCCGCCTCAGCGCGATCCCGGGCGTGCGCCTGGGCTACGCGTCGGGCGCGCGCGCGCGCGGCGCGAAGGGCTCCGATCTTTGGATCGAGCTGCGCAAGCCGCAGGCGGCCTCCGCGCCCGCCGCGGCGCCTTCCGCGGCGAAGGCTCCTGCGGCGGCCACGCCGCACGAGCTCAGCGAGGCGGGCAAGACGCGCGAGCTTTTGATGCGCTTCGTCGACCAGTCGCGCTTGGCCGAACGCGACCAGGACGGCACCTCGATCAAGGTCGCGGCGGCCGAGGGGTGGGCGCGCCTGGCGACCAAGGCGCAGCTTGAAGAGGCGCGCGCGTGGTTTCCGGCGCACAACTGGGAGTCGCCCAACATCCCGCAAATGTCGATCACCAGCCACAATGCGCTCGCGATGACCGCCGCGCTCGTGTTCCAGCGCTTCGGCGACGCCTCGGACATCGCGCGGCTGGAAAACCTGTCGGCCAACCTCAACGATTACAGCCACTACCAGGTTCCGTTGCACAACGCGCTCGTCGACGCCCTGGCCGCGCTCTACACGCGCGCGGGCTTGGCCGAGATCCGTCGCGCGCAAGTCCGGGCGGCGCAAATTTCGGGCAAGAACAAGCGTGACGTGGAAAACGCCTTGGCTCGGGCGCTGGGCGAAGTCGGCTACCCGGCGGACCATGACGCCATCAAGGCCAGCCCCGAGGGGATATTCGCGCTGGCGCGCCGCACCGGCCGCGTCGACGACCTTCTGGCGGAGTTCCGCGACCCGGCGCGCTGGTCGAAGATCAGCGCGGAGCGCCGCGCGGCCGCGCTGATGGCCGTCGCGGCCCAGCCTCAGGCCGACGACGAGACCTTCCAGATCCTCGGTGAGATGATCTCCGGCCGCGGCAGCCGCTCGGCCGAGCGCACGATCCGCTACCAGGCCGCGCAGACCTGGGCCACGCTCGTCGCCCGCGGCCACCGCACGAAAGGCCTGTCCCAGGCGATGGTCGCCTATGTGGACAAGCACGGCATCCAGGGCTACAACGACCCCTGGGGTATCCTCTACGCCTATGTGCTGGCCGCCGAGCAGGCGGGGGGACCGGATTTGTTGCCCGCGCTGGAAAAGATCATGAACATCGATCCCAACGCCGTGGGCAGCAACCACGAGCAGATGTATTTCTCCACGCCCGAAGCCTGGGCCAAGGCGCTGATCCGCAACGGCCGTTTCTCCGAGTACGCGCGCAAGACGCTCGGCCCCGACGGCGCGCCGCAGCCCTCGCGATTGGAAAAGATGTTGATGAGCAAGGATCGCCCGCTGCTGGTCTCGGCTGCTTTGCGCGCGATCGCGCTTTCGCGCGACGCGTCCTACCGGCCGGCGGCTTCCGGCGAGCCCGAACTCGATCATCCCCAGCAGGACCACGGCGAGGCGCACGGCGGCGGCGGTTACGGCTACGGCGGCTATCCCTACGGCCAGCGCCACGACTACCTGATGCGCCGCTTCGGAGAGATCGGCCTGCCGCCGATGTAGCCCGGAGTCGGGTTGCGCGTGAAGATTTTTCTATCCGCCGCGCTCCTGTCGGCCGCGCTTCCCGCGGCCGCCGCTTCGTTTGCCTGCCCTGATTATGGGCCTCTGCCCGCCCAGCCCACCGACTACGCCTCGGCGATCGACGCCTTCGGCCGATATCGGGATTCAAAGAAGTCCGCCATACGCGCCGAAGGGGACTTGCCGTTTCTCAAGACGCACGGCGCGCCGACCGACGACGCCGTTTTGCTCATTCACGGTCTTTCCGATTCGCCGTACTATGTCGCCGCGCTCGGCGCCGAACTCCATGCGCGCGGCGCCAACGTGGTCTCCATTCTCTTGCCGGGACACGGCACGGCCCCGGAGTGCCTGCTCCATGTGCGCGCGTCCCAATGGCGCGAGGAAACTCGCTTCGGACTGAGTCTGGCGCGTCGGCTGGGCCGCCGGGTTTCCATTTTGGGATTTTCGACCGGCGGCGCGCTGGCGCTGGACGCGCTGGCCGAAAGCGAAATGACGCGGGAGCCCGAGCCCCAGCGCTGGGGCGATTTGCTCTTGTTTTCGCCGGCGTTGGCCTTTGACACGCCCAAGACCGATTGGTGCGGCGTGCCGGGCGCCGACGCGATCATGGAACACGCGATGCCGTGGGCTTCGGGCAAGGGCGCGCCCGAGACGAATCCATACAAGTACGCGCAACTCGCCACCAACGGCGTCTGCCAACTTTTTGATTTGATGGAGTTCAACGAGCTTCGGCGGCCGCTGATCGAGCGCGCCCTCTCCGCGCGCCGAATCGGGGTGTTCGCCGTCGAATCGCTCGACGATCAAACCGTGGACCCCCAGGCGGTGGTCGGCTTCGTCGCGGACCTTCCCGCGTCCGTGCGCCGCGAACTGATTCTCTATCCGAGGTCGGACGCGATCGCGCACGCCGATGTTCCGCGCCCGGAGACGAATCCTCGCTACGCCGAGACGGTCGCGGCGATGGATCGATTCCTGTCGGGCGCAAGCGCGCCGGTCGCGGCGGACGCACTGCTGGAAGGCGCCGCCGCGTCGGCCGCCGGGCTGCGGCGCTAGGCCGCTTCGTCAGCCCGGGCGCCGCGCCGCGTCGATCTTCTTTTTAAGAGCGCGCAGCGCGTCGAGGTAGCGCCCCGTGCGCACGTGCGCCTGCGTCGGCGCGGGCGTTGTCAGGGCGTCGTCGACGATCTTGCCCGCCTCGTCGATGCGGCCGAGCCCGAGCAGAACCTCGCCGACAAGCCGCGCGGCGCGCAGACGGTTGTCCCCGTAGCCGACGGACGCGGCCGCGCGCGCATACGGCAGGGCCCGGGCCAAGTCTCCGCCGTCGGCCAGCGCCGAGGCGTAGTCGTAGTTGAAGGTGAACTCGCGCGGATAGGCCTTGAGCAAAAGCGCGTAGAGCGCCTCGGCCTCGGCGCGGCGGCCGGCCTTGAGCAGGGAGTCGGCCCGGCCGAAATTGGCGGCGCGCGGGGTCTTCAGCGGGGAGCGCGCGGCTTGAGCGGCGTAGGCGTCGGCGGCGGCGGAAAATTCCGCGCGCGCCTCGTCTTTGCGGCCGAGGGCGTCCAGCACCGAGGCCTCGTCGTAGAGCAAGTCGCCCGGATCGTCTCCGTGATCGCTCAGTCGCGGGTCGCCGACCCAGCGCGCGACGCTCGTCTTCAGCGCGGGCAGAAGTCCGGCGACGGGAGCCGTGTCGATCTCGGAAAGCGACTCGACCCAGTCCGCGTAGGAGGCGTCATCGGGAAACGCCCGGACAAGCTGCAGGAGCGCCGCCTCCTTGGCGGAGTCATCGCCGTGCGCGGCGTCAAGCCGCGTCTCCAGAAGCAGCTTTCGCGCCGCGGGCGAGGCGTCCGGGGCCAGCACGGCCTCGGCGCGCGCGGGCTCGCCGCGGGCGGCCAGCCAGCGCGCCACGCGCAGGCGGAGATTTTCCGGGGCCGAGGCGCCGAGGCTCTCCAGGCGCTTGGCCGCCTCGCGCGCGGGCAGCGCGGCGTCGGATTTGGCCTTTATCAAGAACTCGGCCAGCGCGGGGCCGGAGGCGAAGCCCACGAGGCGGTCGATCTCGCGTCCGCGCGCGTCGGCGGCGATCAAGGTGGGATAGCCGCCCACGCGCCAGCGATCCTTGAGCGCGAAGGAGCGCGCATCGTCGGCGTCCAGCGCGAGCTTGATCCAGCCCTTCGAGGCCGAGCGAAAAGCCGGGTCCGGATACGCGTACTCCGCCAGGTCGTTGCACGGCGGGCACCAGATGCCGTAGAAGTCGACGAACACGGGTGCGCCGATGCGCCGCGCGCGCGCGAAGGCCGCGGCGGGGTCGTTGTCGATGAAGCCCGGCGGAGTCTCGCCGGAGCGTGCGGCTTTGGGCGGAGCGCTCGCGGGCGCGGCGGAAGAAGCGGCGCCGGGCGAGACTTCGACGGAGAAGGTCTCACGGCGGCAGAAGGTCAGCGCGTCGTCGCACAAGGTCAGCAGGATGTCCGCCCGGCCGGGAGCGTCGACGCGGCAGACGATTTCGCGCGCGCTTTTGGACAGCGGCGCGGCGCCGCCGCATTTTTGCGGCGCGTCCAGGTTGAAGTGGTCGCCGTCGCGGGCCTCCAGCGCGAACGGGCGCCCGGCGACGACGGCCGAGGGCCGATTTTTCAGCAGGCTGTCGTCGGCGCGGGCCGCGCCGGCGGCGAGGGAGAGCAGAATCGTCAGCATGCGCGCAGTCTAGCGCATCGCCGGAGCGGCGTCAAACCAAAGAAACGGGCCCCGGCCGTTCGGCCGGGGCCCGCGTTCGGACGGCGGATTCCTACCAGGTGACCGCGCCTTGGAGCATGCGCAGAGTCGGCGAGGACTGAGCGCTGCGGCGCGCGCCTTGCGGGGTGGCCGACGGGTGGTATGCCTCCATCCCGAACTGGCCCCAGGTCTGATTGCCGTCGCGGTCGAAGTAGGCCGTGGTGCCGTCGTTCTGGTAGACGTTGATCTGTTCCAGGACCTGCTCCGGCGCGCCGGAGGCGTCCTGTCCGGCTTGGTCGATCATCTGGACCTCGGCGACCTGCTGGGAGAGCAAGACCGAGGGGACGGACGGGTCGCTCAGGTTGTAGAGCGTCGCGGTCTGGTTGACCACCCACACCGCGCGCTGGCCGTTCGGGTCGACGACGCCGGTTGTGACGCCGTCGCTGAAGGTCAGGTTGATTTGCTGGAGCGTGGTGCCCTGCGAATAGGCGAACTGAGCCGTGCTCACGCCCGAGGCCAGGAAGCGGCCCTGGGCCAAGGCGTCCCCGGCCGGAGCGGAGGGCGCATACAGATACGCGGAGCCGTCGGTCGGGTCGATGGTGATCATCCTCGACCCGTCGGCGCTGTAGTAGGACGCTCCATTGCCGACATTGACTTGGCCCGGGGGCGGCGTGATGGGGGGCGTCTGGTCGGGGACGACGACCACGGTTCCGCCGTCGTCGTTATACCGGTAGTAGTTGCCGCCCTCGACGATGTAGATCGCTCCGCCGGAATTCTGCCACCACCAGCGGTCGCCGTCCAGCCAGCACCAGCGGTGCCAGTAGGGGTCGTACCACCAGAACATGTCGTCGTAGTAGCGCGTCCAGAAGTAGGCGCTTCCCACATAGAAGCCCCACCAGTTGTAGCCCCACTGGTCGTAGTGGTGGCAGATCTGGCGGCCGTCCCAGTCATACCAGTGGTAGCCGTGATCGTCGCGGTTCCAGCCGCGGTCGATGTCGCCGATGCGGCCGGTGATGTTGCGGTCGTCGAGCGGGCCGAGGTCGTCGCGTCGCGGGGGAATGAAGCGTCCGTGGCCGTCCGTGATCGGGCGTTGCGGCAACGGGCGTCCGTTGCGCCATTGCGGGGGCTGGATGCCGCGTCCATCGCCGTTGCGGCCCGGATCCATGCGGTGCCCCGGATCGAGCGGCTTGGGCGGCATGGGGAGGCGACCTCCGCCCGGATGGCCGGGTTGCGGCAACGGGCGAATGATCACCGGAGGACGAGGATTCGGGCGAGGTCCCGGGTATGGCCGAGGATTGGGGCGCGGCCAGGGATTGGGCTGAGGCCGGGGATTGGGGCGCGGCCAGGGGTTGGGCTGAGGCCGAGGGTTGGGGCGCGGCCAAGGATTGGGCTGAGGCCGGGGATTGGGACGCGGCCAAGGATTGGGCTGAGGCCGGGGATTGGGGCGCGGCCAGGGATTGGGCTGAGGCCGCGGGTTCGGCTGAGGGCGAGGATTAGGGCGCGGCCAGGGATCGGGCTGAGGCCGGGGATTGGGACGCGGCCAGGGATTGGGCTGAGGCTGAGGGTGCCAGCCTCCACCGCCACCGCTCGGATGCCAGCCCCCGCCTCCGCCGTTCCAGCCGCCGCCGCCAGGATGGAAGCCACCTCCGCCGGGATGGAAGCCGCCGCCGCCGGGGCGGAAGCCCCCGCCGCCGGGGCGGAAGCCGCCGCCGAACTGCGCGTCTTCGGCGGGCGCGGAGAGGGCTTCCAATTTTACGGGCGCATCCGGAGGATTCTTCCCGGCGCTCTTGGCCCAGAGTTTCTGCTGCATCGCCGTCCACGCCTGCGCGAGACTGGGGGGCAGGTAGGACGAAATCCCGTCGGCGCGGGTGGGAGCGGCGCCGAGAGTCAACGCCAGAAACAAGGCGGGAACGATCTTCATCGAAGGGTGCCTCCGGAACATTCGGCGTATTCCAAGGGTTACATCCTAACACAGGGTGTCACAAAAGCGCAACAACGGCATGGGCCCATTGGCTCTCTTCGCATGGGTCTTTCGGCGCGAACCGCCGGCACTCAAGTCCCGGACGACGCGGGCGGGAGTCGCGATATAATCACGCCGAGAGGTGAAGCGATGAGGTTCATTGTGGCGTTGTCGTTGTTCGCCGTCGGCGCACGAGCCCAATTCGAGGCGAAGATCGCTCCGTCTTTGGACGCTTCGTCGATGCCGGGCGTTCGGGAGGCTTCGATTTCGGGCGCGCCGGCGGCGGTTT